>JBLHZD010000019.1:0-26146 GCA_047631095.1 Alphaproteobacteria bacterium
TAACGCGAGACGGCGACAAGGTCGCCATAGCGCGGCTGCGCAACCCGGATAGCTGGATTGACCGGGTCGCCAAAACCGGGTCCGGCATGGAAAGCGAAGAGGTCCTGGACGCCGAGCAACGCCGAGCAGAGCTTATGCTGATGGGGTTACGCCTGGCCGAAGGCGTCTTTGAGGCGCGCTTGCGCGCGGAAACCGGCATGGATTTTTCAAACGCGTTCGATCCCGCGCGCCTCGCCACCCTGGTGAAGGAAAATTTGCTGCACTGTGAAGACGGCCGATTGTTCACCTCGGTCGCCGGACGGCGGCGCTTGAACGCCGTCCTGGAATATTTGCTACCGTAAAGCTGGCGTTTTCTAATTCGTAAGACGCCGGAATGTCGTTGGCGCCGAGCGACGTACTTTCGTGCCGGTTTTAGTGACTTCGAAAATCGCAAAAGCGCGTTCCGCGACGCCGCTGGGCTGAAAGCGAAAAACGCCGTCAACGCCTAGAAACCCGCTCCGCGACATCAACGCCGCGCGCGTGAAAGGCGGATAAGCGCCCTTGGCGGTGCGCGCGAGCACCACCGCCAGGGCGGTGGCGTCATAGGCCAGCGTCGCATGGCGTGGAGGCTGCGCGCCAAACGCCGCCTTGTACCGTCGCTCAAACCCGATGCGTCCCTCCACCGACGTGGCGCTATACCACGCGCCGTGTAGCGGCGGTTCGCTGGACAAATTCGCGATCAAATCCCAATCGCGCAACCCCAACAACTGAACTGCGGGCGCGTCGACATCGAAATAGGATAACAGCGACGCCAACGTCCGCAGGTTCTTTCCCGTATCGGGCAACAACACCGCGTCGAAGGGCGGGTCGCCCAGGGTGTCGCGCTGTTCCAACTGACGCAATTTTCGCAACGCCGCCGGACCGCCTTCTCTCTCCAACGCTTTTCGGTGTACCCGAAGCGCGGCGCGGCGCTGGTCATAGCGCGCCAACGCCTTCACCGGCGACGATAGATCCTTCGCCGCAGGATTGTAATAAACCGTTTGAAACAACATACCCGCCCGCGACGAGGCGGCGGCCGCGACCGCGCGACCATAGGAATCGCTGGGCGCAAGCACCACGACGCGAGATAAACCTTCGCCCGCCGCATGATCGAGAATCGACAAGACCTGCTGGCGCGGCGTAAAGCCGAGAATAAACACGCCGTCGCCCGCCACTTCGCTTGAATTCGAAAATGCGACGATATTAATTTTCGGATTAATTTCCGGGTTAATTTCCGAATTCTCCACCGAGCGCCGCACAACATCGCGCGCCGCGGCGACCGATTCCGCCAGCAACGGGCCAATGATCATCGCCGCGCCATCGCGCATCGCCTGCTCCGCCGCGCGCGCCGCGCCATCCGCGCCACCGCCGGTGTCGTACATCATTAAGACAAGATCTTCAGCCGCCAGTTCAAACAGAGAAAGCTGCGCCGCATTCTGCAATGCGCGCCCCAGCGGCGCGTTTGGTCCACTCAACGGCAACAAAACCGCGACCTTTGTTTCAACGGATTCGGGCGCCGCCGTGGGATCCCGGGTAAGGTCTGGAATTGTCGGTGCGACGACAAAGGGCCGCGGGGCCTGCGGCGCAACGACCGGTTCTGGGTTCCCCGCGCCCGACGAAGGCGCGGGCGGCGCCGATGCGGTTTTATCAAGCCGGGTTTGCGCCGTCGCATCCGGATCGAATTTGCGAAACTCCCCCGAATTTTGTACTGTGTCGGTCACGCAACCCGCCATAAAAACGCCCGCCAGGCAAACAGGCAGGACCAGGCGACAAAAATCGCGGAACGGAAATTTTTGGATCGGGTCTGGGAGTCGGTTCAACATATTCTCGAATTGCGTTTCGGTGTAACGTTTGGTGCGGGACCCTACTTCAGAGCAGTGTTGGAAGTAAACGACCTGCAGCATATACGGGTAAAGTATGAGTGAAGGCAAACTGGACGCCGGTCTTTTTATTGTCGCGACGCCGATTGGCAACCTTCGCGATATTACACTGCGCGCCATCGACACGTTCAAGGACGCCGACGCCATCGCGTGTGAGGATACGCGCGTCACGCGACGGCTTTTATCCGCGCTCGAAATCGACACGACGCTTCTTACATATCACGAGCATAATGCGGCGAAAGTACGACCACGCCTGATTGACCGCATGCGCAACGGCGCATCCATCGCACTGGTCAGCGATGCAGGCACGCCGTTGATTTCCGATCCGGGGTTCAAACTGGTGCGCGCCTGTCACGAAGCTGAAATCGCCGTCACCGCCCTGCCTGGCCCATCAGCGGTCATGACTGGGTTGGTGCTGTCAGGCTTACCCACCGACCGGTTTCAGTTTTGCGGCTTTCTCCCATCCCGGCGCGGCGCACGGCGCGCGGTGCTGGAAACGGTCGCCGCGATCGACGCTACGTTGGTTTTTTTCGAATCGGCGCGGCGCTTGCCGGATTCGCTGGCGGATATGGCCGATATACTCGGCCCGCGCGACGCGGCGGTGACCCGAGAATTGACCAAATTATTTGAAGAGGTCCGCCACGGAGATCTGGTCGCGTTGGCCGCACGTTATGAAGACAACCCGCCAAAGGGCGAAGTCGTTATTGTCGTCGGCGCGCCCGACGACTCTGACGCTGAGGTTGATATCGACGCGATGCTTCTTGGCGCATTGGCGGATATGAGCGTGCGCGACGCCGCCGCCACGGTCGCCGAAGCGTCCGGCGCCCCACGGCGCGATGTGTACCAACGCGCCTTGGCGATCGCCAAAGACGGCGCGGCGTGAGGCCACAGGCAATTCCGTGAGTCGGAAAACGCAAGGTCACAGGAAACTTCAGACACGGGATCGAACACGGCGCCGTGCGCAACGGCGCGGCTGGATGGCGGAAGCGCTGTGCGCGTTTTCATTGCGATGCCGGGGGTATCGAATTTTGGAGCAGCGCCGGCGCAGCCCCGTCGGGGAGGTCGATATCATCGCACGGCGCAGCGGCGTCTTGGCGTTTATCGAAGTCAAAGCTCGCCCGTCCTACGCGCAAGCCGCCTATGCGGTCACAAAATGCCAACAGGGCCGGTTGGTTCGCGCCGCCCAGTTCTATATTGCGCGGCGGCCTGCTTTGTCGAGGTTGGCGATGCGGTTCGACGTCATGCTCGTAACAACGCCCTGGCGCCCGCCGCATCATCTAACAGACGCTTGGCGTCCCGACGCAGATTGAATACCCTAGAGTCGGGGCGACATTGGGTGAGCGGAGATAAGACGTGACGCGATTTGAAATTTGGGTTTCTTGTTTTTTTTCATCCACCGAGCGACGCCGGTCGCGCCTTTATCTTGTCGTCGCCGGGTTGTTTTTGTGCGTCGGGATAAGCGGGTGTTCCCGCGGCAGCGCGGTTCTAGGCGCCGGGGCTACAGCGGGCACCGCGGCGTTGCAGGAACGCGGGTTTAAAACCCCGATCACCGACACCACCATCGACGCCAAAATCAATTTCGTCTATCTGGACAACGATGTCGATTTCAAGCGCATAACCATCGATGTTCATGAAGGCCGCGTTTTATTGACCGGCTCAGTTCCCAAACCGGTCGACCGAATTGAGGCGGTGCGTCTGGCCTGGACCGTTGAGGGTGTGGGCGAAGTCATCAACGAAATAAGCGTCCGGGACGGCGCCGGCCTTTTGGATGCGGTGCGCGACCGATGGGTCAGCGCGCAACTTCGTCTCAAGATCACCTTTGACAGTAAAATCCATGCGATCAACTACACCATCGATACGGTCAATGGCGTCGTGTACCTGTTAGGCATCGCACAGGACGCGGCGGAGTTGCGACGCGTGCGAAACCACGCCAGCGCGATGAGTTATGTCCGACGGGTGAAAAGTCATGTGCGCATCAAAGCGAAATCCTGACCCCGACATGACAGGAGATTCCAAAGCAGCCTTGCGTGCAATCGGCGCGGGACCAGACCATCCCATCGCCCTTGCGAAGGTCGCTCTGGCGCTGGGTGAAGCCAACGCCACCGGCGCCGCCAATGCGCCAGCGACAGCGTTTTATCACGAACATCTCGAAACGCTGCGCGAGGCGGTGGGGCGGCGCGCGGCGCGCACGGTTCATGAAGCCCATGAAAACCTATGCGCCGTGTTGGCCGAAGAGTACGGCTATCAAGGCGACGACCAGACCTATGACGATCTACAAAACGCAAATTTGAGACGGGTCATCGACCGCCGCAAAGGGCTGCCAGTTGCGTTGGGTATCCTTTATATCGACGCCGCGCGCGCGCAGGGCTGGACCATCAGCGGGCTGGCGTTTCCCGGCCATTTCCTGTTGCGGATGGACGGCGTTGGCGGGCGCGTCATCTTTGATCCCTTCCATAGCGGCGTGGCGCGGTCCGCCAGCGATTTGCGCGATTTGCTGAAGCTGGTCAACGGCGCGGGCGCGGCCTTGACGCCGGAACATTATCGCGGCGTCACCGACCGGGAGATCTTATTGCGCCTTCAGAACAACGTGAAACTTCGGCTGCTGCAAATGGGGGACCCCGCCAAAGCCGCCGCCATCCTTGAAAACATGCTGCTGTTCGCGCCCCAAAAAGTCGGCCTTTGGCGCGAGCTGGGCCTGGCCCATATCAGCGCTGGCGCCATGAAGGCCGCCATCGCCGCGCTGGAGCGCCACCACGCCATCATGCCGACCCAGGAGATCGCCTCACTCCTTCAAAGCCTGCGCGTCCGCCTGAACTAACCGGATTTACGATGCAGAGCTCGGGTCGGGCTGGATGGGCTGGATGGGCTGACCCGGCGGCGTTATACTGCGCATCCGGCGTCGGGCCGGGATTGGGATATGGATCAGGAGTACCTTGCGTTGAGCCTAGCGGTCGCCATTCAAATGGACCCCATCGAAGACGTCGACATCGATGCGGATTCTACCTTCGTTCTTGCGCTGGAAGCACAGCGGCGGGGGCACACGCTTTATTATTATCTGCCCAATGATCTCAGTTTCCGCAATGGGCAGGTCTACGCCAATGCGCGCCCGATCACGGTGAAGCGCGAAAAGGGCAATCATTTTTCCGCCGGCGCCATCGAGGTGCTGGACCTTCAAACGGTGGACGTCATCCTGATGCGACAGGATCCGCCCTTCGATATGGCCTATATCACCGCGACGCATTTACTCGAGCATCTGCATCCCCAGACGCTGGTCGTGAACGACCCGGCCAATGTGCGCAATGCGCCAGAAAAATTATTCGTCACGCGGTTTCCCGAACTCCTGCCCGCGACATTGATCACGACCAACCAGGACGAAGTTCGCGCCTTTCGCGATGAGTATAAAGACATCATCATCAAGCCGTTATACGGCAATGGCGGCGCCGGCGTTTTTCATATTACCCCGGGCGACGAGAATTTGAATTCGCTACTGGAGCTTTTCACCGAACTGTATCGCGAGCCGATCATCGTGCAGGAATATCTGCCCGCCGTCCGGCAAGGGGACAAACGCATTATCCTGGCGGACGGCGTCGCGGTCGGCGCAACCAACCGTATTCCCGCTGAAGGCGAGGCGCGATCCAACCTTCACGTTGGCGGGCGCGCGGCGAAAACCGACTTAACGCCGCGCGAAATTGAAATTTGCGAAGCCATCGGCCCAACCTTGCGCGAGCATGGCCTGATCTTTGTGGGCATCGACGTCATCGGCGATTATCTGACCGAGATCAACGTCACCTCGCCAACCGGGATACAGGAAATCAACCGGTTCAATAACGCGGCGGTCGAATCGGACTTATGGGATGCGATTGAAAACCGGTTTCCCACGCGAATGAACACGGCCTGAAACAGGGGTGGACGATTTCGCGCCGGTCAGGCGTCGAAGTCGCCCCCCACTCAGGCTTCAAAATCGAAGAGAGCGCCTTGTTGCAGAAGCAGCACGTTATTGGCGCCGCCGCCCGCCGATAGATTGAAGGCCTGCTGGAACAACAAGTCAGACTTGCGTTGTTCCAGGATGAACCGCTGTTCGGCGGCGAATTTTTGGCCTTCGATTCGACCGACGACGTCGCGATCTTCTTCAATATTGCCGTTGGTGAATTCCAGGGCCACTTCAGCACGGGTCTGCTTGGACTCAAACAATGAAATATTCGTGCGGAAGGTTTGCAACGCCTGCGTCACATCCGCCAACGCCGTATCACGCAGCGTCGCGTCTTCGAAGTCACCGTAAAAATAAGCGTGTAGAACGCCAATGCCCTTTTTCTCCAGCGTGCCTTCCAGAAAGGCCGCGCCTTCGCCGTTTCGCGTTAGCGACACCGCGCCCGTGCTATCGTCATAAACAACCGTATCGTCATCCTTCAACAACAAACCGATATCGTTTACGTCCGGTTGGGGAAACTGGACGACCGCGGAACCGAACAGGTTCGGCAAAAATAAATCGCCGCCCGCATCGGTGATCCGGTAATCGGCGGCTAGAAACTTGCCTTGATAGGTCGTGGTATTGAAGCTGCCGGGACGCGTGAGAACTTCCAAATCCTGCGCCTCGAACACGTCGCGCGCGCTACCGCCGATCAAATTTACATTATTACGTCCGGCGGTCTTGGCCTTCAGGTTGATTTGACCGATCAACTGGTCAAACCGGGCCGCAAATTTGTTTTGGTCTTCCGGCACTGTGGTCTGGCCCGCTTTGACGATCAACTCCCGCGCTTCCAGCAGTAGAGCTTTCATTTCGCCCAGCTTTTTGGTGGCTTTCTCCAGCGTTTTCATCGCACTCGTCTGGCGCGTTTTCAACTTACTGAACGCGTTAATTTGCCGGGTCGCTTCGCGCGCCTGCGCGTCAAGCCGGCCCTGATTGGGGTTACGCTCGGGTCTGCGCGCATTTGACGTACGCGCCAAGGAGGCGGCGCGAACATTATTCGCGATATTCACCTGACTTAGCGCATTAATCAGCGAAAATGCCGCTGATGGCGCGTTATTGTCAAAGCCGAATAAATCAGCCATTCCCGTCTCTTTTCAATCATCGGCGCATGCGCCGAGCCTGATGAAACTTTATATCCCGGATACCGGTTTAGCGCCGGTTTCCGAGGATTATACGAACATACACGCAATTTTCGTGCCCAAGCTGAAGGAGCCCTGGAACGCCAGCACATTGCGGATACCGGCGAATATCGGACACAACGCGCCGTTTTCCATCCCCCCAATGGGCGATAGGCCGGAAAATGCCAACGAAGATCACCCGGATCGCTACTTTTTAACCCGGCAAATTATGCCGGGCGGCAAGTATGCTCGGCAAGACCTGCCGCACGATACGCACGTTGACGCCCCATATTCCTTAACAAGGATTAGCATGGGTTAACATTTGAAGGCGTCCGCCGACATCCGCAATCACAAACTCAGCGTCGACAAATAACCGTCATTAGGTATATAGTCTTATGTTTTGCAAATTCAAGGCAAGGTCCCACGGACGCAGAACCGCCTGGAGGAGCCCTGGTTAAAAAAGCGCGCCGGGGCGCCGCCTAGAACGCTTTTTCGGACCCTTCGCGATGCCGGTTCGACGGCACGAAAGCGGTTTGCACCGGCACGCGTGGGTCCTTGACCCACAAAACCCGGTCCGGATGCATCCCTGCGCCGTACACTGCCGAGACAGCGGAGCGCCGCATGCGGTTCAGCAATCGCGTATCCGCATCGCCAATAGACGGATGCGCGCCGCCATTGGCGGCAACGACTTTCTCCCACGCCGCTTTCCGGGCGCTCAGAATCGCAGGGTCGGACAGCGCTGTGCAATTCAGCTCGTTGACGTTCAGGTCGACGATGATCTCATCGCCATTTTCAACGAAGGCGATCGGGCCGCCCAGCGCGGCTTCCGGCCCCACATGGCCAATCACCAGCCCGACAGAACCGCCAGAGAACCGGGCGTCCGTCATCAGGCCGACAATAATGTCCTTTTCCCGGCACAAGGTCGTGATCCGGGATGTGGAATCGAGCATCTCCGGCATGCCCGGCGCACCGCTGGGACCTTCATAGCGCACGATGATCATATCGTGGTTCTGGAAAATTTCCGGTTCGGTTTCCAGCGTGTGCAGCAAATCAGCCTCGGAGTCGAAAACCCGCGCCTTGCCGTCGAACACATTGTTCTCCAGCCCACCTTCAACGCCCGCCAGCTTCAGCACGGCGCTGAATTCCGGCGACAAATTGCCGCCCAGCACCCGCAATCCGCCCGTCGGCTTATACGGGTTCGCAACCGTGTAAATTACGTCGCCATCGGGGGCGGGCGGATCCAGCCGCGCCACTTGTTCCGCGAGCGTCTCCCCGGTGCAGGTGAGCATATCGCCATTCAACAACCCGGCGTCGAGCAGTTCCTTGACGATAACCTGAACGCCGCCTTTTTCGTCGATATCGACCATCGAGTACACGCCGAAGGGCCGCGCATTCACAAGGACCGGCACGACATTTTGCGACAGGTGATTGAATTCTTCCGATGACATGATGTCCCTGGCGAAATCGGCGAACCCGGCGGCGCGCGCGATTTCCGGCCCGTGCAGCAAGACATTGGTCGAGCCGCCGATGGCCATGGCGACAATCATCGCATTGCGGATCGAATCCCGGTTCACGATCTTGCGCGGGGTCAAATCCGACGCCATCATCGCTTGCAAACGCGCGACGAGTTCGTCGGGAAATTCCTCCATTCGGCGCGGGTCATCCGATGGCGGCGAGACCATGTGCAGCGGCTGCAATCCAACGACCGCGATAAAAGTCTGCATCGTGTTGTAGGTGAACATACCGCCGCAACTGCCATATCCCGGGCAGGCTTCACAGGCGATGCGTTTTTTCAATTCTTCATCGTCGTTGCCCGCCGCCTGGAACCCGGAGATGATATCGATGGGTTCTTGGGTTTCGGAATCCACGCCAGGGCGGATGGGGCCGTCCGACATAATGATGGCGGGGCGGTCATGCTCCAAAATCGCCGATAACGTGCCGACCGGCGGCTTGTCGCAGGCGACGACGGCGATGGTGCCTTCCAACCCGCTGGCGCTCAGATGTTCGCACACCGTATCATGGGTGACTTCGCGGCCAATCAGCGAATACCGCATTTCATGCGTGCCATTGCGCATACCATCGGATGTGGCGACGGTATATTCAGGCTGCACCAGTCGGGTTTTCATCTTGCCGTCGTCCACGCCGATATTCTGGCGCAGGCGTTCATGGATCATTTCGACCTTCCGCTGAACGCCCAGATAGCATTGGGAATCGCCCTTATTGCCAATCACGCCAACCGACGGTTCATGGATAAGCTCGATATCCGTGCCAAGCTCACGGGCGATGCCGATTGTTTGCGCGTTGCGGCCGGGGTTGTTGTCGAAAAGAACCGTTTTTGAATTTCGCACGACTGACTCTCCACCAGATATGGTTTTCTTCAAATTCCAATAAATCGACCTTCTAGGTCGAAAAGGGCCACATTGGGGCCACCTTCGCGCATTGATACCGCCTCCAAGGCGTTTGCGCCACCCGAACCATCGCGCCGCGACCAAAGTTCGCAGCCGCAATGCGGGACCGTCCCGTTAACGATACTTTTCATAGGGGCGAGTCTTGAGGCATCATGGGTTCAAATTCCCTTAAAACCTGAAAGAGGACGCAATCAATGCCCCGTCTACCAATCCCATCCGATACGGACGACTTTACCGACGACACCCGCGCCGCCATGCGCCACATCAAGGAAACCCGCACCAGCTCGCCGCCGCCCAGCAGCTACCTGACCTATGCCGGGAACGCCGGCGCGCGGCTCTCGGACCTTGTCGAACATTTGCGCTACCAGACGTCCCTCACCGATGCGCAGACGGAATTAGCGATCTGCACCGCAGCGCGGGCGGCCAACGCCGGGTATATCTGGAACTCTCATGTGAAACTGGGGCTAAAGGCGGGTACGCGCGAAGAAGCGATCCACGCCGTCGACACCTATGGCCCGCTGGACGACCTGACCCCGGACGAGGCGATGATTATCCGCTACGGGCGGGAACTTCTGGAATCATCAAGAGTCAGCGACGACGCCTTTGACGCGGTGCGCGCGCGCTTTGGCGAAAATGGCATGATGGAGCTGACCGCCGCGATGAGCGTGTACATGATGAACGCAACCATCCTGCGCGCCATGGACCATCAGCCCCCGGCGGACGCCCGACCCTTAACACCGCGCTCTTAACGCCACGTTCCTGAACGTCGCGCCTAAACCTCGCCTTCAGGCCGCCGCCGAAAGGCGGTGCGCCCGCAGGAAGGAATGGGTTTGCCGCACGGCCAATGGGATACGGTCCGCCGGCTGCTTCCGCGGGAAGAGGCTCACTTCGGAGTGCGGCGCCAGCGCCACGGTTTCCATGGCCATCGCGTAGGGGTGGGCGGGAACGTCATCCGGCAGGATCAGAACAGGCGTCTGACAGGAACGCACAAAGTCGCGGTTTACGGAGAAAACAAAATCGGCGTTTTCACCGCGATACATATTGCCCAGAAAAGCCGCCGCGCTCTCCATCGTGATCTCAGGCCGGTTTTCGCACAATCCCGGCGCCCAGCCTTTCATATTATTCTCATAGAACAAGCCGGGTTTTTCCGGACGCGCGCCGCTGGGTTGCGCCAGAACGGCGGCGACCACGCGGTCCGGCGCACGGCGCAACATATTCCAGATGAACGGGCCGCCGATGCAGAATTCGGTCACCAGAAACTTGTCGATCCCCAGATGATCCATCAACCCGAGGTGATCATCGGTATAGGAATCCCAAGGTCGATCAACTTCGACCGGACCCGTGGACTGGCCGCCATTAGCATTGCGCAAATCCATCGTGATGCAGCGATACTCACTTTTAAATTCCGCCATCGTATCGAACGGCGCGCTTTTGGCGAAACCTTCAATTGTGGCGTTCAGCCCGCCGCCGACGATAATAAGCAGCGGAAAACCGGACCCCGCTTCTTCGTAATGAATGCGGACCGGACCCTTTTCATAAATCGGCATGGCGTTTCTCCCTGACCTGATTGGTTGAGATTATTTAGATTTGGTTAAGGGTATTTCGCTGGCGGAAAAAACAAAAGGCCCGACATGCCTGACACTCTTTCCGCCACACAGCGCCGCCGCTACGCCGAGCTATCCAGATCCTCCACAAGCTCTTCAAAACTTTCCTGCATGGCGCCGGCTTCCGCATCCGAGGCGATGATGATTTCTTCCAGTTCAAAGTCTGGGTTCAGGACGGCGGACATGGGCGTGGGGGCCATGGCGACGAACTCACCCACCTCGTCGCCGTCCACGGCGCCGCGCCGGACCGACCGCCACAGGCCGTATACGCACAACGCCGCCATCGCGATGCCGATCGTGTGGAAGAACCATTGCTGGCCCAGATTCTCCATGGCGAAGGCGGTGATCGGCGCGCCCAGAGCAGATCCGATGGAAACCGCCAGCACCAGGGTGGAGGAGGCGGCGACCATTTGCCCGGGCGTGAGGTAATCGTTGGTATGCGCAATACACAAGGCGTAAAGAGGTGTCGAAAAGCCGCCAATCAGGGCGGCCGCCACATAAAGCCGCCAGGCCTCGCCCATACCCAGACTATCGGTCCCTGCCGCCAGGAACGAGGCGAGAGCGCCGGCGGCGCAGGTTGCGATAATGACCTGGCGGCGGTTGAGCAGGTCGGAGAGATGACCGATTGGGTACTGCAGGGCGGCCCCGCCCAGCACCAAGGCGCCCATGAAAAAGGATACTTCACGAACCGAGAGCCCCATATTGGAGGCATAAACCGCACCCATGCCAAATACAGCGCCCATCATCACGCCGGTCAGCAACATGCCGGCCACGCCCAAGGGCGATACCTGAAAGAGCTGAAAGAAGCTGACGGATTCGTTGGTGTTGAATTCCGGCGCCTTGCTAACCGAGAGAAGGATGGGAATAATCGCGATGCTGACCAGGACCGATATCAACACGAACAGCTCGTATGATGAGGGCGAGGCGACATTCAACAAGAACTGCCCGCCCGCCATCCCGGCCAATGAGACAAGCATATAGAAGCTGAGCATCTGGCCCCTGGTTTCATTCTCCGATGCATCGTTAAGCCAGCTTTCCGCCACGATATAGAGGCCAGCATAGGCAAAGCCCGTGATAAAGCGCATGCCCCACCAGATCCAGGGATCGACAAAAACCACATGCACCAGGATCGAGGTGGACGCTAACGACGCCATGGCCCCGAAAGTGCGAATATGGCCCACCCGCGATACAAACCTTGGAACCAATGTGGCGCCGATCAACAGGCCAATATAGTAGCCCGACATCATCAGCCCCGTCGCCGTGACGCCAAACCCTTCCATAGCCGCGCGCAGCCCCAGCAGCGAGCCCTGCAGGCCATTGCCAAGCATAATCAAGCCTAAGCCCAGAAACAGCGCCCAACTGTTCGCAACGACCTGAAACACGATTTTGAACCTTTCAAAAAAATCAGTCGCCTCAGTCGCTTATGCGCGAATATCAAACGGTGGGCAAGATATTCTGAAGGGCACACGCGCGGTTGGTTTAAACGGCGGCAGGCGTGGCCTCATGGGGATTGGGGCGGAGTGGAAAAGGTGGCACAGTTGGTTAGGCGACCTTCACAGAAATCGACGCCGTCAAATAGGGTAGGTTCCTCGGACGCTTACCGTTATATAATTATCACATCCACACATCTGCAAACGGGAGATCATGACGTGACCACTAAACGCGCTCATCTAATCACCGGGGGATTCCCGGCGGGTTCCAATGCGGGCCATGATATGAACTTCGCCCGTATGCAGATTCTGCAAAAACTGGACGCCTGCGACCAATTGATCGTCACAACCGCAAATGATTACCAGGATATTGAACGCTGGTTGCCGGGAACCGATTTGCTGATCACCTATGTCGCCGGGCCCTATCCCGCCGGCGCCGGCAATGACGCGCTGACGCGCTGGCTGGAGGCGGGCGGGCGCTGGTTCGCCCTGCACGGCACGTCTGGCGGAAAAGCCGCCAAGGCGGAATTTGAAGGCCGTCCGGTCAAGAAGATGGTCAAGGAAGCACACCACCAGACGCTGGGCTGCTTTTTTCTCAATCACCCGCCGCTCAGCGAATTTTT
Source organism: Alphaproteobacteria bacterium (assembly GCA_047631095.1). Taxonomy (GTDB): domain Bacteria; phylum Pseudomonadota; class Alphaproteobacteria; order UBA8366; genus JABJJH01. Next base: position 13,049 of record JBLHZD010000019.1, read on the forward strand.
GGTCACCGTCACCGGCGATCATCCGGTGACGCGCGGCCTGCCCGACCGCTTTACGGTGCAGGACGAGCTATACCTTATTGAAGTGCTGGACCCGGCGGCCAGTCAGGTTTTGATGACAACCGAGCTGGCGACGGATGCCTCACCACCGGGTTTCGGCTTCCACTATGACAAAGACACCTCGGTGCAAGCGGACGGGAAAACGCGCGTGCTGGGATATGCGCGCACTGTGGGGCGCGGTGAGATTGTTTATGTCGGGTTGGGGCATTGCCATGTTGATCGCGCCAACAGCCCGTCCAAAGTCGACGCCAGCATCCATCCCGACGGGATCATGCCGCCGGAATTTCACGGCGTCTGGGAGACCGACGCGTTCTCAAAACTTCTGCAAAACGCCATCGATTGGGGACTCGATAAAAACTAACGTTGGCGCTTACCCGCGCACGCGTTTCACAAGCCGCCCGTCGATGGCGACAAGGCCTAATCCAATAAACGCCATGCCAAACAATTGCGTCGTCGTCAGGGTTTCGTGCAACACAAACACGCCCAACAAGATCGCCGTCACCGGAATCAGAAACGTCACCAGCAACAGGTTTGTGGCGCCAGCGCGCGCCAGCAATTTGAAATACAGGATATAGGCCAGCGCGGTTGAGAGGATCGCAACTGCGGCGATGGCCCCCCACACGGACGCCGATGGCGGGGTCAGCCGCCAGGGCTGGTCGACAAAAAGAGCGACCGGCGCCAGCAACAGCGCCGACGCCGAGACCTGCCCCGCCGCCGCGACAACCGGGTCAACGCCCATCCGCTTGAACCGCCGACCATAGACACCGGCGAAGGCGTATGACAACGCCGCGCCCAACACCGCAAGCTGGGCCGTCGCGTCGGCGGCGAGGCTCAGCGCCACGCCGGGCCCAATCAGAACGACAACACCCAAAAATCCGGCCACCACCCCCATGAGTTTGGCGGGACTGAATTTCTCATCCGCCAGAAGAAACCCGGCCACCACAATCGTAAAAAGCGGCGTCGTGGCGTTCAGAATTGACGCCAGACCAGACCCAATCGTTTGTTGCCCCCAGACAATCAACACGAAGGGCGCGGCGTTATTGAGCAAGCCCATCACAAAAAACGATCCCCAGAGCAGCCGCCCCCGTGGCAGGGGGAATCCCAGAACCAGAACAATCGCCCAAAGCGCGATTGCGGCGAGGCCGACGCGAAGCACCACAATCGTGAAGGTCGGCAATTCCGCCACCGCAACGCCAACGAAAAAAAAGGACCCGCCCCAGAGGACAGAAAGCGTTAATAACATCGCCCATTCAAGGAGCGACATCGATTGACGAATGGTGCTATTGGCGGGGTTTGAGACGGGCATTCTTGCTTTTATCAGGACGCTCCAGCGCTCGACACCCGGTTCTTGCGGTGATAGGGCGTGTCGGAAGGCGCTTACAATCTACCGCGCGGGCCGTTATATAACCCCCTCACCAATTCCAAAAAGGACCGAGAAAAATAATGGCGCCAGAAACACAATCGATGACCGGCCGCTGCCTATGCGGCTCCGTAACCTTAACCGCCACAGTCAAAGGCCGCGAGCATGGCGTTTGCCATTGCAGCCAATGCCGAAAATGGTCGGGCGGTCCGGGCCATGCGGTTCATTTCGAAGCGCTTGAATTTGAGAACGACGACAGTGTCACCGCCTATGATTCGTCCGAATGGGCGCAGCGCGGGTTTTGCAATAAATGCGGAACCCATCTGTTTTACCGCTTCAAGGAAAACAACAGTTTCGTCGTTTGGGTCGGTGCCTTTGATGACAATGACAGCTTCACGCTGGCCAATGAAATTTACATCGACAACAAGCCCGATGGGTACAGTTTCGCGGGCGATCACCCTCGATTGACGGAACAGGAATTCCTGAAATCCATGGGCATCGACGCTTAGCGCTCGCCGTCTGCTGGTTTGGGTGGTTTGGGTGGAAACTTTAACCGCGCGGTCGTCCCGACACCCAGTTCGCTGTCAATCTCCAGCGCGCCGCCATGGAGTTCCATAAACGCCGCGACCAGCGGCAGGCCCAGCCCTGTACCCTCATAGCGCCGACTCAATGAGCCGTCGATCTGCCCAAAGGACGACAGCGCCTTTGGAATATCATCCTTGTTCATGCCAATGCCTGTGTCGCGCACGGCGATTGTCACGCCACCGTCATTCTCCCGTATCGTGGTGATGTGTACGTCGCCACGCGCCGGCGTAAATTTGACGGCGTTCGAGAGCAGGTTGATCAGCATTTGTTTCACAATGCGTTCATCCGCATTGAGTGTTGAAATTTCGAGTGAGGACGTCGCCGTTATCCCAGCGTCCTGCCCTTCCGCCCGAACCGCGATCAGACGAATTGTGTCCTGGACGACGCGATCAATATTTATGTCTTCCAGGTTTGGTTTAAATTCCCCGGCTTCAATCTTGGACAGGTCGAGGATATCATTGATCAGATCCAGAAGATGACCCGCTGCATGCACGACATCCACGATGACGACTTTTTGCCGATCGTTCACAGGACCGTAAATACCCGTGTCCAACGCCTCCGCAAACCCGATCACCGCATTCAACGGCGTGCGGAGTTCATGGCTCATATTGGCGAGAAACTCTGATTTGGACCGGTCCGCGATTTCGGCTTCCTCGCGCGCCAACACAAGCTGGGATTCCGCCGCCTTCAAGTCTGAAATATCGATGCCGATCGAGCCAATCTGGATCACCGTCCCGTTCTCGTCAAAGACCGGGAATTTCGTAATCAACGCCTTGTATAGAGTACCATCGGGTAAAACCGTGTCGCGCTCCTGAACAATCGCCTTGCCGCTTTCCAGAACAGCCTCATAATGCGTCGCCGCTTGCCCCGCATGATCCGGCATCGAACTGTTATGAACCGTCGCGCCGACCATCGCTTCCGGCGTCAGGCCCCGCGCCTTGGCGAAATCCTTGTTGACGATAAGGTAACAACCGTCGGAATCCGCGAGATTTATTTTTGCGGGCGCATGATCGATGATGAGCCGAAGGAGCTTGTCACTTTTCCGCAGATCATCGGTGCGCGCGAAGATTTCCGCCTCGAGTTCCTTTTCGTTACGTTGCGCATCCTGTAGGTACTGATTTCGTTGCGCCCGAACGCGCCCCAGAAAATAACCGCTTCCCGCGTACAACAACATGCCAAGGCACACTTGCAGGGCGCCGCCCGTCAGCGTCGGCGGCCCGAATCCAATGAACGATGAATACAAAACATAAAGCGCCGCAAAGGCGCCGCTAACGCCGCCAGCAAGTTTTCCCGCCGCACCGCCGGACGCCACAACCGTCGCATAAATTATCAGAAACGGAATTGGCGCAGGCTGCCCGGACAACCGGCACCACTCCACGATCCCGATTGCGAGAATATTCGCGCCGATAAAAAATACAGTCCGTGTGAATTGTCCATCGCGGAAATTCATCGGCATATGAAGGGCTCCGCAAACACGTTGATTGCAGGTTTAAGAACGTTGATCTTTCAAACGACCTTAAAGAACAATTGTTTCCAGAGTCTTAATTCTCCCCTAAATCGTATATCTTTGTCTGTACAAAGAACCGGCTTGTTTCAAAGTCACACCATGGCGATTGGCTGCGCGGGGCTGCCGGTGGCGCCCTTGAACGGCACGGGCAACAGAATGAAACAGAACTCGTGCACGCCATCGCGAACGAGTTCATCCATAAACAAATTCTCAATCAGATAGACCCCGGATTCCGCCAGGCAATGCTGGTGCACGGGCATCATCAATCTGGGGTGTTGGGGATTAGGCAGCACTTCGACCGCCATGGAATCCGCGCCGATTGCGACGACATCGCGCGATGTCAGCCAGCGCGCCGCCGCTTCGTCGATGCCCGGTTCGCCGGCGCAATATTTGGCGTTGTCGGTAACGTAATGACGCCCCCAGCCCGTATGAAGGCACGCAACGTCGCCCGCCTGAAACGCGACGCCCGCCGTATCCGCCGCGCGCGCCAGATCATCCGGCCCAATCGCCCGACCGGATTCCAGAAACGGCCCGCCATCGAGCCCCGACAAATCCAGACACACCCCGCGCGTGATGATCGGCGGGCAATGTTCGATACCGATATCGTTCAGACCGAAATCGCCCATCGTGTCGGGCGCGGAGCGGCCGCCATACAGTTCATCGCCAATGGAGAAATGACCCAGCGCGTCGATATGCGTGCCGACATGGACGTTCATCTCGATGCGTTCCAGATTAGATCCCGCGTCATTTTCCGCGCCCATACTTCGACGCATTTTGATGGTGTTGCGCCATGTGGCGGCGGAAGAAAGCACGAAAGGCGTTTGGTTCGGCGCCATAAAGGGTGACGCGGCGCTAATCTGGCGGCCCATCTGATAAATATTGCCCGTGCGCGCCAGCGACAAGGCGGCCAGTCGACGCTCCGGCGTCAAAAGAGTCGCCGCGCCGATGCGGTCGCCGTCGCCCCAGCGGGCGTGAGTATGGGTCGCGAGATTCATCGGTATTCTCCTGTTTGATCGCTCCGCCGCCATCCTGACCCAAAGCGGCGTCAGTAAACAAGTTGCTTCGTAGACAAGCGGAGCGTGGGTTGGTCTAATGCGTGCGCGCAACGCGCATATTTTGAGCACCTCGAAAAGCCTTCGCCATGCCGTATAAAAACAACCCGGAAATCAAACCGGAAAACAAACCGGAAAACACCTTGCCCCGCAGCGTCCGCGCGAGTGGCGGCGACCCAAATCCGCGCGGCGTTTACAAAGGCGGCGCGTCCATCAAGCGGCCCGCGCGGCCCGATCTGGGCACGGTGAGCGAACCGGCGCGCACGGTGCCGGTTTTTACCGAAACCGATGTGCTTGTGGTCGGCGGCGGTCCGGCGGGCGTGACGGCGGCGGTGTCGGCGGCCCGGCTGGGCGCGCGCGTGGTGCTGGCGGAGCGCTACAATCATCTGGGCGGGCTCTCCACCGGCGGGCTGGTCATCTGGATTGACCGCATGAGCGGATGGGACGGCGACCCACTGATCCGGGGCCTGGGCGAGGAAATGCTCGACCGATTACCGCCCGAAGCAATCAAGGGGCCGCAGCGCTCGGATTGGGCCTCGCGCGAGGAAGCCGCCGTGGCGCAATGGGCGCCGCGTCACAGCGCCTTTCATGGCGTCGTAACCTGGGCGCCGATGACCGATCCGGAAATGTTGAAACTGGCCGCGCTTAATATGGTCACGGAAGCTGGCGTCGATTTGATGCTGCACAGTTGGGTCACCGCCCCGTTGATCGAAGACGGCAAGGCGGCGGGCGCCATTCTGGAATCCAAGCAGGGCCGCATGGCGGTGCGCGCGCAAATCGTTATCGACACCACCGGCGACGGCGACATGTTCGCGCAAGCGGGCGAAGATTTTGAAGGCGATGTGGAAAGCGACGATATCCACCATTGCGCCAACACCGCATCACTTCTCGGCGGGATCGACGTGCCGCGCTGGATGGCGTTCCGCAAGTCGGACCCGGACGGATTCAAGGCGTTCATGCGCGAAGGACGCGCGCAGACCGAACATTTTATCCTGCCCATGGCGGGGTGGCGGGATGACACGGTGGTCTTTATGGGTCCCCGCTTCGCCGGCTTCAATGTCTTGAAGGTCGATGATTTGACGACGCTTGAGTTGATGTCCCGGCGCAGTATCGTAGAACTGCATGATTATTTCCGCCGGAATGCGCCGGGCTTCGAGAATGCCTGGATCATGCTGACGGCGCCGCAGCTTGGCGCACGCCACAGTCGCCGGTTGGCGGGGCGGACCATCATGACCGGGGAGAGCACCAAATCCGGCGTTATTCTGCCGGATGAAATTGGCGTCAGCCCCAGCCTGAGCCCGAACCTGCCCGACGTCTCCGCGCCCTATGGCGCGCTACTGCCGGTCAAGACCGACAATCTTCTGGTCGCGGGCCGTCATATTTCGACCGACCCCCAGACCCACACCTTCATGCGCGAGATTCCACAATGCTGGTTGACCGGACACGCGGCGGGCGCGGCGGCGGCGTTGAGCGTCAATGCGGGCGTCTCGCCCCGCGACGTCAATATGGGCGAATTACAATCGGCGTTGAGCAAACAGGGCGCCTTTATTCGCAAACCAGCCTTGTCCGATTGATCGCCAACCTTATGTAAACACCCTCTATAATAAATTTCTCCACACAAAAAATCAGGGAAGCGATCATGAAAACAGGCGTCTTTATATTCGACACCGATTACAGCATCGACATTCGCGAACTCGCCACGGCATTGGAAGACAGGGGATTTGAATCCCTGTTCCTGCCGGAGCACACACATATTCCGGTCAGCCGAATTTCCCCCTGGGGCGATGGCAGCAAAGAGTTGCCCAAGCATTATTGGCACACCCATGACCCGTTCGTCGCGCTGTCTTTCGCCGCGAGCGTCACCAAAAACCTCAAGCTCGGCACCGGCATTTGTCTCGTCCCGCAGCGCGACCCCATCGTCACGGCGAAATCAATCGCCAGCCTGGACATGTTATCCGACGGTCGGTTCATCTTCGGCATTGGCGGCGGCTGGAATGTGGAGGAAATGAACGATCACGGCGCGGAATACAAAACCCGCTTCAAAATGCTGCGCGAACATATCCTGGCCATGAAGGCGCTCTGGACCGAAGAGGAAGCGTCCTTCCACGGTGAGTTCGTTAATTTCGACCCGTGCTGGTCCTATCCCAAACCCGTCCAGGACCCGCACCCGCCGGTCGTGCTCGGCGGCGAGTCGATCCACACGTTGCGCCGGGTCGTCGATTTTTGTGAAGGCTGGTTCCCCCGCGCCGGACCGGCGTTTGACCCTGTTGAAGGCATGGCGCGCCTGAAGGCGGTCGCCGACGAAGCCGGTCGCGACATGGCGAGCCTGTCCGTCAGCGTGTTTCGCGCGCCAGCCGACGCAGCGGTTCTGGACAAATATGAAGAGGCGGGCATTACCCGGGCGCTCTTTGAGTTGCCATCCGCCGATCGCGACACCGTGCTCAAGCTTCTGGATGAATACGCGGCGGTGGTGTGTTAAAACCAGCTCGTTAATAGAGCCGGGTTATATCTGGCGGCGTCAACGGCGCTGTTTTAAAAACGTACCGTTAATACGAAACAAGCCGCTCTGAATATCTCAGGGCGGCTTGTCTTACGTTTAATGGCGCGCTTGAAATGCGCGTCAGGTAAAAGCGCGTCAGGCGTAGATATCAACGGTCTGACCGTTCCCGCCGGATGGCGCGCTGGTCGATGATCCTGATTCCAGCGACGCACCGCCGGATTGGCCCGCTTCCAGCGCGATGCTAGCGGACGCCCGTTCCGAATTGATGGATTGTTTCAGCGCCTGAATGCCGGATTGTAACTGCGCGCTTGGCGCGATGGTATCAATAGCCATGTCGCTATGCCTTCCTCTTCTTACGACGCCCACTCGCCCAAAACATTTTCAGGTTGGCGCAGCCGTAGCGGTTTCTCTAGACTTGTACCCCAAACCTTAACAACAACTTAAAGCATCGTCATCGCTTAGTTGGGTGATGACCGTCACACTTATCGCTCTTTTTTGTTCAATTACCTGAAAGACCCTTCGCCCCATGTCTCAAGATCTTCTGGAATCCGCCGAGAACGGCGTCGTCACCCTGACCATGAACCGCCCCGCCGCGCTGAACGCCCTGACGCGCGACATGCTGGTAGCGATGCAGGATGCGCTGATGCGCGCGGCGGAAGATCCGCAGACGCGGGTTATCGTCCTGACCGGCGCCGGGCGCGGATTTTGCGCGGGCGGCGATGTTAAAAATATGAACGCCAACGCCGATGCGGACGAACCGCTGGCCTCGCGCGTCCATTCCCTGCGCCGTCGCATGGAAGTCAGCCGATTGCTGCATGAAATTCCCAAACCCACGATTGCAATGATGCGCGGGCCCGCCGCGGGGGCCGGGTTGTCACTGGCGTTGGCCTGCGACCTGCGCATCGCAAGCGACACCACACGCATGACCACCGCCTTCGCCCGCGTCGGGTTGTCCGGCGACTTTGGCGGCAGCTACTTTTTGACGCAGCTTGTCGGCGCGGCCAAAGCGCGCGAGATGTATTTTTTGTCCGACACGGTCACGGCGGATCAGGCGCTGGCGCTCAACCTGGTGACAAAGCTTGCGCCCGACGCCGCGCTGGAGGCGCAAACCGCTGAAATCGCAACGCGATTGGCGCAGGGGCCCGCCGTCACCCTGGGGTATATGAAACAGAATATTAACGCGGCGGAATCCGGCTCGCTGGCCGAAGCCTTTGACCTGGAGGCCGCCCATCACGCCGCCACTTCCATGACCGAAGATCACCGTGAGGCCGCGCGCGCCTTCGTTGAAAAACGCCCCCCGGTGTACAAAGGTCGTTAATCGTTTCAAAATACCCGACCAATCGGGCCTGACCTTTTTGTGGAGAAACCGAAAATATCATGCTGCGAATTCGTCAAATCTGTCTTGTTGCACGCGATCTGAAACCCGCCGTGGATGCGCTGGAGTCCGCGTTCGGGTTTAAAACCTGCTTTAACGACCCGGTCGTCGCCGATTACGGGTTGGAGAATGCGGTGCTGCCGGTGGGAAACGATTTTCTGGAAATCGTCGCCCCGGTGGAAGCCGACACAGCCGCCGGGCGATATCTGGACCGGCGCGGCGGCGATGGCGGCTATATCGTCATTCTGCAATGCGACGATGCGCTGGAACGCCGCGCGCGCGCCCGAGAGATCGGAATCAGGATCGCCAACACGATCGATCATGGGGATTTTTTCGGCACACAACTGCATCCGCGCGACACCGGCGGCTCCATGCTGGAAGTTGACTGGAACCTGGGCGGCGGCGCGCCGGATTCGCCGTGGACTCCCGCGGGCGGCGACTGGCGCGACAAGATGCGCACCGACAAAATCACCGCCATGACCGGGGCGGAGCTGCAAAGCGACTATCCTGCGGAACTGGCCGCGCGCTGGGGGCATATTCTGGATGTCATGCCCGAAACCAATCACGATGGCGGCGCGTTGCTGCGCCTGGACAACGCGATATTGCGGTTTGTCCCAGCGACGGACGGGCGCGGCGACGGGTTAAGCGGGGTGGAGTTCAAAGCCGCGCCGGGAAACCCGCAAACAGGCGAAACCGTAACCGTATGCGGGACACGATTCCGACTCACATGATTTTTAATTCGATATCGAAATGATTTATCGCCCCGGGGTATTATCGTCCAAGACCGGGGTGGGATAAAAAGGGGAAAACGATGGAACTTGCGAGTATGTCAACGATGGCGCCCGAGGATATCGATTTTGAAAAACGCGCCCATGATCTGGGCCCCCTCATTGAACAATTTTCAGCGCAAATCGAAGAAACCAAACGTCTCCCCGGAGCATTGCTGGATGGGCTCCATGAGTCCAGCCTCTTTCGGATGTTGTTGCCCCGCGCCTATGGCGGCCATGAGGTCGGCCCGGCAATGTTCGCGCGTACGATGAACGCCATCGCGCAATATGACGCCAGCACCGCATGGTGTGTCGGCCAGGCCGCAGGTTGCGCCATGGCGGCGGCGTATATGGACCCCATCGGCGCCAAGGCGATTTGGGGCGACGATCCTCGTGGACTTGTCGCCTGGGGGCCGGGCAAGGCCAAGGCGGTCAAGGATGGCGACGGGTTCCGGCTTTCGGGCAACTGGATGTTCGCCAGCGGGGGCCGCCATGTCTCCTATCTCGGCGCGCATATCCCCGTCACCCTGGACGACGGAACCATGGAGCTGGGTGAAAACGGCAAACCGCTGATCCGCACCTTCCTGTTTCCCGCCAGCGATCTGGAAATGAAGGATATCTGGAATGTCATGGGCCTGCGCGGCACCGCCAGCGACGCCTATGCGTTAGAAAATCATTACATTCCCAAAGAATTCGTCTGCGCCCGCGATTATGCGCCGGAGCGCAAAGTCGACACGCCGCTCTATCAATTCACCGCCTCCAACCTCTATGCGTCGGGTTTCTGCAATGTCGCGCAAGGCATCGCGCGCACAATGCTGGAGACCTTCAAAGGGCTGGCGACGGACAAAACCCCCCGCCAGGCGCGCCAACGTCTGGCCGACAATCAAGTCGTCCAAACCGATGTGGCCCTGTGCGAAGCCAAATTGCGCAGCGCCCGGGCCTTTGTGCTCAGCGAGTTGGACGATCTATGGGCGTCGGCGAACGCGACCGGCGTGATCACGGTCGAAGACCGCATGCGCATTCGCCTGTGCACGACCTACGCCATTCACGAAGCCAAATGGGTCGCCGACACCATGTACGACAACGCTGGCGCCACCGCGATCTTCGCCAACGCGCCGTATGAACGGCGCTTTCGCGACATCCACACAGTGACCCAGCAAATGCAGGGCCGCAAAGACCATTTCCAGAATGTCGGCGCTTTCATGCTCGGACACCCAGCGTCTATGGCGTCGCTGTAGGGGCGGCGCTTTAGGGAGACGGATAAGTTGGCGCGGTTTCTCAGCTCAAAAACGCTGATTTCTATTCCATGCCGCGCCTGGAAATGGCGTTCAACCCGGTTCGTTGGCAAGCAGGCGGTTAATTAGAGATAATTGCTGCGGTAGGCAGACAGAGCGAAGATCGAATTGATCGACGATGATCCGCCGTGCGACGGCGCCATATTTTTCCCGGCTGGTCTCGTCTGAAAGCAATGCGACAGTTGCTTGCGCTATTGCGCTTTCGTCATAAAAGTCGACCAACAAACCACTGACCTTGTTCTCTATAATTTCTGTAACAGGCGGGTTATTGGACGAAACGATTGCGCATCCACAAGCCATCGCTTCTAAAAACGACCACGACAGAATGAAGGGTTCCGTCAGGTAGACATGCACGCGTGAAATTTTAAGAAGGTTAACAAATTCAGCATGTTCGAGACGCCCGACGAAGTGCACGCGATTTGGGTCGTAGTTTTTTCCGAATCCGGACAACAACGAGGAAACATCCGTGACGCCGTCTGGTAATCGCCCGTCTTTATCGCTCTTAACTTCCGACCCGACGACGACAATATGCGCGTTTGGCCGCTGTTCGAGAATAGCCGGCATGGCGCGAAGGAAACGATCGGATCCACGAACATTTTCGAAGAACCGGGCGGCATAGGTTACAACTTCATCGCCCGACTTCAGCGTTAGCCCCTTGTCCTTGATTGTGAAGCTGGCGGGCCCTGGCGCAATTTTGTCCGTATCGACGCCTTCATGTAGAACGCTAACCTTGGAATGATACACCTTTGGTAACTGGTCACGTTGCCATTTCGTTGACGTTAATCCCCAATCCATTGTCGCTGCGGCTAAGGCGATTGACGCATTTTTCGAGAGCATTGGGAATCTGGGGTCTTTTTCCGCTAATTTCAACACGTCAAATCCATATCCTCTATCTGTATGATAGAATAGCTCCAAATGCGTCAGGATTTTGGCGTTTGGAAATAACTCCCGCAGGTAAAGGCCCTCGCCCCATAAAGAGTTCGCGCAGATTAAATCTGGGACGAAGCCGTCCTCAATCGAAAGCGCGCGCGCGCGACTGAAAACCGCCCAAGCCACACACATGTCGTCGACAAGAGGCAATACATGGCGCGGGCCCGTAACCTTGCCCTGCGGAAGATGCTCGCCATAGGAAACAACGCGGACGCCGCTATCCGTCGGCATCCGGACGTGAAGCGGATCACCGCCTTTTGCATGAGAAATCGCAATGACTCGATTCCGCGCATCAGACGCTAGGGCTGTCGCCAAATGTCGAAATTGTGTCGGAAAATACCGGTGGACGAATAAAATATTCACGCGTGACCTTTAATACGATGCTGTGACGCTTCGATAACCGCCAGTCTCGTTGTGTTCACACCGCGATGGTGGAAGTCTAGTAGCCCGCGTTTGGTATATCTACGCCCTTCGCGACGCTAAATGGGTCGCCGACACCAAGTACGACAACGCCGGCGCTTCCGCGATATCCACGCGGTGACCCCGCAAATACACGACCGCGAAGAGCGCTTCCATCGCTCGGACTCTGAGCCTAATTATCCGAAGAAGAATCCTGCGAAAAGAAGGCCTCCGCTGGAAAATAGTCCCAGAACAGGAACCAGGGTGGGGACTTGAAAGACATCGCCCGTGGGCGCGGCCCCCAACCATTTGAGACGAAGCAACGCCATGTTCACGAAGGCAAAAACGATCAAAACAATGGTCGATGTCATGGTGGCCAACTCACCGATGGGCAGGAAATAAGCAAAAAGGAATATAATCGTGATCACCAGCGCGGTGGCCGTCAGCGGCGTTCGCGTTACGCTGTTAACATTCGCCAGGATGCGCGGCAAACTGCCCTGAACCGCAAGACCATACAGTACGCGCGACGCCATAATGACCTGGATCAGCGCCCCATTGATCGTTGCGATAATCGCAATGACGCCAAACAGAGTGTTAATGCCAGGTCCTGCATTTTCGAAAATGAGCGCCAACGGCGCAGCGGAGCCCACAAGCAACGACATTGGCACCACAAGGACGACCACGGAGACAACAACTAAATAGACTATCGTCGCGATGATCAGGGTCAGGATAATGCCCCGTGGTAAGGTCTTGGCGGGCTGCTTAACTTCTTCGGCTACGTTCGCCATATCCTCAAACCCCACGAAGGCGAAGAACGCTAAAAGCCCGGCGGCGAAGATACCACTCCAGGCGGCGGTCTCAAATGGCGGGATAAGGCTGCCAAGGTCCACCGAAGCGTTCATTTCGTTCGTCAGGCCAAACCACACAACCAAACCGAGACCGCCTATTTCAATCACGGTAAAAAGCGCGGCCAGGGCGACCGATTTCAGAATTCCCCAGGCGGCGATCAGGCCAACAATCAGGATGACGACAGCCGTCAGTATTTGCGGCGATATTGGGACAAAAGCTTCAATATAGGCCGCCGCCCCGATCGCCACCGCCGCTGATGAAACCACGCCCGACGCCGCAACCATCAGGCCGACTATCTAAGAGTCCGTCCGGAAAGTTCATGCGTTTAAACAAATCTTTCTCATCATCAGACGAATTGACGCCAAGAGAAGGAAGGCTCGGGCGGTTCTGTTGTGGTTTTCAAAATCTTTGGCGAGACGGCG
>JBLHZD010000020.1:0-24612 GCA_047631095.1 Alphaproteobacteria bacterium
TCTTCAGTTTAAAGAAATGACACGGAATTTCTAACGCTCCCAGTTCCTGCGAGCAAGAGGTTTATAAACGCATTCTATAAACTAAACGACTATGGAACCCCTCTACTCAACGGTTTGAGGGGTGCTGCCTAACCAATAAAACCCCAAACCTGACCCGAATAGAACCTCACCCTAATCCGGTGGGGTTCCTTCTTCTCCTGCTCCCCTTGCCGAATACCCTGCTAAACGACCACAGAGGGGTCGCACAGACGCATTACGATGTTGGGTGGTGCGATGGGGTCGGTATGTAGAATGAGTATAGTGATTTAGACCCTATACAGAGTCGGTTTATTGGGGGTAGTGGTGGTCCGTGCTGGATTCGAACCAGCGACCTCCAAATTAGGAATCTGGCGTTCTATCCTACTGAACTAACGGACCACGATGTATGAATAACTCTATTGCCTCTAACACGCAACAAAACCGGTTTTCATCCACATCCATCATTCACAAATCATTCACATGACTATTTGTAAAGTTATATGGTCCTATAAGCAGTTGTTTCTATTGTATATTATTATACTGCTGGATAGGACCATTTGTTAGGAATCTGGTGCTCTATCCGACTGAGCTACGGGCGCTTGAGCGCTGTATAGCGTATATTTGCTGGGGTCGTCACGCGGTGCGTGCGGGCGCTCTTTAGTCGGTGAACAGGTCGTCCAGCGGTAGCGAGAGCGTCAGGGTCAGGGTTTCTGTGCCGGGGTTGTTGTCCGACAGGGACGCGTTGGAGATATGGTGGAAGGCGACGCCGACTCGCGTGCGGTTGTCGAAACGGTAGGCCAGTTCCACGCCAGAGCGGAATTCCACCAGATTGCCCAAATCCTTGCCATCGCCGTCATGATACAGGCCGACGGCGACATTGGGTGTAAACACGATGCGCGGTCCGAAATAAACATCAAGCAGGAACCCGCCATAAATATAGGCCGCCGCGTCTGTGGTCGCCATGACGCCAGCGAACGGCTTCAGGTAGTATTCGTCCCAGCTGGAGCGAAACTCCATATTGAACTGACCGGCGGTCTCATTATCGTTTACATCGTATCCGCCGCCATGGAAGGTAATGAACGACGGGTCGTCGCCCGCGCGCGCGGTTCCCGACAGTGCGATGACCATCGCAGCGGCCATAAGGACGGCCAATTTAATCGTAGAAACTTGTTTCATCACCATTACATCCCCTTGCGCGCCATAATACGCGCCCCGTCGTCGCACGCAATAGGTCGGGTTTTAGGCCTACCCGTCTTCATTCTTGAACCGTTCCATCGCGTTGACCAGCGCGCGACGAATGCCGGGCTCCATGGCGGAGTGACCGGCGTCCGGAACAATAACATAGCGCGCCTTTGGCCAGGCCGTCGCCAGCGCATCCGCGGATTCTACCGGGCAGACCATATCATAGCGGCCTTGCACTATAACGCCGGGAATATCCTTGAGCCGATCCGCCCGGGCGAGCAGCGCGCCTTCCGCCATGAACGAATTGTTTACAAAATAATGCGCCTCGATCCGCGCCAGCCCGAGCGCCTTGTCCGGCGCCGCCAATCCCCCGGCGTCGTCCGGGTTGGGCAACAGGGTTGAGCAGGCGCCTTCGTATTGGCTCCAGATTGCGGCGGCGGGGTTGTGCGTGCGGGGGTTGGGGTCGGTCAGCCGGCGATGATAATTGGCCAGCAAGTCTCCCCGTTCCACTTCGGGCAGAAATCCCTGAAACCGCCGCCAGATTTCTGGAAAAACACGTTTCATCCCATCCAGGAACCAGTCGACTTCATGGGCCCGACATAAAAATACGCCGCGCAGGATCAACCCTCGGCAGCGATCTGGATGGGCCTCGCCATAGGCCAGGGCCAGGCTGGCGCCCCAGGAGCCGCCAAACACAAACCAGGACTCGATCTCGAGATGTTTGCGAAGCGCTTCGATATCATCGACCAGATGGGGCGTGGTGTTGTTTTCCAGCGAGCCGAAGGGCGTGGAGCGCCCGGCGCCACGTTGATCGAATATGATGATCCGGTAATGCTTCGGGTCAAAAAATCGACGGTGCCCGGCGCTCGCCCCGGCGCCGGGGCCGCCGTGTAAAAACACCACGGGCGCGCCTTTCGGATTGCCGGATTCCTCCCAATATAAACGATGCGTGGAATCGACGGCGAGCATCCCTTGGCGGAAGGGTCTGATATCCGGGTACAGGTCGCGCCGCATCACGTTTGCGCGCCGGCTGGTGCGACTGTGTGTTGCAAGGACGTAAACGCTGGTCGGCGGCGCGCGCGGCGTGCGACACTGGCTGTGAATTTAAAGGGAGCGGCGTTCCGTTTCATGATGCGCGTCATTCTTTTCGTCTTTCTTTTCTTTGGGCCATTTTTGGGGCCCCTTACTGGTGACTATAGCGCAGCTGCGGAGTCGCTTCGAGGCCTGACGAAGGCGGATTGGGCCGTCGCGGTGTCGGTGGTTGATGGCGACACGCTGGTTCTGGACGATGGGCGGCAGGTCCGGTTGGTTGGCGTTCAAGCGCCCAAATTGCCCCTTGGCCGCAAGAACTTCAAGACATGGCCTTTGGGAGAGGCGTCAAAAAAGGCGTTGGAGCGGCTTGCTCTGGGGAAACGCCTGCAATTGTCCTATGGCGGCAGTCGAATTGATCGGTACAACCGGGCGCTTGCGCATCTGCATGATCGCGACGGGGTCTGGATTCAGGGCGCGCTTTTGCGTGATGGCATGGCGCGCGTCTACAGCTTCGCCGACAATCGCGCCGTGGTGGCGACGATGTTGGCGTTGGAGCGTGCGGCGCGGCGCGAGCGCAAGGGCATCTGAGAGCAGCCGTTCTACGCCATACGCTCCGCGAATTCCGTACGCCGCCATATTGGCGGATTTCAGGTGGTGGAGGGGCGTATTCGAAAGGTTGCGACCGTTCGCAAGACGACCTATCTGAATTTTGGCGACAATTGGCGAGACGATTTCACGATCACGCTGACGTCTCGGTCTCGAAGAATGTTTGAGAAAACGGGATTAAGTCTGGCCGATCTGGCGGGCAAACGGATCCGCATTCGCGGTTGGGTGAAATCACGTAATGGTCCGATGATTACCGCAACTCATCCCGAACAGCTCGAGATATTATCGCGGTAAACCGGCTGACACTATGTGACCCTGATGGTTTCGGGGCCCCTGCATTGCATTGTATAGTTTTGGTCTAACCTGAAACAGGAGACGCTCTTGACCCTGAGCCGACGTCATTTTTGTGGATTACTGGGCGCAACCAGCGCGCTGGGGTTTTGCGGGGGCTGCGCGCCAACACACAGCTTCAGGCGAAAATCGAGGGCCGTCCGCCGGGCGAAACCGACGCCTTTGATATTGGCGCAACCCATCCACGGACGCTGGAGCGGGTCCAACGCGCCGTCGCCAGCGCCCGCTCTACGGCGCCGCGTCGCGGTGGTCGTCAACGCGGCAGAGACGCCTATCTGGACACGATCAACGGCATGGTGTTTGGCGATGGGCCGGAACAAGGATATGTTTTGGGACGCCGTTTCGCCCATCCCACACAGCGCTTCGAATTCTCCGCGCCGCCGGGTTTTACGCTTCGCAACAATCCCAATCGAATTGTCGCGTCGTCCGCCAAAAAAAATGCGAAAATGTTGTTTGATGCGGCGCCGAAACCTTATCGCGGCGCAATGAGGTCCTACCTCGCCACTGTTTGGGCGCGTGGCGCGCGGCTTCGTCAGGTGGAGGCGATAAAAATTAATGGTTTTTCCGCCGCTACAGGCTGGGTGCAGGGACAGGGGCGTTAAGGTAAAGGGAGGACCGGACCCCTGACATACAGGCTGGTCGCAATCCGGTTCGACGCCCGAACAGTTTTCCGGTTCCTGTTCGCTGCGGCGCCCTCTGTCATGCCGTCGGTTTCCACCGCGTTCCAGCGCGCGACCTATAGTTTTCAGCGAATGAGTCCGGCGCAGGCGTCGGCCCTGAAGCCTCGGCGTTTAAGCGTCGTGGCGACAGGCGAGCGGGACAATGCGGCGCGGCTATCACGGCGAATGGACGTTGACGGCTTTCAACAGGAACGTTTCGAGGTTTTGAACGGGCTGTTTGGCGACGCGCCGTTAGTCCCCGGACGGCGCGTCAAACTTGTGGTTCGAAAAAAGTGACCTTGGCGCCTTCAGCGCCTTTAGGCGTCCACAAGTAAATCCGAGACGTGGGTCACTTTATGAGACAAGACCTCGCGGATTTTCCCCAGAGCGCGGCTCTCCAGTTGCCGAACACGCTCCTTGCTGACGCCTAATTGGCGCCCGAGTTCTTCCAGCGTATCCCCGTCATCGCGCAGTCGACGACGTTGGATGATTAACTGTTCTCGAGGGCTTAACGTATCCAGTGCTTCGTGCAGCCAGCGCGACCGGGTTTCCATGCTTTTCACGCGCACGGCCGCGGATTCCGGCGTTGGGCGTATATCCGGCAAGAATTCCTGCCAGTCACCGCCATCTTCGGTGATGGGCGCGTTCAATGATTTATCTCTCGCCGATAAGCGCTGCTCCATGGATTCCACGTCTTTGACTGCGACGTTTAATTCCTCGGCGATGTGACGGCGGTTATCATCCGTCAGCAGCGGTGCGGAGGGTTGTTCGATCTTCGCGCGCAGGCGTCGGAAATTGAAAAACAGGGATTTTTGCGAAGCGGTCGTGCCGGTGCGAACGATAGACCAGTTCCGCAGGATATAGTCCTGCATCGCCGAGCGAATCCACCATGTCGCATAGGTGGAAAAGCGAACGTCGCGTTCCGGATCAAACCGCGCCGCCGCCTGCATCAGGCCGATATTGCCTTCCTGGACCAGATCGCCAATCGGCAATCCGTAATTTCTGAATTTGGACGCGGCGCTGACGACCAGGCGTGCATACGCCTGCACCAATTGATGCAAAGCGTGTTCGTCGCCATGGTCGCGCCATTTCCGCGCCAACTCGAACTCAGTTTCCCGTTCCAGCATCGGCGCGCGCATCACCGCCTTGAAGTACCGTAAATTGGCTTTCTTTGTGTGAGGGTCGTCAATATGAGACATCGCCCGTCACCTTTCCTGTGAATAAGGAGGTTGCTGCTAATAACCTACTATCGGAGTATAGTATAGAAGGTTTGGGGCGTGATGGAAGTAAAAAATGTACTAAATTGGTCTTGTTTAAAACATCAATAAAATCAATTTAATGGATGCAATACAGCGAATTTAATTGAAAATTAAAAAACCTCTAAGCCGATACAAGATAGCCTCAAATTATGGCATAGATACGATCTTGAATTACTTTGGAGGCGGCGGTGGTGACGGGCGTGGAATTAGACTTCTAGCCGTTCGAGGAGATCGCCGTTGGGCGATAGGCAAGCGGCGATCAACGAACCGCCAAACCCGCAACCGCCATCAAGCGTGGTGTAGATATCATTCTCTACAAATCCGCCATGATCCGGGTCGAAGCCGCGAAATAACCGGGTGAACCCGTCAAACGGCGTCTCGATACTGGCGAAACTGCGGCCCGCCCACCAAAAGGAATCGGTCTGGTCGTCCAGAGGATGCGTCGCGTCTAAACCGGTGTTGACGAAAAGTAATCTGCGGTCTTCGGTGTAGGCGGCGCGTTTTAGCGCGCTCATCAACGCCGAATGGCCTGGCGCTGCGTTAAAGGTCACCCGCAACGCGCGGGTCCATTGAGAAAGGGCCATCGTGCCGTCGCGCGCCGCAGCCCGCCCTTGCGTGACATCGCCGCCATAGGCGAGAAGCGTTTGCTCGACGCCCCGCGACAACATCCAATCAAGCGTATCTATCCGCGTAATTGACAGTTGTAGTTGCAGCAATTTATGCCACATCTCTTCCTGGCCGCCGCGTAGATACACCACGTCGGTCGCGTCCATAAAGGGCGGGATCGTCAGAAATAATCGGCGAAACCGGATAAGCTCGTCCAGCGTTTCGCGAATTTTGGCGCCGTGGCCCAGATAATCACCAAGGTAGACCAGTCGGTCGCCAAAGTGGATTTTCGTCGCCAGTTTCTGATGTAGGGCTGATAAACGAACCGCGTCGCCGTGCACCGCGCCAATGGCCCAGATTCGGCTCGCGTTTCGCATTACGCCAAATTTTTTCGACTCTGGCATGGCCGCCACTCTGCGCCTTTACTGACGGTTAATCCCTGGATTATCCGCAACCGCGCGATGCGGCGCCAACCGTTGGGTCAGGCCGCCTGCAGAAGGGTTTCCAACTGTTCTGTCGCTGTGTCTTCGTCGACATTTTCGACAGCGGCGAATTCACGCATCAACCGGCCAAACGCAGCCTGGTAAATTTGCCGTTCGCTGTAGGATTGGTCCGGTTGCCCCGCATTTCGGTGCAGATCGCGAACGACTTCAGCGATCAAGATCGGATCGCCTGAATTGATTTTCGCTTCGTATTCCTGCGCGCGGCGGCTCCACATCGTGCGGCGCACCCGGCTTCGTCCCTGCAGAGTCTTGACTGCTTTTTTCATTTCGTCTTTGGTCGAAAGTTGGCGCAGTCCAGACGTATCCGCTTTTCCCAACGGAACGAGCAATGTCATGCGTTCTTGTTGGAAATCAATCACGATCAATTCCAGGCTATGCCCGGCGATCTCCTGATCTTCGAACCCCATGATCAACCCAACGCCGTGCGCGGGATAGACAACATGTTCGCCTTTGGTAAATTTCGACTGTTTTTCTTTTTTTCCACTCATGCGTTCCGCATACCTTCGCATTGTTTCAACAAAACTGTGGCGCCGATTAAAACCGGCGCCCCAAAAAAAGCTAAAGGTTTGAAATTGCTGTCGCGTGGGACATAAGCATCCCGACCGACCGCCTGTCAGACCTAACCATGACCTTCTAACTATCCAATCAAAAAAAAATATAACACATTTTTAGGTAAATTCACAGAGTTTCCGCCAAATTTATTGGCCTCTGTAGAAAATACAAAATTTAGGTTATTGGTTTCGTTAGAAAGTCCGAAACTTGGAGCCCGTATTTAAGGGCGATCCGACGCCGCGTCCTGCGCGACCATTTGGCCAAGACGTTTTAAAGCGCCGTCCGTCACCCCGATTTCTTCCAAATGCGACAGCGTATTTTCAAGGTACTCTCGATTTGCGCCGGACACGCCCGAGCCGCGCTGGATCAAACGGGATTTCTCCGCCATCGACAAACGGCCCGCATATTGCGCATGGTTTCGGTTCGCTACAAAAGTGCGCGAGCGGATTTGCGAATCCGATAATTGAACGTTTAAAATTCGCGGCTCGTACACATTATAGATCATCTCCCGTTCCCAAAGGTAATCAAGCGTCGCGAGGGCGGATTGCGAGGGAAGTCGGTACGCGACCCCACGGCACGACCCACCCCGGTCGAGCCCAAGAACCAGCCCCGGTTGGGCGGCGGTCCCCCGATAGTATACGGAATAGACGCAAAAGGTCCGATGATAGCCTCGCACAAGCGCCGTGCGTCGCTCTTCAAATTCAAATCCGGGATTCCACAACAGCGACCCATAGCCAAAAACCCAAATTTCGTCTTCATCCGGGCCGGGATTGATCATGGCGCGCTGCGCCGCAAGGCGCTTTTCGTTCGCCGCATCCTCGCTTCTGGATATAGAGGAGACGGGTTTTGAAGATTTATCCTGCATTCGCGACGCCTTCGATACTTCATCTTTCCGATAAGGCTGATGGGCTTTGCCTGTTGGATTGGGCCGCCTTATAAGGAAAGAAAACAAGGAACACCATGACCTTCAGAAATGCGGCGCGCGTCCTTTTTGTTGTTTTCTCCATCCTGCTGGCGGGATATGGGGGCTATTGGGTGTATGCGCGCGGCGTTGCGGAGACTATTGTACAGGACTGGATCGAGGATCACCGGGCGGCTGGTTATCGTATCGAACATGCGCCCCTGCAACTGGACGGTTTCCCCTTCCTGATCCGCGTTACATTGGATGGGCCACTGGTCGCGCACAAGACAGCGCGCTGGGCGTGGCGCGCCGATTCGCTTGTCATAGAGGTGCAGCCCTGGCGACTGAATCATATTCGCGGCGAAGTCATTGGCGCGCAATCCCTTGAAGTCGCAGCCGATGGGGCGGCGCCAAAACGCTTTTTCACCTTTAATGGGGAAACGGTCGGCGTGGCGCAGCTTCGCGATGGTCATTTAAGCGCGCTGGATTTCAGCGCCCGGAATTTCGATTTACGGGAGAAGGGCGTCGGTCCGCTGGTCGCGGGTCAGGAACTCTGGATTGGCGTGACGGCGCCCAACGCGCCGCCGCGCGGGCATCTCGATCCCCTGGTGTCCGTCACCTTCAGCGGCGCCAATATCGGTGTGGCGAATATGGGTTTCGCACCTTTTGGGAACAGGATCGAACGCTCGAGCGGCGTGGCGACTGTGCGCGGTGTTGCGCCACCGGGCCCGGTCGCCGCCGTTATCGACGCCTGGCGCCGCGACGGCGGGGCGGTCGATGTGGGGGTCTTTCGAATTGTCTGGGGGCCGCTGGATCTGAAGTCTTCAGGGACGCTCGCGCTGGATGACCAGTTGCGGCCGCTCGGCGCGTTTACGGCGAACGTCCGCGATTTCACAAAGGTGGTGGATGCTCTGGTGGATGGGAAACTGATTGAACGTGGCGTAGCGACGATGGCGAAAATTGGTCTGGGGCTTATGGCCAAACCGGACAAGGACGGCGGTGCGTCTATTCTTACGGTTCCTTTAAGCGCACAGGACGGAAAACTCTACGCCGGGCCGCTCAAAATTCTGGATCTTGCGCCGCTTCCGATTCCTGCTCTGTCGCCTTAAAGGTTCCGGCCTGGCGCATATCAATGACGCCGCGTCTGATTTTGCGCGTGCGGGCGAACAACTCTTCCAGCGCATCGCCTTCGCCCCATCGAATGGCGCGCTGCAGGGCCGTCAAATCTTCCGTGAACCGTCCTAGAATTTCCAGAACCGCTTCGCGATTGTTCAAAAATATATCGCGCCACATGACCGGGTCGGACGCCGCAATCCGGGTGAAATCCCGAAAGCCGCCCGCAGAATATTTGATGACTTCATTCGCGGCGACATCACCGCCCGTCGCATCGGAATCCCGGTCCGGGGACTCCATATCGCTGGCGGTTCCGACAATGGTGTAGGCGATCAAATGCGGTAGATGCGACGTGACGGCCAGAACCCGGTCGTGGTGTTTGGCGTCCATGATTTCAACAACGCTACCAGCGCGCCGCCAGAGTTCGCTGACCTGATCGATGGCGGCCTGATCGGTTCCCGGCGGCGGCGTTAAAATACAATAACGACCTTCGAACAATTCGGGAAAGCCGGATTCTGGACCGGAATGCTCCGTACCCGCCACCGGATGACCGGGGACAAGATGCACCCCTTCAGGCAAGAGCGGTCCCACATCGCGGATGACCGCCATCTTGACCGATCCCACATCCGTGACGATCGCATTTTTTTTGAGTACCGGCGCAATCGTGGCCGCGACATCGGCGATGACGCCAACGGGCGTGCAAATCACCACAAGGTCCGCGTCCCGTGCAGCGTCGGCCGGGTCGATGGACGCGCTGTCCACAAAGCCAAGTTCGACCGCCTTGGCGCAGGTTTCTTCGGTTCTCGCATTGCCCACAATGTGACCGGCGAGACCATCGCGTTTCATGACATGGCCCAGTGACGAGCCGATCAGGCCCAGTCCAATCAAGGCGACCCGTTCGAACAGGGGCGTACTATGTGCAGACATCGACTAATTAATCCGTTTGGGCCAGAAACCGCGTCAGCGACGCAACCACCCGTTTGTTTTCTGATTCCAGACCGATTGTGATCCGAAGGCATTCTGGCAAGCCATAGCCGCCCATTGCGCGCACGATGAGACCATCGCTCGCCAGAGCGGCGTTGGCCGCGTCCGCCGTCGCCGCGTCTTCAAACCGGACGAGAACAAAATTTCCGACTGACGGATGAATCGTTAAACCAAGCGCGGTTAGCGCCTCGGTCAACCAGGGCAACCAGATGTCGTTGTGTTCGCGGCTTCTATCCGTGTGGGCCAGATCGCGCATGGCGGCCACGCCAGCGGCCTGTGTCGCGGCGCCCACATTGAACGGTCCGCGTATGCGATGCAGAACGCCCGCGATTTCTGGTGGGCAATAGGCCCAACCCAGTCGTAACGCCGCCAAACCAAATATTTTTGAAAACGTGCGTAGCATAACGACGTTGTCGCCGGCTTCGACCATTTCGCTTCCCGCAGCATAATCATTGCGGGTTACGTATTCCGCATAGGCGGAATCGATCACGAGTAGAATATCGTCGCGCAATCCGTCGCGCAGACGCCGCATTTCATCGCTGGAGATATAACTGCCGGTGGGATTGTTCGGGTTGGCGATAAACACCATGCGCGTTCGTGCGCTCACCTTGGACAGCATGGCGTCTACATCGGTGGTGTAATTCGCTTCCGCCGCGGCGACCGGCGTGGCGCCAACCCCCTGCGCGGAAATCGGATACATGAGGAATCCATGACGAGAGTACAGCACCTCGTCGCCGGGCCCAGCATAGGCGCGGATTAATAAGGCGATCAGTTCATCTGAACCGGCGCCGCATACGATGTTATCCGGGTTGCATCCAAATCGCTGGCTAATTGCGTGGCGCAGTTCATGAGCGTCGCCGTCGGGATAGCGGTGCAGTGCCTTGGCCAGGTCGCTATACGCCGCCACCGCGTCGGGACTGGGTCCAATGGGTGTTTCATTCGCGGACAACACGGCGACATCGGACACGCCCTCGACGCTATGGCCGCCGCCGACATAGGGACTGATCGATAAAATACCGGGACGGGGCGCAGGGCCTGTCATGATGTTAACTCCCGATTGAGTCGCGGATGGGCGCCGCATAGGCTCCGATGACGGTCGCGTCTGCGTCCAGCGCAGCGATCCGGGAATCGCCAGCTAATAAAAAGGCGTCGACCTCGATCATATGGAAATCAGGACCATCGGATGCAATTGCTCGACCGGAGAATCCGGCGGATTTGAGCGCGTCAACAGCGGCGGCCGCGCCCTTTGCTGAAACACAGACGAGCGAGCGGTCATCGCCGGTGGCGTCTGGAATTATCCGCGCCACCGCATAGGCGTCGTGCGAACCCGCCCAGGCGTTGCTGCCATAAGCGAAGGGGAGGGAAGACACGACGCACGGTCGGTCCTGTTCACACAAGTTGCGCCACCAAGGCGCGTCGTCAGACTCGTTGGAATCACTCGAAGAGGACTCATTCGAATCGGCGGTGTCTTTTTCGGATTTTGGCGCTGGCAGGACGCCAACCACCGCAGCGCCGGAGGCGACCTGGTCGAGCACATCGGCGGCGCTGTCATAGGGCGTCAGGGGAACATGGCTGCCGAAATGATCGCGCGCCAGATCCCAGCACCGGCGATTGTCATCGGACGCAAAAACGGCGATTGGCATGTCCGCCTGCATTGCGGCGTAGGCGGGCATCATTTCACGCCAGATCCGCAACAGGGACTGACGGGGGAACTGGCCTTCGTGACGCGCCAACAGCTTGTGCAGCACAAGGGCCTCACGACCCGGCGCAAAAACCGCCGTGTTGGAGCGTCCCTTCACGCGACCAACTTCCTCAACGACTTCCGCACGCCGCATAAACAATCTATGCAGCTCCGCGTCGATTTCGTCGATTTCCTGGCGCAACGCGGTTAAGGCGTCGTTCTTAGCGGTCATGGTCTGTTTTACGTCTGTTTTACGTTTGATTTATAAAAATGCCGCGCCCAGTTAAAGGGGGGCGGCGAATACTAGTAATCCGCGCCGCGCCAGAAATCAAAGAAAACATTGACACCCCTGCCGCGAAATTCCTAGTTATGTCCCTCACAAACAAGGAAATGTCGGCGGGCGGCCTCTTTGACCCCAGGGTTGATTTGGCCCAACTGGCCCATAGATATTAGGCGATGGAAGACAGCGCCACAAAAACAACGCCGCCGCTGATGAAGTTTGGCGAGGATCCTGCAAAACGCATTGAATTAGGTGTGCGCGAGAAGCTGCGTCTGGATTGCGGCGTCATGCTGGGGCCCTTCACCACGGCCTATCAAACTTACGGCGACCTGAACGCTGATAAATCCAACGCCATATTGGTCTGCCATGCGCTGACGGGCGATCACTATGTCGTCGACGATGTTCATCCGGCGACGGGCAAGGGCGGTTGGTGGACCTTGATGGTCGGCCCCGGAAAACCGATTGATACGGATAAGTATTTTGTTATTTGCGCCAATGTGCTGGGCGGATGCCAGGGCACGACCGGGGCGAAAGATGTGAACCCGGACACTGGCGTGCCCTATGGCTTATCGTTTCCCGTCATCACGATTGGCGACATGGTGCGGGCGCAAAAACAACTGATCGATCATTTGGGCATTGAGCAATTATTTTTGGTTATTGGCGGGTCCATGGGCGCCATGCAGGTGCTGGAATGGGCGGCGCGCTATCCTGAAATGGTCTTTGCCGCGTGCCCCATCGCTGGCGCCGCGCGCCATTCTGCGCAGAACATCGCTTTCCACGAAGTGGGCCGACAGGCGATCATGGCGGACCCGGACTGGCATGGCGGCGACTACCATACCCATGGCGCTGCGCCTCGCCGCGGCCTGTCCGTTGCGCGCATGGCGGCGCATATTACCTATATGTCCGAAGCGGCGCTGCACCGGAAATTCGGGCGGCGGCTGCAGGATCGCGAAGGCCTGACCTATGGCTTCGACGCCGATTTTCAGGTGGAAAGTTATTTGCGCCATCAGGGCAGCACGTTCGTCGACCGGTTCGACGCCAACGCCTATCTCTACATCACCCGCGCCATGGATTATTTTGATCTGGCGACGGAGCATGGCGGCAATTTGTCGAAGGCCTTCAAGGGAACATCGACGCGGTTCTGCATTATCTCCTTCACCAGCGACTGGCTGTTTCCAACATCGGAAAGCCGGGCCGTGGTGCATGCGTTAAACGCTGTTGCCGCCAATGTCAGTTTCGTCGAGGTTGAATCCGACAAGGGGCACGACGCCTTTCTGCTGGACGAGCCGGAATTCTTCGAGGTGCTATCGGGCTTCATCAATGGCAGCGCTTCAATACGGGGGCTGCGATGACTGGTGCGCCTATCGAAAACGGTGGCGGCTCGTCGATGATCCGCGTCGATTTGCAATTGATCGCTGATATGATTGAACCGGGTAGCCGCGTACTGGATGTTGGGTGCGGCGACGGCGCGCTTCTCGCCTATCTCGCTCAAACCAAACAAACCGATGGGCGTGGGGTCGAGCTCTCCATGGCGGGTGTCTCCAAGAGCGTTCGCAGTGGTCTGTCCGTCATTCAGGGCGACGCTGACACTGATCTTAAGGACTACCCCACCGGGGCGTTCGATTATGTGGTGTTGAGTCAGACATTGCAGGCGATGCGTCGTCCGCGTGATGTGGTTGAGAACTTGGTGCGCATCAGCCGCTATGCAATTGTCTCGTTTCCAAACTTCGCCTATTGGCGGGTGCGCATGGCCTTGATGTTTTCTGGCAAGATGCCGGTAACGGATACGCTAACGGACGCCTGGTACGACACGCCGAATATTCACCATTGCACGGTGAAGGATTTCGTCGAAACCTGCCGTGAAAGCAATATTGTCATCGAACAGGCGATTCCGCTGACGCGCGACGGCGGCGCGATGCGCGTGCCTGCGACCGGGCCGTTGGGAAATTTATTCGCCGAACAGGCGATGTTCGTGCTGCGCCGCCCCGACTAAATCAGTCGCAATTCAGGATTCATCTGCGAAAAAATCATCGCCATCGGCCGGAGTCTGCGACGCGGTGCTTTTGGGAGCGATAGGCTGTATCGCTGCGGGTTTTGGCGCGCGGTCCCGTAGCAACCGGACCGGCGCGGCGGGTGCATCGCCGGACTTGTCCTCGCCAAAATAGAGCGTCTGATGCGGAAAGGGAATTTCGATGCCTAATTCGTCGAATTTCGCTTTCAACGCCTTGTTAAAAGCGCGGCGCACGCCCCATTGTTGCAGCGGCTTGGTTCGAATTCTCGCGCGAATTATGACGGCGGAATCGTCGAATCGGTCTAGTCCTTGGACTTGAATATCCTCGAGAATGGACTCAGCGACAGCTTCATCGTCGCGCAGTGAAATTCCCACATCCTTGATGACGGCGATGACATCGTCCACGTTCTCCCTATAGGCGACGCCAATTTCCATCAGCGCATAAGAGAAATCCTTGGTAAGGTTCATGACGCTGTTGACTTCGCTAAACGGTACCGTGTGCACGGTGCCGCGCACGTCGCGCAGGCGGATGGTGCGGATCGTCAGACTTTCCACGACCCCGGAATGCCCCGCCACATCGACCACATCGCCGACCGCGATTGAATCCTCCAACAAAATGAACAATCCGGTGATGATGTCCTTCACCAATGTCTGCGCACCGAAGCCGACCGCCAATCCCACGACGCCGGCGCCCGCCAGCAAGGGGCTAATATTGATGCCCAGCTCGGACAAGATAGTCAGGGCGGCCATGACCGTCATTGCGACCATGAAAACATTTCGGAACAGGGGCAAAAGTGTGCGAACCCGCTGACTGCGAGAGGCTGAGTCGCCATTTTTTCCCGCCAGATACCGTTCGATCAACGCACTGACGACTTCCCAAATGGCGAAGGCGGCCACGATGATCACGATGATCGTCACAAGGCTACCGACAATTCCACGGCCTTTGTCCGACGCCGCCCAGGACAGGATGTCCAACCCCCATGCCTGAAGAATGCCTAGTCCGGCCAGAATAAACAGGAGGATTTGCCCGGCTTTCTCCATCAAGGGAAGGTAGCGGTTGACCCGCGCTTCCATTTCCGGGAACTGGGTTTTTAGATCGTCGCTTACACGGAAAACCTGGTTCGCCAAATGGCCCGACGCCGCCAGGATCACCCGCGCGCCAAGAATGATAACGATAGTGATCAGGGACGCCCGGAAAATAAACTCAAATCCACCAGGCACCTCGAGCGCCCACACGAAGAAACACACGGTGAAATATAATATCAGAAGGACATGCCAGATATCCCCGAGACGCCGACGAAGGCTGGCGAGGATTGCGTCTTCACCACCGCGAATCCAGAGCGCGACTGGGCGGCGGTTCTGCAGCACCAGCATAATGAACAATCCGCTAATGGCGAGGCCCAGTAATTTCAGGAACACCGCATGGGCCGCGACCGGCAGACCCAGCAACAAAGCGGCCTGGATAGCGAAGGCGCCGTAAATGGTGAGATTGGCGAGCCGTCGGATCCAGATGAAAATATAGTTCGCCGTCGCATCATCGATGGGTAAAACCCGTAGGGACGCCACGCGCGGCGCCAACACCATGCGCGCGACCGCCACGACCGCACGCGCCAGAACACTGGCGTTTATCAACGCCAAGGCGCCCAGCCGAACGCCAGGCGCTGGGCCCAGTATCGTCACCGCGCCATAGGCAGCAGCTGCAAACCCGGCGATTGGCGCCAGATCCATCACAGTTCGCGCGAATAGAAACACCAAGGTGGCGCCGACGCCATCTTCCGCGCGGGCTTCCACCCGTGCGCGTGGTCGACGCAAGGCCAGTCGCATCGCCGCCTCAGTTAACCATCCTGCGAACAGCGCCCCGATAATAATCGCAACGATCATCACCAGCTTGTTGCGCCGCTCCGGGTCATTGTAAACGGAGCGTCCCCAGGAAATGATATCCGGCGCGTCCAACAGCGCAGATGCAGCAGCGACAATGCTTTGGCTAATATGTCCGACCCTCCGGGACACGTCGTCCAGGACGCCCGCAACGCCATCCGCCTTTACCGCGGCGGTTTCAGTCTTTGTCGTCTCCAGCATAAGGCGAAGGTCGCCGATCAACACCTGTCGGCGGTCTTTATCCTCAAGCGTTCCGATCAGGGCTTCTAGTTTTTGGTTGGCGGAATCGGGCGCTGCGGGCGCGGACAAACCCGGTGTTGATGCGCCGATCATTACGGCGACAGCTAGAAACAACACGGAACCGAAACCTAACGACAAGTTGGGGATTCTCCGGCGGAGATTCATTTTAAGCGCCTTTCGCATCATCCGGGCGATTATAACCCGGATTTATTCTACGCTGAATCAGGCTGACGCCGCAGCAATCTTATGCCGACAAGGCCGCGTTGCGCCGCCTTGCGCGCGCCAACCCCAGGGCGATGGCCACAAAGGCGACGATGATCGGCGCCAGACCTATATTGATGAAACGCAGCCAACCGTTGAGATATTCAATGTCTTTGCGCAGATTTAACTGCACCGCGCGCAATTCCTTGCGAATGGATAGCAAATCCGTTTGCAAGGTTTCCATATCGGCTTCAAAGGTCTTTTTCTGCTCATCCGTCAGCTTGATTTCGCCGCCGGACGGGCCGCCGGTTTTGCCCTGTAATTCGGTGATTTGTTTTTCCGCCTCGGCCAGCCGTTGTACCAGATCCTGTTCTTTTTTCCGGTATTTCTGGTCGGCCTCGGTGCGTAAAGACTGCACCAAAGTGAAGGGTCGTTGCGCCGTCCCGCGACTGCGCAGGCCGATCAAATCGCTTGATCCGGATAGGTTATCCAGCGCATTGACGACCATATCGCCATTATTGGCGAAGGGCGACATCACGCGTTGACCAAAGAAATCCTGAATCTGGAGCCAGAAACGCTGGTGCAGCATGTCGGTATCCGCGATCAAAACCACATTTAACGGCTTCAGAGATTTCGCGATATGGGCCGGTTTGGCCTTTTCAGGGTCCGCCGTCCCGGTCGTTGATTCAACCGGTTGCACGGTTTCCGGTTTCGTCTTGGCGTCGGGGGCGGCGCCAGGAGCGGTATCGGGCATGGTCGCGGAATCCAGCGAGCCGTCTTTCAGATCAGCCGCCTTTACAACCGCGCCGGCAGCCGCGTCCGCCGCTTTGTCATCCACGGGCTTGGGCGGTTCGGGTTTCTTTGGTGGGCCATCGGGATAGGCGGACAAAACGGCGCCGCTGATCCGCGCACCCAGGGTGAGTTTCTTCCCGCCGGGCTCGAACATATCCAGGAAACCCATAATGTTGGTTTCGGTGATGCCAATCGAATTGACGTCGAAAACCTGACTGACTTCCGTCGTTTGCAACAAGGGCTCAAACTTCACGGGCGCATCATCAGCAACGGTGATCACACCGGCTGAGGCGACGTTGACCGCTGAAACCCCGCGCGTCACCGCGTCGCTATCGTTGATATTGTCTTCGCGCAGCGACATCCACAGCAAATAGGGCGCGGCCTGCGTGTCGCCGCCTTTGCCTGCATTCACCATGCGCGCCGTCTTCATATCGCCGAGCACCTTCTTTTCGGTTACTTCGACGCCCCAGGTTTTGGTCAATTTGTTGAGGTTCGACGTCAACGCCATTGGCCGTCCTGCCACCAGCGAGGCGCGGGCCATTTCGTTATGCGGGTCGGTCATGATCAGCGCCGTGCCGCCCTTCATCAAATACTGATCGACGGCGTAAAGTTCGTCTTCGGTCAGATTTGCGGGATGCGCCAGAAACAACACGTCCAATTCGTCGGTCAATTCCTCGGTCGCGTCGATGATGCTGCGGACCTCGAATGTTTCTTCCAGCATTTCAATGATCGGCCATTGGGTTTTTTCGCGCGAACGCGGCGCAAATTCACCAAACAAGGGCAGGCTGGACAAGACGCCGACGACGGGCTTTTCAGGATTGGCCGCCGTGAAGAGAAGTTTGGAGAGATCATATTCCAGGAAGGATTCTCGCTCCGGCTGGAAAAACGGCAACGCGCCGGTCGCATCGCCAATACGCGCCGCCAGACCGAAATAGACCTTCTCGCCGCTGGCGTCCAAAGGCACGCCCTTCAAGCCCGCTTTCACCGCTTCGTCTTCGGTTTCGGAGAACGGTTCGGGGTCAAATTCGACGACGGTGATCTTGTCGTCGGAGATGGCGGCGATTTCCTTTATCACGTCGCGCACCCGGTCGGCGTAGTTTCCGTAAGTCGCGACCTGTTTCAGCAAGGTTTGTGAGAAATAGAGCTCGATCGTGATCGGCTCCTTGATGTTCTCCACAATTTTTCGGGTCCCGTCCGACACTGTAAAGAGGCGGTCTTCGGTCAGATCCGCGCGCATTCCGGAAACGCCGGTCAGACTGGCGTTCAACCCGACGAATAAAACGAGAGCTACGATAATGCCGACAATCCAGCCGCGGTCGCCTTGAAATAATTTTTGTATCATCGCCTGGCTCCTATTCGCCCTTTAACCGCGCCACAGCAAGCGCCGTCGCAAATAAAAACACCGAAATTAGGGAGGCGAAATACGCAAGATCGGTTATGTCGAGCACCCCTTTCGAAATGTCTGTGAAATGGGTCAGAAAGCTAAGCGAGGCGATAAAATCGACCGCTTGCTGTGGGGCCCATCCAGAAAAGAAGTTCAGGACCACGGGTGCGCCGCTGGCGATGAAGACAAAGCTGAGGCAGGCGGTCACGACAAAGGCGATGACCTGATTTTTGGTCAGGGCCGAGATAAAGGACCCGATGGCGAGAAACCCCGCAGCCATCAACAGGCTTCCGATGTAACCGGACAGGATGACCCCGTTATCCGGATTGCCCAAAACATTGACGGTAATCCATATGGGGAAGGTCAGCGACAACGCGATGGCGGCGAAAATCACCGCCGCCAGATATTTCCCAATCACCGCCTGAGTCAATGAGATCGGCAGGGTCAGAAACATCTCGATAGTGCCGGTTTTTCGTTCCTCCGCCCATAATCGCATGGAAATCGCGGGGATCAACAGCATGTATAGCCAGGGATGGAACTGAAAAAATGCGTTCAGATCGGCCAGGCCGCGTTCAAAGAAGTTACCAACGAAAAACGTCATAGCGCCCAGCAAAGCGAGAAACGCGACGATAAAGACATAGGCGACGGGCGTTGAAAAATATCCCGACAATTCCCGTCGAACGACAATAAAGGTGATGTTCATGATGTTATCGGTTCGTTGTAATGGTTCTGAAGACGTCGTCGAGATTTCCGCGCTCGACATGAATTTCGGCGATGGGCATTTCAATTTCCCCGAGCGCCATGCTGATTTCACTCACCAGCGCTGCGCCGCTTTTGGATTGGACCAGCAACCAGTCCTGACGCACGGTTTCCACCGTCGCGACCCCATCCATCGCCTGTAGCAAGGATCGTGCGGAAGCGATTTCGCCGCTGACGCGCACCGATACCGCGTTATGACGGCTGGACCGGCTCAGCAATTTCTTCGGTGTGTCGTCGGCGACGATCTTGCCGTCGGAAATAATGATCGCGCGGGTGCAGACGGCTTCGACCTCTTCCAGAATATGGGTGGAAATGATGATGGCCTTGTCCGCCGCCATCTTGGAAATCAGGTTGCGAACTTCGTGCTTCTGGTTTGGGTCCAGACCGTCAGTGGGCTCATCGAGGATAAGGATGTCGGGGTCATGCAGTAGCGCCTGGGCTAGTCCGACACGCCGTTTGAAACCTTTCGACAGGGTTTCAATCGGCTTTTCCAGCACCGATTCCAGCTGGGTTTGGGCGACCACGGCGTCGATCCGCTCTTTTTGTTTGGCGCCGGTGAACCCGCGAATGCGAGCGACGAACGCCAGAAAACTGCGGGGCGTCATGTCCGACCACATCGGCGCGCCTTCGGGTAGATAGCCAATGCGGCGTTTTACTTCGATCGGGTCAACGCGCACGTCGAAGCCTTCGACCCGGGCTGTGCCCGATGTCGGCGTCAAAAAGCCGGATATCATTTTCATCGTTGTCGATTTACCGGCGCCGTTTGGCC
Organism: Alphaproteobacteria bacterium; assembly: GCA_047631095.1. Lineage (GTDB taxonomy): Bacteria > Pseudomonadota > Alphaproteobacteria > UBA8366 > JABJJH01. The sequence goes on from JBLHZD010000020.1 coordinate 19,762, forward strand.
CCAGAAACCCAAGCACTTCGCCACGTTCCACCGAAAATGAAACATGATCCACCGCCACGGCGACGCCGAAGCGTTTTACAAGATCGTCGATTTCAATCATCGCCATGGGTTCGATTCGCCCTGTCTATTTATTGTCCCCAGCCATCCGTGATGGGCCGGGTATTTAGGTCGCGGCGAAATCTATTTCAAGAGCCTCGCTATTGCAAATTTTCCGCAAATTTTTATCGCCGTGTTGTGGCTCCAAATCATGACCAAATTATGGCGACCCCATCGCAGGGACGTTCGCGCATCGGCGCGGATCACATCAGGTGGGTTCTGGCGCCTGAGGTTTAATCCCTGGTCGAAGACGGGTTCAATCTGTACGCGAAGGATAGGGTGGCTGTACGCGAAGGATGGACTGCCCGCAGCGAAATATTGTGATATACTCCGCGTTACACACTCGCGACCGCTGGGAGTACCCCTCATTTCCATTCGCCAACTGCGCCTGTATACGGGATTGATCCTGTTTACCTATGTGACGATTCACCTCGTCAATCATATGGCTGGTCTGTGGTCGCTGGACGCGATGGATCGCGCGCGAAACATCCTTCATTGGCCCTTGTTCAATCCGGTCGGGGTCACGGTGTTGTATGGCGCGATGCTGATCCACAGCGGTCTGGCGCTTTACGCCCTGTTTCAACGGCGACGGTTAACGATGTGCTGGGGGGAAGCGGCGCAGTTGATATTTGGCCTCTCCATCCCCTTGCTCCTCGCAGGTCATATTCTCGGCACGCGCATGGCGTTCAGCTTTTTTGGCGCCGATGTCAATTATCCCTTCGTGCTTTTGGCGCAGTGGAATTATGACCCCTGGATTGGCGTGCGGCAGATCATTGTTCTGCTTATCGCCTGGTCGCATGGTTGTTTTGGTCTGTATTACTGGTTCCGTCTGAAGCCGTGGTATCAGGGCCGAGAGCCATTATTGTTCGGGCTTGCGGTGCTGGCGCCCGCCTTATCTATCGCCGGGTTTGCGCGCGGGTCGAAAGATGCGCTGGCGCTGGCCGCAGACCCCGCCTGGCTGGCGGCGTTTCAGGCGACGGTTCGTTGGCCGAGCGCCGATCAAATTGGCGAATTGGGCCAGATTCAGGCGCTGATGTTCATGATCTATTGCGGGTTGATCGGCGCTGTCCTTGTGGCGCGCTGGGTGCGCCGGGCGTGGGAAAAGCGGCGCGGTTATGTTCGCCTGACCTATGATGACGGACAGATCGTGCGCGTGCCGCCGGGCGGGTCGATCCTGGATATCAGTCGCGGCGCGGGCGTTGCGCACGCCAGTGTTTGTGGCGGGCGCGGCCGATGCTCCACCTGCCGCGTGCGCGTGATGCGGGGGGGCGAACATTTATCGCCCGCGGACGCATCGGAGGAAAAAGTACTGAAGCGCGTCAAGGCGGGCGCACAGGTTCGGTTGGCCTGTCAGGCGAAACCGCTGGGTGGGGCGCTTGAAGTCGTGCGTTTGTTACCGGCGGCGGCGGAGGCCAAGGATGGGTTCGCGCGCCCCGATTACATCCAGGGCAAGGAACTCGACGTTACGATATTGTTCGCGGACATCCGCGCGTTCACCAGCCTGTCGGAGGAAAAACTTCCCTACGACGTGGTGTTTTTATTGAACCGGTATTTTGAATGCGTTGGCGCGGCGATTACCGATAGCGGCGGGTATCTGGATAAATTCATTGGCGATGGCGTGATGGCGATCTTCGGAATCGATGATGGCCCGGAAGCTGGCAGCCGCAACGCCATAAATGCCGCGCGGGAGATGGGCGTAAAACTGGCTGAATTGAACAAGACGCTGGAGAACGATCTGGACTCGCCGATCCGGATTGGCGTCGGGCTGCACCATGGCGCGGCGATTGTGGGGGAGATGGGGTATGGCGCGGCGACGACGCTCACCGCCATCGGCGACACGGTGAACACCGCAAGCCGCCTGGAATCCATGACCAAGGAATTTGGCGTACAGCTTATCGTGGCGGAATCCGTCGCGACGGCGGCGAAAATCGACCTGAGTGCGTTCGAGCGCCGCGAAGCCGACATCAGAGGTCGCGAAGGCGTTATTTCGGTGTTCGCAATTGAAAACGCAATTGATCTGGAACAGCAAAAAGGCGCCAAGACGGCGGCTTAAACTATGTACGAAAATTACGGGAGACCAGCCTATGAGCGGCGATCACGGAGCGATTGAAGCGGCCCTGACGGCCTATTTCGATGGATTTTATGAAGGCGATACGGACAAGCTGAAAACCATCTTTCATCCCGCTTGCCATCTTTATAGTGAATCAAACGGCGCGCTTAGTGATTTTGACATGCCCGCGGTATATGCGCGTGCGGAAAATCGCACCAAACCATCTGAACGGGGCGACCCCAAGGAAGACGGCGTTATCGCCATCGATCAATCCGGCCCGCAAAGCGCCTTCGCCAAAGTGATGATTGCGCTGGGCGATAATCGTTATACGGATTATCTGACGCTTCTGAAGCTGGAGGGGCGTTGGCGCATTGTCGGCAAAACGTTTACGTCGGTTCCGCGCCCCGAAGTTGCTCCGCTATAAGGGGGCCGCTATCGCTATAGAGTCGGTCGCTTGGAATAATCGACGCTTAGCCAGCGTTCGGGGCGAATGAACACCTTGATCGCATTTCCCTGCGCGTATTTTTCAGCCAGCGCGTCGGCGTATTCAACGCCGCCCTGAACGCCCAGATAGCGTTGCGCCATGGGCTGTAAATCGCGGCGCAAATCCCCTGCGACAATTTCGGAAACGGGCCCTTCCACCGACACATATTGATAGGGCCGTTCGGTTTCCTGAACCAACAGGCTGACGCGGACGCCCAGCTGCAACAGACGTCCCTTGCGCGCGGTCTTTTGCGTCATGAACCATACATCGCCACCGGGCGTATAATCGTACCAGACCGGATTAGACAACGGTCCGCGCGCTGTTTCGCCAATGGAAAGCACGCCAACGCGCGGCTGTTTTAACAACGCTTCCCTTTCGGTCGTGGTCATCTCGAATGTCATGGCGGGTTATTTTTTCGGCGCTATTTTTGGGGCGCGATGAATTCGATGCGCACGCCGCCGGGGATTCGGCACATCATATGGCGGAAGGGAATGGCGCCGAGCGGTTCTGGCGCAAATTCAATATCGACATCTCCCATCGCGTCAAGGCGGCCATGCAGCGCATCGAGCTGTTCGGAATCGCCCATCGCGAGGGCGAGATGGTGTAAGCCGATATTGGCGCGGCGGTCAAAGGCGGTCGCGGTCGCCGGATTTTCCGCTTGCCACAAGGTGATCATGACGGCGCCGTCGGAGACGAAAATCGCGGGATATTCCGGACGGCGGGCCACTTCATTCATGTTCAGCACATCGGTGAAAAACTGCGCCGTCTGTTCGACATCGAGCACCGTCAGCCCCACATGGTGCACGCCTTTGGTAAGGGGGGCGCTTATATTTACCGAAGCGCCGGTATTAGTGTTGTCCGTCGTCATTTGAAAATGCTTTTCGTCGTTTAGTTCGCGGTCATGCCGCCATCAATGACCAGCTCCGACCCGGTTACCCAGGACGATTCATCCGACGCCAGATAAAGGCAGCCATTGGCGATATCGCGCGGCGAGCCGAACCGGCCCAGCGGGGTTGCATCCATGCGCTGTTGCGCGACTTCGGGGTTGTCGTGTCCGGGTTTGGTCATCGGGGTGTCGACAAATCCGGGGTGGATCGAGTTCACCCGGATATGATCCGACGCATATTGAATGGCGGCTGATTTGGAAAAGATGCGAACGGCGCCCTTTGAGGCGTGATAGGCCGCATTCGAAAACGATCCGACAATGCCGCAGATCGATGAAATATTGACGACCGAGCCACCGCCTGCGCGACGCATCGCCGGGATGATATTTTTTGTTCCCAGGAACGTGCCGGTCGCATTGACCGCCATGACCTGGTTCCAGTTCTCCAGGCTTTGATCCTCCAGCAAGCCGCCCGCCGTCGGCGTTGTTTGAATATTCTGACGGGGATCGCGTCCGGAAATGCCGGCGATATTCGTCAGCACGTCAACTTTCCCATAGGCGGTTTCGGTTTCCGCGATGAGCGCGACCCATTGCGCCTCATCCGTCACTTCCAACGTGCGAAAAATCGCAGCGCCGCCGTTCTCACAAATACCATCGACGATGGATTGTCCCAGCGCCGCGTTAACGTCGCACACAACGACGGTGGCGCCTTGGGCTGCGAAAATACGGGCGGTTTCAGCGCCGATGCCTGATGCGCCGCCGGTGACAATCGCCACCTTGCCCGCCATACGCGTTCCGGTTTCCATCATCGTCTCCTACTACTATGTGTACGTCATTGGTGAAACCACCGACGGGACGGCCCGGACCGTGCTTAATCGCCGGGGCCGCGCTTAATCGTAGGCGTTGTAGGATTTTTCCTCGACGAGGTCGGATCCCAGGTTTTTATTAATGCGCCGTTTGATCTCTGCGCGGCGATCATTGACCCGATAGACCGAGCGCGCCAGATCGATAAAGGTTTCGCCGAAATCCTGATCGCGCTCACAATCGCGAATATCGTTCTCAATCTCCCAGAGCGTCTCGTTAATCATTTTTAGCGCGTTGGCGTCCTTCACGGCGTCAACATCTTCCGGCAAGGCTGCGTCTCGCGTGGCGCACAGCGCCGCCAGTTCTTTTTCAACATTAGCGATTTGATCCGGGTCGCTCAGCCGCTCCTGCTTGATTTCAAGGATCGTGATTTTATCAACCAATTCACCCTAGCAGACTGTCGGACTTTCAGCGCCTGATCTGCTATTATTGGGCAGAGTTTACACGGCATTGGATAGGGGCGCTGAGGTGGTT
>JBLHZD010000021.1:0-24569 GCA_047631095.1 Alphaproteobacteria bacterium
CCGTCGCGCGCAACTCGCTGGCGCTGCGATGTCGGAAAGCGCGTATGTTATTATCGATGGGGAACGGCGTCTTTTTGAATTCAGTGAAGCCCCGTTATCCGGTGATAAGGAGGAAACCGACGGCGGAAGGCGGATTGGCGGTTATGCGCTGGACGTCACGACGTTGGAGACTGTCCAGTCGGATTTAGCCGAACAAATCGCCGCCCATGACAATGTTCTTGAATCCCTGGGCTCGGGTATCGCCATTTTCGGGCAAGATAAACGGCTGAAGTTTTTCAATAATGCGTTCCTTGATCTGTGGCGCGTTGGTCGGGAATATTTGTTGGAGGAGCCGCTTCTAGGGGATGTGCTCGAAATCCTGCGGGACCGCCGCCAATTGCCGGAATATGTTGATTTTTCCGAATTCAAAAGAGAAATGAGCGGGTTGTTCACCACGCTGATTGAGCCGCGTGAGGAGCTGCTGCACCTTCCGGACGAACGAACCCTGCGCATGTTGGTGACCCCGCATCCGATGCGTGGTCTGATGTTTGTCTATGAGGACGTCACCGACCGATTGGCGCTGGAGCGGTCTTACAACACTTTAATCGCGGTGCAGAATGAATCGCTGAACAATCTTCATGAAGCCATTGCGGTGTTTGGTGCGGACGGACGGTTAAAATTATGGAATGACGCGACCACGACCATGTGGGGCGTCGACGACCCGGACGCCTTGCTGGAGACGCATATCGGCGACCTAATCGAGCGTACGCGTACTTATTTTGAGCCCAGTTCGGACTGGGCGGCGCAGAAACAGCGCTTGATCCTGGTGATAACAGAGCCGCAATCCCGTGAAGGGCGGCTGGAGCATACAGACGGGTCCATTCTGGATTATAAATGTGTTCCGCTGCCCGATGGCGGCTGTCTGCTCGGCTATATCGATGTGACGGACGGGTTTAGGGTGCAACGCGCGCTGGAAGATCGGAACGCCGCGCTGGAACAGGCCGACCGCATGAAATCCGAATTCATCGCAACCATGAGCCATGAATTACGCACCCCGCTGAATGCGATAATCGGGTTCACTGAAATACTCGACAACCGGTTCTTCGGGGAACTTGAGCCCCGGCAAAAAGAGTATGTTCAGGGAATATTAGCCGCGTCGCGTCACCTTCTGTCTCTCATTAACGACATTCTGGATTTGGCGTCGGTCGAATCAGGCAATATGGCGATTGAAATCGAGGCGGTCGACATCCGGGGCATGCTGAACGATTTGGTGGATGTCTTTCGTTCGCGCGCGGTGCCGGACGAGGCTTCGCTGGACGTCAATTGCCCCGTCGGTATCGGAGACATGGCGGCGGATCGGCGTCGCTTGCGCCAGGCGTTGTACAATCTGGTGTCGAACGCCCTTCAGTTTACGCCGTCAGATGGTAAGGTGGAAATATCGGCGTGGCGCGAAGATACGGAAATTTTGTTTCAAATTTCAGATTCCGGCGTTGGTATCGAACCCGAAGATCAAGACCGTGTGTTTGAAAAATTTGAGCGGACGTCGAGAGGAGGCCGGGAAGGCGACGCAGGATTGGGCTTGTCGTTGGTAAAGAGTATTATCGAACTCCATGGGGGAAGCGTAACGATTTATTCACAAGGAGAGCGCGGCACATCGATTACGTGTCGTATCCCTGATTCGCCCCCTGTTGCAAATTCACCTACCGAAATAACGGGCGCAAACCGTCCATCGTTGTCTTAAAACTGTCCTGTCTTAAAACTGTCCCGGCGACACCGAATGAATTCGCGGAAAAGCCTGTGGCGAAATTGAAATACTCAATGCCGATTTTACATTTCGCAGAACTAGCGGACCTCAACGCGACGGCGGACCTTGGCGCCCGATTGTCCAAACGGCTTCGCGCGGGCGACATTGTGGCGCTGGAAGGACCGCTTGGCGCGGGGAAAACGACCTTTGCGCGGGCGCTGATTCGCTTCCTAGGCTGGTCGGAGTCGGAAATACCGAGCCCGACATTCACGCTTGTCCAACAATATGATCTGGCGGATTTCACGCTTTGGCATTTCGATCTATACAGGTTGGAGAATTCCGAGGACGTCTTTGAACTGGGAATAGAAGAAGCGTTTGCAGAGGGTGTGTCGTTGATCGAATGGCCGGACCGCCTTGGCGGATATATGCCGCCCGACCATTTGACGGTGACATTATCCTTTGCGGATACGGACGGCGCGCGGCGTGTATCAATAGACGGCGAAGCCGAGTGGCGGGAACGATTGAGCGGATTGAACCATGGTTGAGGCGGCGAATGGGGAGCGGGCGCGTCTGATCGACGGGTTTTTAACACGCCATGGCTGGGCGCACGCAGAACGATCCTTGCTGGCGGCGGATGCGTCGTTTCGCTCGTATGACCGATTGCGTCGCGAGGGTGAGAACGCGGTGTTGATGAATGCGCCGCCACCGCAGGAAGATATTCGTCCTTTTCTCCAGATCGATGAAATTCTGACAAATTTGGGGTTGAGCGCGCCGGAAATCCGGGCCGCCGATCCTGATCTCGGGTTGATCCTGCTGGAGGACTTTGGCGACCGGACCTATACAAAATTGCTGGGCGGCGCGCCGGAGCGGGAATTTGAACTCTATGCGCTCGCGGTTGACGTCTTGATCGCCCTGCACCGACGCTACAAACCTGTCGCCAGCATCCCGCTCTATGATGAGTCGCGTTTGCTGGATGAGGCGGCCCTGTTGTTCGACTGGTATCTGCCGGAGGTGAATGTATCGGTGGGAGATAGGTCAGAATACCTCAGTTTGTGGCGCAATGTGTTATCGCTTGTCCGCCGCGCGCCGGAAACGCTGGTGCTGCGCGATTATCATGTTGATAACCTCATGCTGCTGGAGGATCGCGCCGGTATATCCAAATGTGGATTGCTCGATTTTCAGGACGCAGTGATTGGGCCGTCGAGTTATGACCTGGTTTCCTTGCTGGAGGACGCGCGCCGCGATGTTCCCGCTGTCTTGGCGCAGCGGCTTATCGAGCGGTATCTAGACGCCTTTCCCACGCTGGCGCGAGACGATTTCAGGACGAGCTATGCGGTGCTGGGGGCGCAACGGAGCGCGAAAATAATTGGCATCTTCAGCCGATTGGCGCGGCGCGATGGAAAGCTGGACTATTTGCGCCATATTCCGCGCACCTGGCGCTTGCTTGAGGGAGATCTTCAGCATCCAGTCCTTTGCGACCTTCAGGCGTGGTTTGATCGCGTGATCCCCGCCGGGGCGCGAATTATCCCCAATATAAAAAAGGCGTTGGACCAGACTTGATGGGTATCAAAATAAATCAGGCCATGGTGCTGGCGGCGGGGTTGGGAACGCGAATGCGTCCGCTGACGGATGACCGACCCAAGCCATTGGTGTCGCTTAATGGAATTACGCTGTTAGATCGGGTTCTGGACCATCTGAAAACCCAGGGCGTTACAAAAATAGTTGTGAACACCCATTACCGCGCGGCGCAGATTGAAGCCCATATTAGCGACCGCGCCGAAATTGTCGTGTCTCGGGAACCGGAACGCTTGGAAACCGGGGGTGGCGTGTTGAACGCGCTGGCGGAATTTGGGGACAATCCGTTTTTTGTCGTTAATAGCGATGCGGTGTGGCTGGATGGGCCCACGCCGACCTTGGCGCGAATGGCGCGCCTTTGGGATGGTGAGGCGATGGATTCGCTCTTGTTGATGCATCGTATGACGTTGTTGCTTGGGGAATCTGGTATTGGCGATTATTTCCTGTCACCGCTTGGCGAAGCGCGGCGCCGGGCGGGCGCGGACGTGGCGCCGTATCTTTTTGCGGGGGTTCAAATTCTGCATCCACGATTGTTCGCCGGGCGTGCGCCGGGGGCGTTCTCGCTGAACCAGCTTTACGACAAGGCGCAGGATGCGACGCGCCTCTATGGCATGGTCCATGACGGCGAATGGTATCATGTTGGTACGCCGAGCGAACTGCGGATCGCCGAGCATTGTATCGCCCATGGCGATTCTTTTGTAAATACACGCTGACGCCTATGGAAATGGACACGCACGTTTTTACTATTCCGCCCGGTTGCTCCTTTGTGGACGCCTTGGCCGAAGGCCTGTTGGCGGAAAGCGGGGGCGATCCCTTCGGGCTGGTGGATTACACGATATTGTTGCCAACCCGACGGGCGTGCCGGGCGTTGCGGGATGCGTTCCTGCGTGCGGGCGGCGGGCGCGCGATGATGTTGCCCGCTATGCGCCCGCTCGGCGATGTTGACGAGGATGAACTGGCGCTGGGGGAAACACCCGCGCTGGACGACCTTGATATTCCGCCTGCGATGACGCCCTTGCGGCGGCGTTTGCTTTTGGCGCGGCTCGTGCGCCAGTTTTCGACCGATATCGCAGTGGACCAGGCGGTGCGACTGGCTGCCGAACTGGAGCGTTTTCTCGATCAAGTCCAAACCGAACGCCTTTCCTTCGATCAACTGGCGTCGTTGGCGCCCGAGGAATTCGCGCTGCACTGGCGTCGGACACTGGAATTCCTCACCATTTTGACCAAACACTGGCCAGATTTGTTGGAGAATGAGAACGCCATCGATGGCGCGGACCGGCGAAACCGCTTGTTGGAAGTGCAAACCAACGCCTGGCGCGCGGCGCCGCCGACGGGAAAAATAATTGCGGCGGGCTCGACCGGTAGTATTCCCGCGACCGCAGACTTGCTGGCCCTGATCGCTCAATTGCCAAATGGTCGTGTTGTCCTGCCGGGTTTGTTTCGCGCTGTTCCCGCCGAAGATTGGGAGATTATTCAAAAGACCGAAACCCATCCGCAGTTCAATATTGCACGCCTCCTGGGACGGCTTGATTTACATCCCGATGCCGTTGCTGACTGGCCCTTATCGACGCCCCGTTACCGGACGATGGCGGCGCGGGCCAATTTAATGGTGGAGCTTATGCGGCCCGCGGAAACGACGGATGCCTGGGCGGCGCTGAAGGCCAATGATGCCGACGGTATCTCGGGAAGCGCGCTGGACGGGGTAACGCGAATTGATTGCGCCGATGCGGCGGAGGAAGCGGGCGTCATCGCCCTGCTGTTGCGGCAGGTTCTGGAAACTGATGGAAAGACGGCGGCGCTGGTGACTCCGGATCGTGCGCTGGCCCGACGGGTGGCGGGCGCCTTGCGGCGGTGGGATATCGAAATTGACGATTCGGCGGGAACGCCCCTATCGGCGTCTGCGCCGGGCGGTTTCCTGCGGTTATCCGCCTTGATGGTGATCTCCGACTTTGCGCCGGTCGCCTTGCTTTCCGCCCTGAAACATCCGTTGGCGGCTTGTGGTCGAAACCCGGGCGCGTTCCGCGACGCCGTTCGTAAGTTGGAGCGACGGCTACTTCGGGGGCCGAGGCCGGGGCCGGGGATCGCAGGGTTACGGGCGAAATTTGACGCCGCCACTGCGAAGATGAACGGCGCGGCGCGGGAGACTGTCTCCGATGTTCTCGACGATATAGAGACCCGAACGGCGGGGTTCGCCGCCGCCTTGCAGAATGCCGAGAGTCCCTTTTCGACATTGCTGGATGCGCATATCGAAATGGTCGAGTCGCTGGCCGAAACCGATGATGAAAACGGCGCGGCGCGCCTATGGGCGGGCGAGGGTGGCGATGTGGCGTCGGGTTTCGTCGCACAATTGCGCGAAGCTATCGTCTTGATGGATGATGCGCCGGGGCGGCGTTATGAAGCGCTTCTCGAAACGCTCATGGCGGGGCATATGGTGCGGCCGCGCCATGGCGGCCATCCAAGGCTGGCGGTCTTGGGTCTTTTGGAGGCCCGCCTTCAACACGCGGACCTGATCGTTCTGGGTGGTTTGAATGAAGAAACCTGGCCGCCCGCCGCCAATCCGGACCCGTGGATGAGCCGACCCATGCGCGCGCAATTTGGACTGCCGCTGCCCGAACGACGGATCGGGCTAACTGCGCATGATTTTGTACAGGCCTTCGGCGCGCCGGAGGTTTATCTGACGCGCGCCGATAAAGTCGATGGGCAACCGACCGTGCCCTCGCGCTGGTTGTCCCGGCTGGATGCGGTGTTGCGGGGACTGGATGCGGAAGATGCGCTTGGGGTGCCGCCCAGCCCGTGGCGGCGCCGGCGTCTGGCGATCGATCAACCGCGCGCCGTGACCCGAATCCATCCGCCGGAGCCGCGCCCGCCCTACGACGCGCGTCCGCGCCAATTATCGGTGACGCGGATTGAAACCTGGATGCGGGATCCCTACGGCATTTACGCGCGGTATATTCTCAAACTTCGGGCTCTGGACCCGCTGGAGGCTGATCCCGGCGCGGCGGAGCGTGGTATGTTCATTCATGAAGCCCTGGATTTGTTTGTCCGGGAAAACCCCGGCGCCGTGCCGCCGAACGCGTTCAATTTGTTGCTGGCGTGTGGTCGGCGCGCCTTTGGCCCGGCGTTGAGCCAACCAGCGGTCTGGGCGTTCTGGTGGCCACGCTTTGAACGTATCGCCGCCTGGGTTGTGGAGACGGAACGCCGTCGCCGCCCCCTGTTGCGCGCGTCTTATACGGAGCGGAAGGGAACCTTGTCGGTAAAGGGGCTGCGTGAACCCTTCGTCCTTACGGCGAAGGCGGACCGGATTGATCAGTTGGCGGATGGCGGGATTGAAATAATCGATTATAAAACTGGCGCCGCCCCGTCGGCCCGTGACGTCGGGTTGGGGTTCTCGCCACAATTGCCCCTCGAGGCCGCAATCGTCGAAGCGGGCGGATTTGGGGAAATTCCAGGAGAAGCGGTTCACGCGCTGACCTATTGGTTGTTAAGCGGGTTGGCGAAACCGGGCGAGGAGAAATCGGTAAAAGTTCAACAAGGCGAGCTCTCCCGGGCGGAGGAAGCTTTGGAAGGGTTGGAGCGGCTGGTCGCGTCGTTTGATAACCCCGATACGCCCTATGCAGCGGTGCCGAGACCCTCGCAAGCGCCGCGGTTTAATGATTATGCGCATTTGTCGCGACGTCTCGAATGGGGATCGGAATGAGCGAACCTTCGGATAGCGATATTCGTCCGGGTGCGGATCTTCAGGCGGCGGCGAATGATGCGCAACGTCAGGCGTCTGACCCCTCTGTCAGCGCCTGGGTCGCGGCGTCGGCGGGCAGCGGTAAAACGAAAGTTCTCACCGATCGGGTTTTGTCGCTTCTGCTTGATGGGGCGCCGCCGGAACGTATCTTGTGTTTGACCTTCACCAAGGCCGCTGCGGCAGAAATGGCGAACCGGATAAACCGCCGACTGGGCGCGTGGACCACGCTGGCGGAACCTGAATTATCGTGGGAAATCGCCGGGTTGCGGGGACATGGGGAAACCCAGGAGGACGACGTCAGGTTGGTTTTGGCCGCGCGGCGTTTATTGGCCCGGGTCCTGGATGTACCGGGTGGGCTAAAAATTCAGACCATTCACAGTTTTTGCCAATCCTTGCTGGGGCGCTTTCCAATTGAGGCGCGGTTACCGCCCCATTTTGAAGCGATGGACGAGCGCAGCGCCGCCGAGTTGATGGCGACGGCGCGAAATTCGTTGCTTCTGGCGTCACGCGACTCAGAAACGCTATCCGCCGCGCTGGCCACGGTCACCGCCCATATCGATGAAAACCTGTTTTCTGTTTTAATGTCGGATATCGCGTCGGACCGGCGGCGAATTGAAGGGTTGAGGCGGCGCCACGATGGTATTGAAGGCGCCATTGCGGCGACCTATGCGTTTCTGGACACCGCGCCGGATGATAGCGAGGTACGACTTCTGGAATCGGCCAGCGCCGCCGAAGCGTTCGATGAGGAAGAGTTGAAATGCGCGGCGCGCGCTTTATTGGAGGGGACGGAAAAATCGGATCAACCCAAGGGCGTGAAACTTTCCAATTGGCTGGCTGACACGATCGCCAATCGGGTCGTAGGGTTTGAGGCTTACAAATCGATTTTCCTGACTGACGGGGGGGATGTGCGGGCGCGCCTCATTACCAAAAAACCGGCGACGGCGGAACCGCGCGCGGAGCCCGCCTTGCGCGCCGAGGGTGAACGCCTGCTGGCTGTGATGGAAAGCCGCCGACGCATTATCACGGCCCATGCGACCGCCGCGCTCTTGCGCTTGGCGGATGGATTGTTGTCCGCCTATGAACGGGAAAAGGAAATCCGGGCGCGCCTCGATTATGACGATTTGATCCTGAAAAGCCTGGAATTGCTGAGCGAAAGCGCGGGCGCCGCCTGGGTTTTGTTTAAGCTGGACGGCGGTATTGACCATATTCTGATCGATGAAGCCCAGGACACCAACCCGGAACAATGGAGTATCGTAAAAACCATCGCTGAGGAATTTTTTGCGGGCGAGGGCGCGCGAACATCAAATCGAACCGTCTTTGCCGTCGGCGACGCCAAGCAATCCATCTTCAGTTTTCAGCGCGCCGATCCTGCCGCCTTTGATGAAATGCGCCGCCATTTTGAGCAGCGCGTCACCGAAGCGCAGGGGGTAATGCGCAATGTGGAATTGAACTGGTCTTTCCGCTCGGCGTCGGCGGTCCTGGCGGCGGTGGATGCGGTGTTCGAGCCCGAGGCCGTGCGCGATGGCGTTGCCGAGCGCCCCGTGCGCCATCAGGCGGTGCGCGCCGGGCAGGCGGGGCTTGTCGAAGTATGGCCGGTTGTGGAACCGCGCGAGCGGGATGAGGCGGCACCATGGGAACCGCCGGTGTCGCGGGAGTTGGACGATGACCCGGCCAGTCGTCTGGCGGGGATGCTGGCGCGAAAAATAAAATCATGGGTTGGGCGAGAAATGCTGGAATCGCGCGGACGCCCCATGCGCGCCGGAGATATCATGGTGCTGGTGCGGCGGCGCAACGCCTTCGTGACGGAACTCGTGCGGGCGCTGAAAAGTCAGGGCGTTCCCGTCGCCGGCGTTGATCGCATGGCCCTGACGGAGCAATTGGCGGTCATGGATTTGATGGCCCTGGGGCAGTTTTTGTTGGCCCCGGATGATGATCTGACGCTGGCGGTTGTGTTGAAGGGCCCTTTCATCGGGTTGGACGACGATGATCTGTTTCAAATCGCCTATGATCGCGGACGCGAAAGCCTGTGGCGCCAGTTGGCGCGCCTTGCCGGGCGCGAGCCCCGTTTTGAGGCCGCGCGAAATTGGTTATCCGGGCTTTTGTCGCAGGTTGATTTTATTCCGCCCTATGAGCTTTTTTCACAGGTTCTGTTTACGCCAAATATTGAGTCAGAGACTGGATTGCAGCGTATTTTAAGTCGCCTTGGTCCCGAAGCGGAGGACCCGGTCGGCGAATTCATGAATTTGGCGCTTCAATATGATCATCTTAATGCGCCCGCCATGCAGGGTTTTCTGCATTGGCTGGAGGCGGGTGAGGCGACCGTGAAGCGGGATTTGGACCAGGGCGAGCGCGACGAGGTCCGGGTCATTACAATTCATGGCGCCAAAGGGCTTCAGGCGCCGGTGGTTATCTTGCCGGACACCACGACCCGACCGACCCAGGGACCGCGCATCTTGTGGACGGATGATTTCTTGCTCTGGGCGCCGCGCCGCGCTTTTGAAGACCGGACGTGTCGAAATGCGCGCGCTTTGGCTGATCAGCGCCGGGACGAAGAATACCGTCGATTGCTTTATGTCGCGATGACGCGCGCCGAAGACCGGCTTTATGTATGTGGATGGAAGGGCGAAAAAGCGACGCCGGCGGATAGCTGGTATAATTTGGCGTTGGATGGGTTATCCCGTATCGCTAATGATGCGCCCGAAACCGATTCGCTTAATCCTGTTTCATCCAATGCCGATTCGCCTGATTCCGGGGCGCCTGAACCGGATAGCGAACTTGCGCCCTTGCTGCGATACGCGAATTCGCAATCGGCGCCGCCTGAAAAAGATCGCAGTATGGAGGCGGCGCTAGAGCCGGAACCGTCTTTGGAGCGATGGGTTACCGCGCCGCCGCCGCCGGAACCTTCGCCGCCGCGCCCAATTTCGCCCTCTCGCCCAAGCGGCGACCCGCCACCCGCCCAATCTCCGCTGAATATTGATGATCAATCCCGGTTTCAGCGTGGCTTACAAGTTCACCGGTTGCTGCAAATGCTCCCGGATCTTCCAAACCCGGACAGACGAGCGGCCAGTGCGCGTCTTCTGGCGCGCAGCGGACTATCAGCGCACGATCAAAATTTAATCCAGACAGAAGTTTTTAATATACTGGAATCAGGAGCATTTTTGCCTCTGTTCCAGGAAAACAGTCGGGCTGAAGTGCCGGTTATCGGCACAATTGAAGGCGGGGGCGGACCAGAAATTATATCCGGCCAGGTTGACCGTTTGGTGGTGCATGGCGACACGGTCATTATCGTCGACTACAAGACAAACCGGCCGCCGCCGCTGCATGAGGAAGATGTTGCGCCGGTATATCTTCGCCAAATGGCGGCGTATCGTGCTATACTCCGGCAGATTTGGCCCGGTAAAGATATTGTGTGCGCCCTCTTGTGGACGGACGGACCGCGTATTATGTCACTGGACCAAGGCCTGCTTGACCGTGTCTCTGACACTTCATAGACTCGCGAAAGACGCTAAAATCGTCACTGTGGGCGACGTTGAGGTGGGCCGAACAAATTCAAACACGGGGAAGGTATAATAATATGACCACTGTAAAAGTTTCTGACGACGATTTTGAAACCTCGGTGCTGCAGTCTAGCGAACCTGTTCTGGTGGATTTCTGGGCGGAATGGTGCGGGCCTTGTAAAATGATTGCGCCTGCATTGGAAGAACTGGCCGCAGATCGCGATGGGAAGTTAACCGTCGCCAAGTTGAATATCGATGACAATCCGCAAACACCGGCGAAATACGGCGTCCGTGGCATCCCAACCCTGATCCTGTTTAAGGATGGCCAGGTCGCGGCGACAAAAGTTGGCGCCTTGCCGAAAAGCCAGCTGGCGCAATGGGTTGATTCGGTCGTTTAACGCAGAGGCGTCACGACGGCGCCGTCAACCGTTCGGCGTCATCCATTTTGGGCGAGAATAGCGCCTGCGAGGTAAAGCGAACCGCAAAACAGGATTCGCGACGGCGTGTCGATCATTTGAGTAATATTTTGCGCGGCCGCTTCCAGACTGGGAGCGGCCGTCGCTTTTATGAGGTGCGTCCGTGCGGCGTCGGCCATGTCTTCCGCGGTGGCGGCGGCCGGTTCGCCGGGTATCGTCACCATCTGCGCGGCCTCGATGAGTGACGCCAAAGGTTTTAGAAACGCTGCGCTGTCCTTGGTGTTCATCATGCCGACGATCAGATAAAGCGGTCGGTCGCGCCACGCTTGCGCCATGACCGCCAGCGCTTCGCCTGCGGATTGGTTATGCCCGCCATCCAGCCATACCTCGCTGTGGTTGGGCAGTAAGGACACCAAAGGCCCGCCGCGAAGCCGTTGCAGGCGCCCCGGCCATTCCACGCGCTGCATGCCCTCGGCGATCGCGGCGTTGGTGATGTTGAAATCCGTCAGGAACTCCGTACAGGCGACGGCGAGGCCGGCGTTATGAATTTGATGTGGGCCGGCCAGGGCTGGCGTGGGGAATTCGCGCATTTTGGCGTTAAAGCGCACCCGAATGCTGTCATCGCCGCTTTGTGCGCCCCATTCCTTCCCATGTTGCGCAAGGGGCGCCCCGACGGTGGTTGCGTATGCCTGAATGACGCGGGCGGCCTCCGGGGGTTGTGCGCCGATAACGGACGGTACGCCCGGTTTTTGGATGGCGGCTTTTTCCGCAGCGATGGATGCAATATCGGGTCCCAGAAATTGCGTGTGATCAAGGGAGATCGGCGTAATAACGGTGAGGGCGGGATGGTCGACGACATTGGTGGAATCAAACCGCCCCCCCAGGCCTGTTTCCAGCAACAAAATGTCGGCGGGCGTTTCTGCGAAGGCCTGAAAGGCCGCTGCGGTCGTGATCTCAAAATAGGTGATCGGGCGGCCATCGTTAATTTTTTCGCAATACCCCAGATGTCGGGTCAGCAAGGTCTCGTCGATGATCTCGCCCGCCAGCCGGATGCGTTCGTTGAAGCGCACTAGATGGGGCGATGTATAGACGTGAACACGATTTCCCGCCGCTTCAAGAATCGCGCGCAAAAAGGCGATCGTCGATCCCTTGCCGTTGGTTCCCGCCACATGCACGACCGGTGGTATACGGTCCTGGGGTCGCCCCAACCGCTCGAGAAGCTCCAGGGTTCGACCCAGCGAAAGATCAATTTTCTTTGGATGAAGCGCCATCAACCGCGTCAGAATCGCATCGCTGCTTTTCGGGTTCACGGTCGGTGTTGAATTCATGGAGAGTCTGGGGACTGATCGGGAATCGCGAGAGCAGCGTCATTCTCGCCACCCGTTTGCGCTAATTTAGTGGGATGGCATAGCAAATCGATAATTGTACACAACGTATCGCGAAGCTCCGTGCGCGGCGTGACCATATCGATCATGCCGTGCTCAAGCAGGTATTCCGCGCGTTGGAAGCCTTCTGGCAGGCTTTCCCGGACCGTTTGTTCGATCACCCGTTGTCCGGCGAACCCGATCATGGCGTTTGGTTCTGCAATCTGAATGTCGCCCAGCATCGCAAAGCTGGCGGTGACGCCGCCGGTGGTCGGATCGGTCAGGACGACGATATAGGGCAATCCGGCCTCTTTGACCTGGCTCACGGCGATTATCGAGC
The DNA here is from genome assembly GCA_047631095.1 of Alphaproteobacteria bacterium. Taxonomy (GTDB): domain Bacteria; phylum Pseudomonadota; class Alphaproteobacteria; order UBA8366; genus JABJJH01. Next base: position 12,652 of record JBLHZD010000021.1, read on the forward strand.
GCGGCATTTGCATGAGCGACAAGACGCCTTCCTGCATCCGGGCGCCGCCCGACGCTGGAATGGCGATGAGGGGCGCCTTTTCCGCGACGGCCAGTTCGGCGGCCTTTAAAAGCCCTTCGCCAACCGCGCGCCCCATGGATCCGGCCATGAATTCGAAATTGAAAAGAGCGACGACGGTGGTTTGGCCGCCCATGGCACCGGTCGCGACAATAATAGCCTCGTCTTCATTCGCGCGGCGGCGGGCATCGCGAAGCCGTTCCGTATAGCGCTTCTGGTCGCGAAATTTGAGCGGGTCGGCGGGGACGCTCGGCAGTTCAATACGGTCGAATTCGCCATTGTCGAAGAGGCTCTTCAGGCGGGCCTCCACGGGCATGCGCATATGATGATCGCAATGCTGGCAGACGTGTAAATTGCGCTCCAGATCACGATGAAAAATCATCTGGTCGCATTTTGGGCATTTTCGCCACAGGTTCTCCGGAACATCGGTTTTCTGGACCAGGGCGCGAAGTTTGGGGCGGACGAAGTTTGTAAGCCAATTCAAGAGCTTTGAACTCCACTCGCCAATTCCCGAACGAAGGAAAGGACCGATTCGACCGTTTGGGCCGTTGCGGCGTTGTCGTCATCCAGAGACTCTGTGATGCGGTTGACGATGGCGGATCCGACCACCGCAGCGTCCGCGACCGCGACGGTCTCACGAACCGCCTCGGCGGAATTAATGCCGAACCCGACGGCGATGGGCAAATCGGTGTGTCTTTTTAGCCGTGCGACAGCGGCGCCAATGTCAGTGGCGGCGGCGGATTTTGTGCCGGTGATGCCGAGTATGGAGACGTAGTAGACGAAACCGCTGGTGTGGGTCAGGACGGTGGGCAGGCGCGCATCATCGGTGGTTGGCGTCGCCAGCCGAATGAAATTCACACCGGTTTCCAGGGCGGGGATGCACAGTTCTGAATCTTCCTCTGGCGGCAGGTCGACGATAATCAGACCATCTGCGCCCGCTTCCTTGAAGTCCTCCAAAAAGCGATCAACGCCAAATTGATAGATCGGATTGTAGTACCCCATCAGGACGAGCGGCGTATCCGCGTCGGTTTTCCGAAAATCGCGCACCAGATCGAGCGTTTTTCGCAAGGATGCGCCAGCCTTGAGCGCCCGCAAGGATGCAGCTTGAATCGCGGGGCCGTCGGCCATGGGATCGCTGAAGGGAATGCCGATTTCGATGAGGTCGGCGCCCGCTGCGGGCAGATTGCGCAGAATTTCGGCGAACGTGTCGTGATCCGGGTCGCTGGCGGTCAGGAACGTCACCAAGCCCCCGCGACCTTCGGCTTTCAGCGCCGCGAAACGATTGCTAATGCGCCCGCTATCCGCAGCGACGATTACCGGCGCGTTCATATAACCTCTCCCAAGGCTTCGGCGACGGTGAAGATATCCTTGTCGCCCCGACCACACATGTTCATGCAGATAATATGGTCTTTCGGAAGATCAGGCGCGATTTTGCCGACATGCGCGAGCGCGTGCGACGGCTCCAGCGCGGGAATAATACCCTCCATCCGGCAACAGAGTTTAAACGCATCGAGCGCCTCTTTATCGGTCGCGGAGACATATTTGACCCGACCGAGTTCGTGCAGCCAGGAATGCTCCGGGCCAATGCCGGGATAGTCGAGCCCCGCCGAGATGGAATGCGCGTCCTGAATTTGACCGTCTTCATTTTGCAGAAGATAAGTACGGTTCCCGTGCAGGACCCCCGGACTCCCGCCCGTGAGCGACGCTGCGTGTTCGCCGGTGGATATTCCGTGACCGGCCGCTTCGACCCCATGGAGCGCCACAGAATCATCATCAAGAAACGGATGAAACAGGCCGATGGCGTTTGACCCGCCGCCGATACAAGCGACGAGCGTGTCGGGCAGGCGGCCTTCCGCCTCCATCATCTGTTCTTTGGCCTCATCGCCGATCACCGATTGAAAGTTGCGGACCATTTCCGGATAGGGGTGTGGCCCCGCCGCGGTGCCGATCAGGTAATAAGTGGAGTCGACATTGGCGACCCAATCCCGCAAGGCGTCGTTCATCGCATCCTTCAACGTCGCTGTGCCGCTGGTCACGGGCACAATTTCAGCGCCCAGAAGTTTCATGCGAAAGACGTTGGGTTTCTGCCGCTCGATATCGGTTGCGCCCATATAGACGACGCAAGGTAGGTCAAAGAGCGCGCAAACCGTGGCGGTCGCGACACCGTGCTGACCGGCGCCGGTCTCCGCGATAATGCGCTTTTTGCCCATGCGCTTGGCCAGCAGGATCTGGCCGAGGCAATTATTGATCTTATGCGCGCCCGTATGATTCAACTCGTCGCGCTTGAAGTAAATTTTGGCACCGCCGTAATGTTCTGTCAGGCGGGGCGCAAAATACAGCGGACTGGGGCGACCCACATAATGTTTGAACAAATAAGTCAGTTCATCGGCGAATTCCGGATCGCTTTTTGCGGTCTCATAGGCCTCTTCGACCGCAAGAATAAGCGGCATCAAGGTTTCCGCGACAAACCGACCGCCGAAAATGCCGAAATGGCCGTTTTCATCCGGTCCGGACCGATAGGTGTTTACTGGCTTCATGGGGGCCCCGCAGCAATGTCACGCCAATTCAACAGGCGCGGTCCTTCATAGCAAAAGACCATGCGCGAACCAATGCGAAAGAATGGCGTCGCGCCGGAAATTGGCGCTCAAACGCTGTAATGTTTGTGTTTACAGCGCTGCGACAGTCGCCAGAAATTTCGTAATCTTCGCCGGGTTCTTGACGCCGGGCGCATCTTCTACGCCAGAGGACACATCGACGGCGTTGGCGCCAGACTGGGTGATGGCTTGGGCCACATTATCCGCCGTGATTCCACCGGCCAACATCCAGGGGAGCGGCCATTGGCGCGCCGCCATCAGAGACCAGTCGAACCGAATCGCATTGCCGCCCGGCAGCGCATTTTTCATCGTGGCGGGTGGTTTGGCGTCGAAGAGCAACCAGTCGGCGGTTTCGAGGTACATTTCCGCACGATCAACATCATTGGCCTCTGCGACCGGTATCACTTTCATGACGGGTAAGCCAAAACGGTCTTTTATCGCCGCGACCCGCTCCGGCGTCTCTGCGCCGTGCAATTGCAGCATGTTTAACGGCGCGTCGGTCAGAACGGTTTTGATATCGTGATCATTTGCATTAACAAACAGGCCAACGGTGGTGACGGTCGTTTGTGCGGCGCCAATCAGCGCGCGCGCCTGGGTCGGCGACACCGCGCGGGGGCTGCGGGGGTAGAACACGAAGCCAATATGGCTTGCGCCGCCGGATAGAGCGGCTTCAACCGCGTCAGGAGACGTCAACCCACAAATTTTTGCGGTGACGCTCATGCGCCGTTGAGCGCTGCGGACATGGCGCGCGCCGCCGCCGCTGGGTCCGGGGCCTTGGTGATGGGGCGTCCAATGACAAGGTAATCGGCGCCCGCATTGACGGCCTCAAGCGGGCCGCTGGTTCGTTTCTGATCGTTGGCGAGGCTCAGGTTGGGCCGAATGCCGGGGACGATCAGCTTAAAATCCGGACCGCAGGCGGCGCGCACGCTGGCGGCTTCCTTCGGCGAGCAAACGACGCCGTCGAGCCCGCATTCCTGCGTCAGTTGCGCCAGTCGGACGACTTGCTCGGCGGCCGGGACCCTTTGACCCACGGCCGTCAAATCACTCTCATCCAGACTGGTTAAGACCGTCACGGCGATGACGAGGGGTTTCGGGATGTTTTCGGCGTCCGCGACTTCACGCGCGGCCTCAAGGGCGGCGCGCATCATCGCAGGGCCGCCCGCGGCGTGCACGTTCAGGATTTTGGGTTGTAAATTCATGACGGCCCGAACCGCTCCGGCGACGGTGTTGGGGATGTCATGGAATTTCAAATCCAGGAAGATAGGCAGTTTGGCGCGCGCAACCTCGCGCACGCCTGCCGCGCCATTGGCGCTAAAGAATTCCAACCCGAGCTTTACGCCGCCTACCGCGCCTTTTAACTGCAAGGCGAGACGTTTGGCTTCTTCAACGTCGGTCGTATCGAGGGCGGCGAATATCTTGTTCTCTGAATTTGGCATGTTTGTTCTCTGATCTTGGCGCGATTGTCTCGAAATATGCTGGTTGGCTGAATACGATTATATCCATACACCCCAAGCGCCGCTTGGAAAAGAGCCTCGCGCCTGCATCGTTTACGGCGTAATGCGCACGTAACCGGAATCAGCCTCTATAGCGAGGCTGCCTCTTTGGCTAGACTGTTGTCGCTGGGGCTAGACTGTTGTCGCGGGCTCGGGTTTAGCGGGGTTGTTTTGAATGTTAACTGCGGGTAGCGACGAGGCGCCGCCGGATGGTGACGCCGGGCCTTCCGCTGGGGCGCGTGCGGCGACTTCTTTTTCCAGCGCCGCGATGCGTCGCGCGGCGTTACCCGCCCGAATTCGCGCGCCCATGGCGCTGAGCCAGGTGATGGTCGCGCCCAGCACGAAGCCCACGCCCAGCATACCCAAGGCGACAATGTATAACGGTGCATCCCAGGCGCCGGGGGTGGGCCAAATAGAAATCTCAACGGTATGTCGATTACTGACCGCGAAAGACGCTGCGCCAATGACAACAGGCGCAGCGATTAACCAGAACAAAAGCCTCATGTGTCCCGATTATTGATTTGGTCGCGGAGCTGTTTGCCGGTCTTGAAAAACGGGACCGCTTTGGCGTCAACTTCGACAGACGCGCCTGTACGCGGATTTCGGCCAACACGCGCGTTACGCGCTTTTACCGAAAACGCGCCAAATCCGCGCAATTCAACGCGATCGCCGCGTGAAAGCGCCGTGGTGATTTCTTCAAAAACCGTAGAGACGATACGTTCAACGTCTCGTTGATATAATTGCGGGTTCATTTCCGCAATGCGCGCAATTAGTTCCGACTTGGTCATGCGAGCAGACCCCCTGTTATCGTGTTCGACCGATTGTTATTTTTTGATCGAACCAACCTCTACCCCTGTTCGTCCCTTTTCCGAAGAAAAGGCATTCGTAAGCCTGCCAAAGCTGTATTAAGCCGTCAAGCTGCAAGCGGTAATATAGCGAGCGAATTCCACTGAGTCCTGAAAATTCGACCCGTTTTGTGGATTGAGGCAAAAATGACGGGCCGACGAGGGATTATTCCTCGCCGACCCGCCCAATCGATCTCTTTATTCGGAGGCTTTTTCCGCCGTATCGTCGGCGTCCCCGGAATCTCCAGAGTCCCCGGCGTCGCCGGCGTCATCATCGTCCCCGGCGTCATCGCCGGCGTCATCGTCGTCCGAAGCGTTGGCTTGCTCTCGCGAGCGAAGCGCTGCGCCAAGAATGTCGCCAAGAGAAGCGCCGGAATCGGAACTGCCGTATTCCCGCATCGCGACCTTCTCTTCTTCGACTTCCTTCGCCTTGATGGACAAAGAAGCCTTGCGTCGGGTTTTGTCGATCGATGTGATTTTAGCATCGACCTTTTCACCAACAGCGAACCGGTCCGGGCGCTGTTCCGAGCGGTCCCGAGACAGGTCGGCGCGGCGGATGAAGCCGGGCATGACTTCGTCGATCATCACTTCGATGCCATTTTCGACAATCGCTGTGATGGTGCAGGTGATGACCTGACCACGTTTGATGGTTTTTTCCTTGCCATCCATCGGATCTTCGCCCAGCTGCTTCATGCCAAGGCTGATCCGCTCTTTCTCGACATCAACTTCCAGGATTTTTGCTTTGACGATATCGCCCTTGGTAAAGTCCTTGATGGCTTCTTCACCGGGACGGTTCCAGTCGATATCAGACATATGAACCATGCCGTCGATGTCTTCCGACAGGCCAACGAACAAACCGAACTCGGTGATGTTCTTGACTTCGCCTTCGACTTCCGTGCCCGCAGGGAAGGTGTCCACAAACGCCTCCCAAGGATTGGACATGGTTTGCTTGAGGCCAAGGCTGATGCGCCGTTTTTGCGGATCGACGTCCAACACCATGACTTCGACAGCCTGGCTGGTGGAAACGATCTTGCCCGGATGAACGTTCTTTTTGGTCCAGCTCATCTCCGACACGTGAACCAGGCCTTCGACGCCTGGCTCCAGCTCCACGAAGGCGCCGTAATCGGTGATGTTGGTGACCCGGCCGGTGAACTTGACGCCAATCGGGTATTTATCGCCAACGCCATCCCAGGGATCGGCTTCCAGCTGTTTCATGCCAAGGCTGATGCGTTGGGTTTCCGGATTGAAGCGGATGACCTGAACGTTCAGCGTTTGACCAATGGAAAGGGTCTCGGACGGATGCGCAATGCGCCGCCATGCGATATCGGTCACATGCAGCAGACCATCGACGCCGCCCAAATCGACGAATGCGCCGTAATCGGTGATGTTTTTCACGACGCCTTCCAGGATTTGGCCTTCTTTCAGGTTGGCGATAAGCTCACTACGTTGCTCGGCGCGGCTTTCCTCCAACACGGCGCGGCGGGAAACGACGATATTGCCCCGGCTGCGGTCCATTTTAAGAATTTGAAAGGGTTGCGGCGTACCCATGAGCGGGCCAATGTCGCGGACGGGCCGGATGTCGACCTGGCTGCCTGGCAAAAATGCCACGGCGCCGGATAGGTCCACGGTGAATCCGCCTTTGACGCGGCCAAAAATCGTACCCGTGACACGTTCGGTTTTGTTGAAGGACTTCTCCAACATGGTCCAGGCTTCTTCGCGACGCGCTTTTTCACGGGACAGAACGGCTTCGCCATTCTTGTTTTCCATCCGCTCCAGATACACGTCGACGACATCGCCGACTTTCAAAATGGTATTTTCTTCCGGGCCGGTAAATTCCTTGAGCGGCACGCGGCCTTCAGATTTCAATCCTGCGTCAATAACAGCGACGTCATTCTCGATTGAGATAACAGTGCCTTTAACAACGCTTCCTTCAATACTGCCGCCGCTTCCGAGGGATTCCTCGAGCAGGTCGGCGAAACTAATTTCTTCTACAGCTTCAACTGACATGGTTACACCAAGTCCTTTCCAAATAAAATTTTTCAGGCCAATCGGTTGGTTCCGATGGTCTTTGCCAATGACGTTTCTTATGATTTCTATTCCCCGCATTCCGATTTAGGTTCGAAATAGCGCGGTCTTAACCTTAATTCTCGGGGACAATGGCGTTATGCGTCGGTTTGTTCCGACTCAATAATCGCCAGCGCCGCGCGAAAGGCTTCTTCGGGGTCCAGGACCGATGTATCCAGCACAAATGCGTCGGACGCCGCTTTTAACGGCGCGACGGCGCGATTTCTGTCCCGGTCGTCCCGATCCTTGAGATCCTGAAGAACGCGCGCATATATAATCTCCTCGCCACGGTCAAGCAACTCCTTAAAACGCCGCTCCGCGCGGACCTCGACGCTGGCGTCGACAAACAGTTTTACGTCGGCGTCCGGACAGACCACCGTGCCGATGTCCCGACCGTCAAGAATAGCGCCGGGGCGCCCGTCCGGCGGGGTCGTGGCGAAATTCTGTTGAAAGGTTAAAAGCTGGGCGCGCACCGCGTCGATAACCGCAACCTTGGACGCCGCTGTGGCGACGGTGTCCGCGGTGAGGTTCGGGTCGCTCAGGGCGTCAGCCGTCAGGTTGCAAGCGGCTTTCAGGGCGATTTCAGGGTCGGAGGGGTCGCCCCCCGACAGCAGCACGCTTTGGCCGACGGCGCGATAAATCTTGCCCGTATCCAGATGCGCATAGCCCAAATGGTTGGCCAGGCGTCGGGACAAGGTTCCCTTGCCCGAGGCGGCGGGGCCGTCGACAGCGATGATCATGATTGTTGACTCAATTTGGCGCCAAGACCGTTCATCAGGCCGATAAAACCGGGGAAGCTGGTGTCGATGGGCCCGGCGTCGTCAATGACGACGGGCGCTTTCGCTGTCAGGCCCAGCATCAGAAAACTCATGGCGATCCTGTGATCTAATCGCGTGGCGACCGTTCCACCGCCGGGAATAGCTCCACCGGCGCCATGTACGGTCAGGGTGTCCTCGGTTTCCTCCACAACGACGCCGCAGGCGCGCAATCCTTGGGCGACAGCGTCTAGTCGGTCGCTTTCCTTAACCCGTAATTCTCGGACCCCATGCATGACCGTCGCGCCTTCCGCACGGGCCGCAGCCATCGCCAAGACCGGGTATTCGTCGATCATGGTGGGGGCGCGTTCCGGCGGCACTACGACGCCCTTTAAGACGCCGGCTTTCACCACAAGGTCCGCGACGGTTTCACCCGCCTCAATGCGTTCGTTCTTGCGGGAAATATCCGCGCCCATTTCCAGCAATGTCGTCAGGAGCCCGGTGCGCAGCGGGTTCAGTCCGACATTGGGTAATTCAACCTCCGACCCGGGGCATATAAGCGCCGCCACGATTGGAAAGGCGGCGGAGCTTGGGTCGCCGGGCACAATGACGGTGGACCCGGTTAGTTCCGGCTGGCCGGTCAGTTCAATGCGTGCGCCGCCCGCGCCGTCGGGCGTCGTTTTCACCTCGGCGCCGAAATGGCGCAGCATTAATTCGGTGTGGTCGCGCGTTCTTTCCGGTTCTATCACCGTCGTGACGCCCGGCGCGTTTAGCCCCGCCAGGAGCACCGCGGATTTCACCTGCGCCGACGGCATTGGCAATGTGTAGGTGATTGGCATGGGATTGTCAGCGCCGATCACGGCGAGCGGCAGGCGACCCCCATCGCGAGAAACGACCTGTGCGCCAATCTGGCGTAACGGCGCGGCGATGCGTTCCATCGGACGGCTGCGCAGGGAGGCGTCGCCGGTCATGAAGGTCGTAAAAGGATGGGATCCGACGACGCCCATCAAGAGCCGCGCGCCGGTGCCGGCGTTGCCCATGTCCAGAACGTCTTCTGGTTCCCGCAATCCACCGACGCCGCGACCATGGACCCGCCATACGCCGTCCTCGCCCCGTTCGACCGACGCGCCCATCGCGCGCATCGCGATGGCGGTCTGGTGGACGTCCTCGCCCTCCAGCAGCCCGTGAATAACGGTCTCGCCCACGGCCAGGGCCCCCAACATCAAGGCGCGATGGGAAATTGATTTATCGCCGGGAACGCGAACGCTCCCTTTTAGCGGCCCAGCAGCGGCGCTCGTGATTGGCGGCACGGTCGGTATCCTTCCGGTAAAACCTGTTTCTGGAATTTTGACTAAATTTCTAGAAACAGGTTTTACCGCGACGCCAAGAGGCAATCAATCAGATTGGCCAAAAGCCGCCATACCCAACCAGGCCTGAAAAGTGCGGAACATTGCTGGGTGGATGACTTTTTACTTGCGGTTTCACAGACGGAATCTATAACACTGCCATCCTGCTGCCGGTATTCGTCTGGCGAGGGACGTTGTGGGGCCGTAGCTCAGTTGGGAGAGCGCTTGAATGGCATTCAAGAGGTCGAGAGTTCGATTCTCTTCGGCTCCACCACTCACTTTCGTGAGTTTTCATTCATTCCGGGACATTCGGTATAGCGGCGTAATTTCAGTAGGTTAGGATCGTTTATGCATCCCGAATTCGCCCTGAGAGACAGTTTCCAGGGCAATTTTGACGATATTCGGCAGAGCGTCTCTGCAGGCTGTTTTTCCTGGCCATTCCGTTGGGGCCGACGCCGGATTACTGGATACGCAACAGTTCACGTTGCGTCCGCCATAACGCGGGTAACTTCAGACGTTTGATACGCGACAGGGTAAAATCAGAATCGATCCGCCCTTCGATGATTGCGCGGACAATATCTGGCGCGAGGAAAGCCAGCGGCAGCGTCCGGCTGATATGACTACGGTCAACGCCATAGCGCGCCGCTAGTTCGAGCACCGATGGAGTTTCACCTGTCTGGAGTTCCGTAAACCAACGCCTGGCCGATGCAATAGCGCCGATCAGCGTGGCGTTCGGTTCGGCAAGCAAAGTGTCGTTTCCACCGATTACCAGCTTCGCCTCGATACCTCTGCGCTTGAGTGTGATGGGCGCATCGACCACGATATCCTCGACAGAGTCGATAGCGGATAATTCTAATGTTTCGCACAGTTGAGGGTGATCAAGGCTGATACGAACCTTGTCTGGCGCCAGATCAATGCGCCGTACCAGATTAGCGATGGGCGCTGAAGCGCGATTGCCTTGCCGCCAGGCATCGGCGATTCGGTGAGCTGCCGACGCCAGCTTGGTTCGCTCGGCAATTCGGGCGTCGGGCGACAACAAGGCTGATTCCAATACCCGGCGGTCCTCCAACCATCGCGTGACAATCGTCCCGATCACTTGTTCCAGTTCCCTGACGGGAAGGCGCCAACCGGCAGGGTCAGGGTTTCCCGGCGCCGTGAGCAGGCGGCTGGAGACATAATAGTGATAGCGTCGCCCTTGTTTGCTGGCATGATGGGAGCGGAGAATATCTCCGGTTTCATCGAAGATGCGCCCCGTAAAGGCATGGCGGCTCTTTGTATTTTTGCTCGATCCACGCTTGACGCTACTGTCGGCCAAAAGCGCCTGTACCCGGTCCCAGATCAGACGATCGATGATCGCCGTGTGTTGTCCGTCGTAACGCTGCCCTTTATGCGCGATCATGCCCGCATAGAGGGGATTGGCGAGCAGCTTGTAGAGATGGCCGCGGGTGAAGGATAGAGCACCACTCGACCGTCCATTGTTGGGTCGGCGGGCTTTGGTGCGCAGTCCCAGATTATCGGCTTCTTCCTTAACCAGTCGAGCATTCTTATGTTCCAGATACAGGGAGAATAGACGCCGAACCGTTTTTGCCTCTGATTCGTTGACGATCAGCTTCTTGTCCCGACTGTCATATCCAAGCGGCGTCAAGCCACCCATCCACATACCTTTCTTCTTCGACGCCGCAATCTTGTCGCGGATGCGCTCCGCAGTGACCTCGCGTTCAAACTGTGCAAAGCTGAGCAGCACGTTGAGGGTCAATCGACCCATGGACGTAGTGGTGTTGAACGCTTGGGTCACCGAGACGAACGACACGTCGTTGGCGTCAAATATATCGACCAGCCGGGCGAAGTCGGACAACGCCCGGGTCAGCCGGTCGACCTTGTAAACGACGACAACATCGATCATGCCGGATTCAATATCCGCCAGTAACGCCTTGAGGCCCGGGCGGTTCATCGATCCACCGGAGAAGCCCCCATCATCATAGCGGCGCGACAGCGCCGCCCATCCTTCGCCAGCCTGACTGAGGATATAGGCGTTACAGGATTCACGCTGGGCATCCAGGCTGTTGAATTCCTGTTCCAGCCCGTCTTCGGTTGATTTACGGGTATAGGTAGCGCAGCGCAGCTTTCGTTTCATGACAGGAGACCGAAGAAACGAGGGCCCGACCATCGGGCGCCGGTGATCGCCCAGGCGACGGCGGAAAGCGACGCATGGAATTGCCCGTTCCAACGGAAGCCATCATTGATGACATCGACGATATGGGTGCGGCCATTCCATTCCCGCATCAGTCGCATACCGGGCTTCAAGGTTGATGCCGCAGAAACACGGGGCGGCGGCGCATCCAGCGTTCCGGAGGTGATTGCCCGAAGGTAGCGATTGGTTCTGGAATCCATATCACCATAGGCGTCCGTCTGTATGTGGTAGGCGAGCGCTAGTACAAGAAGTTTGCGGCTTATTCCCTTGGGCGCCGGCGTGCCACATGAGGCAAACCATTGCGTGGCCAGATCTGGATGCGGAAGGTCGGCCAGTAAGTCGACCGCCTGCTCTAAACCTTGCCTGTTGGCAGTATTGATCCGTCCCATGGATTCAGCTTGCCGCCACGATGCGATAGACACGGCCGCGTCCTTCGATGGCATTGGAGGCAACCGTCAGCCCGAGCTTTTTCCTAAGTGTCCGTCCGAAGACTTAATGGGTCGGATGAATTGGTTGTCCGGTGCGCTTTCTTGAATTTCGGAATTGATTTTGATTCCCTTTGCGGAACCGAAT
>JBLHZD010000022.1:0-22854 GCA_047631095.1 Alphaproteobacteria bacterium
AACGCCATGGGGGGCCAGGCGTTCATGACGCCGATGCGAATATCACCAATGTCGCGAAGCCAAATCTTCTCGGGCCCCGTCAGCTGGAACGGGTTTTTCGCCGCTGTTTCGCCCTGCAATATTGTCGATTGTGCGCCGTCGCGTGGCTTGTTTTCTGCGACGGTAAGGGTCTTTTCCACCCTGGAAATGGCCCCGGATGCAGCCGACGGCGAGTCCACAAGGCCTTGTTCGGCGCGTGCGTCCGCCTGATTCCAAAGCGTGATGGCGGCCAGCGCCAATACAAAACCAATCGATTTGAATGCGAACCGACGGATGGGAGAATATCGTCTTGGGGACACGGCGTAAAATCTCGAAAACAGAATATCAGAAACTCAAAACTCTCATTAAGGGTATCAATGCTGGTTGGAGAATACAATTAGGACTTTGATAAAAACATCGGAAAGACATTGAAAAGACGGTGAAATGTGCGTTGATTCAATGTTTTTAACGCTGGGCGCGCGGTGACGAAAGGGTCGGGCCACTCTATGGCAATTCGGCGGCAATTCGGCGCGAAATGCTCGCGGAGCCTTGTCCGGCCTTGTTCATCCCGGGCCGAGGCGGCTAACGTTGTGCGACGAAAGCCAGCACGGCTTTGGGGATGGGGGAGAAAATTATGAAAAATCAGGAATTCGATTACATCATCGTGGGCGCAGGCTCCGCCGGTTCGGTGCTCGCCAATCGCTTGAGCGAAAACAGCCGACACCGGGTGTTGCTGCTGGAGGCGGGACGGGCCAGCCATCCGTGGTCTCGCATCCCCATTGGCTTCGCCAAACTGATCGATAACCCGGCGGCGAACTGGTGTTATTCCTCCGAACCGGAAGAAGGCACCGGAAACCGCCGTATCGAAGTGCCGCGCGGTCGTTTGCTGGGTGGATCGAGTTCGATCAACGGGATGGTTTTCGTTCGGGGGCAGCCGCAGGACTTCGATACCTGGGGACAGTTGGGTAATCGCGGCTGGAGCTATCAGGATGTCCTGCCCTTCTTCAAGAAAATGGAAAGTTATCCCGGCGGCGACGATGAATTTCGCGGTCGCGACGGCCCGTTGAAGGTTTCCGACATCAATGAATCCGGCCCGTTATACGACGCCATTATCGAAGCGGCGGGCCATGTCGGGATCAATCCCACCACCGATTACAACGGTGCGTCTCAGGACGGCATCGGCATGACGCAAGCGACGATCCGCAAAGGCCGGCGCATGAGTACGGCGTTTTGTTATCTGGACCCGGCGCGCGGTCGAGCCAATCTGGAAATTGTCACCAATGCCTTGACCGAAAGCCTGATGCTTGAGGGCAAAAAATGCGTGGGCGTACGATATACCGTTAACGGCGTCGTGCGAGAAGCGCGCGCCGGGCGCGAGGTTATCGTGAGCGCGGGCTCGATCAATTCCCCGCAATTGCTGGAACTGTCCGGCATCGGTCAGCCCGAGCGGCTCAAGGATCTGGGAATTGAGGTGAAATGCGATTCGCCTGGCGTCGGCGAAAACCTTCGCGACCATTTTGCGCCGCGCATGAAGTGGGACGTCGCCGCACGGGGCCTGACATACAATGATAAGGCGCGGGGGCTGGGGCTAGTCTGGCAGGCGCTGAACTACGCGGCCACCAATAATGGTCTCCTGGGCATGCCGGCGACGCCGCTGCGCGCCTATGTCCGAACGCGCGAAGGGTTGGAAAGTCCCGATGCGGGTATTTCCTGGTTGCCGTTTCTGGCTGATGCGCGGCGTCGGTTATCGAAACGCTCAGGCGTAACGGTGATTACCCATGCTCTGCGGTCGGATAGCACGGGCAGCATTCACCTCGCCTCGGCTAATCCAAAGGAGCAACCCGCGATCCGGTTCAATTTTCTATCCTCCCAGCTCGACGCCGACATCACGCTGGCCGGGATGCGCATGGCGCGCGATATCATGGCGGCGCCGTCGCTCAAGGATATTCTGGGTCTTGAATTCCAGCCCGGTCCCTCGGTGCACACGGACGATGAGTTGCTGGACTGGGTCCGCGCCAATGCGGAGACGACCTATCATCCCGTGGGGACGTGCAAGATGGGATCCGACCCCATGGCGGTTGTGGACGATCAACTACGCGTGCGCGGCGTCACCGGGCTTCGGGTGGCGGACGCCTCCATCATGCCGACTTTGACCTCGGGCAACACCAATGCGCCGTCGATCATGATCGGCGAAAAGGCGTCCTCTCTGGTGCTCGACGCGGCGGCTTAAGGCACCTGTCCTCTATATTTTTTGATCGCGAGGAAATCCTATGAAGATCACCAAAGTAACGCCTATCCACGCGGGCCAGTTTATGTTTGTCCGGATTGAAACGGATTCCGGGATACATGGGGTGGGCGAGGGCGGCGCCTGGGGGCAGATTGAAGCCTCTGTCGCGGCGGCGACGAAATTCGCGACCTATCTGGAAGGCGAGGACCCGTTTCCGATCGAGCATCATTGGAACGTGATGCACCGGTTCTCGTATTTTCAGGGACACGCCATCAACGCGGCGATCTCCGCCATCGATATTGCGCTCTGGGATATCAAGGGTAAGGCGTTGGGCGTGTGCCGGTTTATGAATTGCTGGGCGGCCAGGTGCGCGATTGCGCGCGCGTGTATGGCCACGTTTATGATAAAAATATCGATGCGCTTTTGGAGGCGTTGAAGCGCAAGAAGGATCAAGGCTACACCGCCGTTGGTCATATCAACCCGTTTCTCGATGAAGGCGCCGATCAGGTTTACTTCAAACCCCATATCGCCAAGATGCGGGTCGCCATCGACAATGTGCGTCGAATGCGTGAGGCGGCGGGCGGCGATATGGATTTATGCATCGAAGTCCACCGACGCCTTACCCCGGCGGAAGCGGTTGTCTTCGCGCGCGGAATCGAGGAGTTCCATCCGATGTTTCTCGAAGACCCCATGCGTTATGAGAACGCCGACGCCATGGCGCGCATCGCCGATAAAATCCACATTACCATCGCCACGGGGGAGCGGTTTTCAACAATCTATGAATTTCAGGCGTTGTTTACGCGCAATGCGATTGAATACGCCCGCGTTGATTTGTGCCTGTGTGGCGGGATCACTGGCGGCCGCAAAGTCGCGGCGATGGCGGAGGCGCATAATGTTATGGTCGTGCCGCACAATCCGTTATCCCCGGTCGGGCTGGCGGCGTGCCTGCAACTTGACGCGGCCATTCCCAATTTTGCGATACAGGAATACAGCACCGGGCTGGAAGGCGGCGTGCTGGTGTCGTCCGACAAGCATCTGGGCCATGACGTGGTGGATGACGCGCCAGTTCCTGTTGACGGGTTTGTCAAAATTCCGGACCGGCCAGGCATTGGTCTTGATTTGATTGACGATCCCGCGGGCGCGCGACCGCCGTTTAGCCGGCCGGTGCGGATGCGGCGTCACCGCGATGGCTCGCCTTTCGATCAGTGATTCTTATGGAGGGTGTTTACGGAACGAGGCTGGCGGCCAGCCGGTCCGTCCAGCCTTCGCCCGCCAACCAGGGCGCGAGATTATTGGCGCTTGGCGCCGCACCATCGGCGGCCAGCTTTGTGCGCCAAGCCAGACATAACATACACGATAATACGGGCGGGCTTGTGGTCGCGTCCCATTTTATATCCGCTGCGCGTTCCGAGAGCGGCGCCAGCGTCGGCATGCCCGTTCCCAACAGGACTATTGCGTCGAGTGGGGCGGCGCCCAGCGGCTCCTTCAGCAGGGACGTCATCGCGTCGCGCGCGGAGTTTCCAGTGAGGCTGTAGATCGGGTGGAAGGAATCCGCATCGCCCACCGCCTTGACGCAATTGGCAATCACGAAGCCCCGGCTTTCCCAATATCCGATGCTGGCTTCGGTCAAATCATCGGGATAGGGCGACACGAGACCAATGCGTGTTGCACCCAGTACGCGCAGGGCGTCGGTCACCGCGAGCGCGGAGGTGATGAGAGGATAGCCGCGTTCGGTTTCAATGCGGGCGACAAGCGCGTCTTCCGCGTCTTTGCCAGCGATATAGGAAACGCCGGTGCAGCAATAGGCGACGGCGGAAAGCGGGGCGACGCCGAATTGATCGAGATATGAATCCGTGCCTGGCCAGTAATCCCGCATGCGCTGCACAAGCGATGTACTGGGGCTGGTGATGCGCGCATTTAAAATGGCGTATCCGGGTGGCCAGAGAATGGCTAATTCCGGTTCCACCGTGGAATTCGCTTGCGGCGTCAGCGCGCCAATGAGCCCGTGGGCGGCGTATTCAGGCATGGCCTTCTCCAAATAATAAAGTTGGATTGCGACTGTTTTTAACGACGGTTCCCTGAACTTGCAGTGACGTTTTATCCCGGTGCTGATTGTTATCTTAAAACCGTAATTATTTTTAGATAATTTTATTTCTCATTGTGACAACGGTCACTGTGGAAGTCCGGGGACGCTGTAATGTTACATCCATGCTGGCGGTGACGCGGCGATTGGAATTTTTAAGTTGCGGGGGAATGGAAATATGGGCGAAGCGGCGAAATTTGATCACAATCATGGATACGAAGACGGGAACAACGCGGCGCCGGTAACGTCGTCAACGCGGGTCCTCGATTTATGCGCGGGATTGGCGCTTGTGGTTCTGTGTTCTCCCTCGATCCTTTTTATCGCGCTGACGACGATGGTGCTCAACAATGGTCGCGGGTTTCGCAAAGTATCGAGAATGGCGCGCGATGGCCGCATGGTCAGGGTTTTGAATTTCCACGCAAGTAATCGGTCTGATTCGTTGGGCGCGTATAACGAATTTTTGGTCAATAGCCGCTTTTCAAGAATGCCCGAAATTTTCAACGTCGTGACGGGTGAGCTCAGTTTTTTCAATTCGGATTTCGCGAAGCCGGCGTTCTTTACCGCTTAAAACCGCATTCCAATTATCCGCTGAAGACGAAGGCGGGGTGGCTCTATAGGGCCGCCCCGTTTTTTTGTGTTCGCGGCGCGTTCATAAGAGACGTTTGTATTTGTCCGATAAAACCGTCAATGTATTGAAGAAGCACCATTTACAGCCTTTTAATAATAAGGATGGCGGGGCGTTTCCGCCGTTGATTTTGAATATTTTTGTTCTAGTTAGCATTATCAGGGTTATGGTTAATGACATTCGCCAAGAACCCGCAAGGAGATTAGATCATGGCATGGCCTAAACTTCCCGATGGCTCTGTTGACTGGATGGTTGTATTTCAGGCGCCGAAAGTTGGCTTTATGTCGCTTCTTGATCAGGCGGACACGACTGAAAAGCTGAAAGCCAGTTTTAGCGTGATTATCGATTCGCTGTTCACCCGAAAGGGCGATGAAGATGTTCGCAATTCCTATCATGAAGCGGCGACGGAGCTGTTCGGCGATAATGAAACGGACGAACATGCGCTGGCGGGGCAAAAACTCAGACTGCGAATGGTGATGATGCGGGTGATGAATGACCGTATGCATCGTGCACGCCTTCATATGGAAGCCGTTGCGCTAGAAAAAAAATCGCAAGGTGAAGCGCGCCAGGAAGAAAAAGACCCACACGAAGTCATGGGCTCCTGATGCGGATCGTATCCTCAAATTATGGTGCGTAAATTTCGTCGTGAAAATTGTACCGCGACGGCTCGACGTAATTTGAATAGAATTCCATATATATGTTACGCAGTTTACGCAGGACGTTCATTTCGCCCCGTATCATAGCGGTGTGACGGGCGTTGATCTGGTAGGCTGTCAATGGTGGGTGCGAATGTCGTTACTAGATAGTCAGTTGAGTGAAGAGCAGCGTGCGTTTCAGGATATGGCGCGTAATTTCGCGACCGAGGCGATGACGCCTTTCGCCGCCCAATGGGACGAAGATAAAATTTTTCCCGTTGATACGCTGCGCGCGGCAGCGGCTCTGGGATTTGGCGGCATCTATGTCGGCGACAAATATGGCGGCTCTAATCTCTCGCGCGCCGACGCGGCGGTGATCTTTGAAGAACTGTCGGCCGGGTGCGTTTCCACCGCCGCCTATATCTCCATTCACAATATGGCGTGCTGGATGATCGACGCCTTTGGCGATGAACGGCAGCGTGCGCGGTTCCTGCCGAAGTTAATGACCATGGCGCACTTCGCCAGCTATTGCCTGACGGAGCCCGGCGCGGGCTCGGACGCCGCGTCATTGCGGACAAGCGCGCGACGCGACGGGGCGCATTACGTCCTGAACGGATCGAAGGCGTTTATCTCCGGCGGATCGACCAGCGACATCTATGTCTGCATGGTGCGCACGGGCGAAGCGGGCGCGGGCGGCATTTCATGCCTGGTTGTGGAGAAGGACACGCCGGGCCTCAGCTTTGGTAAACGGGAATCCAAACTGGGATGGAATAGCCAGCCGACGGCGGCGGTGATTTTTGAAGAGTGCCGCGTGCCCGTTGAAAACCTCATTGGCGTCGAAGGCGACGGGTTCAAGATTGCGATGAAGGGACTTGATGGCGGGCGGGTGAATATTTCCGCTTGTTCCATCGGCGGCGCGCGGGCCTGCCTGGACGCCGGGCGCGCTTATATGCTGGAGCGCAAACAGTTTGGCAAACGGCTGGCGGATTTTCAGGCGCTGCAATTCAAACTGGCGGATATGGCGACGGAGTTGGAGGCGGCGCGACTGATGGTGCATCACGCCGCGCGCGGGCTCGACGACGGGCATGCGGACGCGACCTTGCATTGTGCGATGGCGAAGCGGTTCGCGACGGATGCGGGGTTTAAGGTTTGCAACGACGCGCTGCAACTGCACGGCGGTTACGGCTATTTGCGCGACTACCCCATCGAGCGATTTTTGCGCGATGTTCGGGTGCATCAGATTTTGGAAGGAACAAACGAGATTATGCGCGTGGTGATCTCCCGGAAATTGCTAGACTCATGAGCGAAGCGGAAATTCTGTTTGAGGTCGATTCCGGCGTTGCGGTCGCGACGCTGAACCGGCCTGCGGCGATGAACGCGCTCACGCTTTCGATGATCGAAACATTGCATGTGAAATTGCAGGACTGGGCGCAGGATGAATCGGTCGCGGCGGTCGTTATTTGCGGCGCCGGCGAGCGCGCCTTTTGCGCCGGAGGCGACATCCGCGCGCTCTACGACGCGCATTTCGAAGGCGGCGATCTGACCGAGACGTTTTTTCGCGCCGAGTACCGCCTGAACCACCTCGTTTATCATTACGCCAAACCGTATATCGCGCTGATGGATGGGGTCGTCATGGGGGGCGGCGTCGGCGTGTCGGTGCATGGGCGCTATCGGGTGGTCGGCGATAATACGCTCTTCGCCATGCCGGAAACCGGGATCGGGCTGTTTCCCGATGTTGGCGCGTCGTTCTTTTTACCGCGCATGCCCGGCGCGCTTGGTCTGTTTCTGGGGCTGACCGGCAGTCGGTTGCGCGCGGCTGATTGTTTATATGTGGGGATCGGTGATTGTTACGTCCCGACCGACCGCCAGGATGCGCTGATCGACGCCCTGCGCCAAAACACGGGCGCTGCGGACAAGGTCCAGGATGTGCTGGATCGTTTTAGCCAGCCCGCTGAGCCACCGCCCTTGGCCGAGCGCCGGGACTTGATCGATCAATGTTTCACCGCCGGATCGGCGCAAGCCATCGAAACCGCGCTGGAACGCACGGGCGGGGAGGCGGCCCTGAAAATGCTTGAAACGTTACGCCGTAAATCGCCGATCGGCCTCATGGTCGGCCATCGTCAGTTGCGCGCGGGCGCCGCGTTGGAATTCGACGATTGTATGGTCATGGAATTTCGACTGAGCCAGCGCGTGATGGCGGATCATGATTTCTACGAAGGCGTTCGGGCGCTCATTATCGACAAGGATAATGCGCCGGATTGGCGCCCGGGCGCATTGGCGGACATTACCCCGGCGATGGTGGATGCGTATTTCGCGCCCGCGCCGACGGGAGACCTTACCTTTTAAGAGCTGAGAGACAAATTTCACCAAAAACAGGAGACGGAACTATGACGACAATCGGATTTATCGGACTGGGCAATATGGGCGGCCCGATGGTGAAAAATTTGTTGGAAGCGGGACATACGGTGAAGGCGTTTGATCTCGACCCGGCCAAGCTGGATGCGACGCAGGCGGCGAAAGCCGATAGCGTCGCTGATGCGGTGAAAGGCGCAGAAATGGTGCTCACCATGTTGCCCGCCGGTCCCCATGTGCGCGCGGTCTATTTACAAACCGTGTTGGACGCCGCGGAAGCGGGCGCGTTGTTGATCGACTGCTCGACGATTGACGTCGAATCGTCGCGCGCGGTGGCCGAAGCGGCGGCGAAACGCGGCCTGGATATGCTCGACGCGCCGGTTTCCGGCGGGGTTGGCGGCGCGGAGGCTGGCACATTGACCTTTATGGTGGGCGGGTCCGAGGCGGCGTTCGCGCGGGGTGAACCCGTTTTGAAGGCGATGGGCAAAACGATTGTCCACACCGGTGGCAGCGGTAACGGGCAGGTCTCCAAGATTTGCAATAACATGATCCTCGGCGCGACCATGATTGCGGTCAGCGAAGGCTTTGTGATGGCTGAAAACCTGGGGCTGGATCAACAAAAGCTCTTTGACATTGTCTCCACATCGTCGGGGTCCTGTTTCGCGTTGACGTCGCATTGTCCCGTGCCGGGACCTGTGCCTGACTCCGCCGCCAATCGGGATTTCACCGCTGGGTTCACCGCCGCCATGATGCTGAAGGACCTGAAGCTGGCGCAGGCCGCTGCTCAAACTGCCGGAGTCGCAACGCCGATGGGCGCCGCCGCCGCTGCGATGTTTGGCCTGTTTTGCACCGCAGGGAATGAATCTTTGGATTATTCCGGAATAATTAGGTTAATTCAGGGAAAGTAGTAAAAAATATCACACAAAATAACCGAAACATGTAACTTATGACCGTAATATGGAGGGGTAATTACTGAAAGGGTATGAGTATGGTTGTAAAAACAGATTATCTTCAGTCAATTCACTTAATTGAGCGACTCCATCGCCAATTTCTGGAAGTTGTTAAAAATGAACTGGACCGTCATGGCTATCAGGACGTCAATAATATCCAATCCGTGATCCTCTATAATATTGGCGAGGATGAACTGACGGTGGGCGAATTGACGAACCGCGGTTATTATCTTGGTTCGAATGTCTCGTATAATGTTCGAAAAATGGTTGAAAATGGTTATTTGATACAGGAACGTTCGACCCATGACCGTCGCTCAATCCGGGTGCGCTTGTCAGACCGGGGATTGGACCTTCGCAAGATTGTTGATTCCATGTTTGACCGTCATGCAGAGCGCATTGGCGCGGATACGGTGCCCGTTGAGGATCTGAAACAAGCCAACACGATCCTGTTGCGGTTGGAACGGTTCTGGAGTGGCGGCATGGGCTTTGGAATCAGCCGCCTGTAAACGCAGCTTTTAAACAGGGAATTATTAGGAACGATGTCGCGTCGAAACGAAGATGGCGTCATATTGGAGTTAGTTCATATTGGCCGTTACGTGAAGGTATCGGCGATTGATACGAAGTCGGGGACGGAAGTGTCCATTGTTGGCGATCCTGCGCAAGGTGAAGCGGCGCTACAGCGGGTCGCCATCCGAAAACTACAATATGTCATGAACAAAAACGCCGACAAAGGCTCGCCATCGGGCGGGGGCAGGTTGGTTTGACCCGCCCCGGCTTAGCGCCTTATTCGGCCCCGGTTATGCGCCTAATTTTCAACCCTGATTTTCAACCCTGATTTTCAACCCTGATTTTCAACCCTGATTTTCAACCCTGATTTTCAACATCGTGTAAAAACAACGAAAGCCGGTCGTGAGACCGGCTTTTTGCTGTGTCGCCGTGTTTATTGAAATCGGGCGATTTGAAATGCTCGCCTGAAGAAATGTGCGGCCAGAAATAGATACGCCGCGTTAGCGGATGATGCTGGACGGGCGGCTTTCGGTTTTTCCAAGGCCAATTCGTTTGGCGAAATTGGATCGTTGCGCTGAGTAATTCGGCGCCACCATGGGGTAATCCGGCTTCAAGCCCCATTTTGACCGGTATTGGTCCGGCGTCAGGCTGTATGTCGTGCGAAGATGGCGTTTCAGCATCTTCAACTTTTTCCCGTCTTCCAGGCAGACAATATAGTCGGGCGTGATGGATTTTTTGATTGGCACCGCCGGGCGCAGAAGGCGTCCGGTATCCATCGCGCCGTTATCGACCCCATTCAGACCGGAAAAGGCGCTGTAGACGCTGTTAATGACATCGGAGATGTTTGCTGGTTGCACCGTATTATTACCGACATAGGCTGATACGACATTCGCTGTCATTCGTAAAATACTGGCGCGGTCATTTTCGCCATCTGGCCGAGTACTCATAAGTGTCCACCCACACATTGTTCGCGACGCAAAACAGTTCGCGAAGCAAAATTAATCCGCGAAGAAAGTATACGTTACACAAAATGATTCTATTTTGTCAAATAAGGGCGAGGTTTTGACAGTATCAATGGATGTATTGGGCGTTTTTAGTAGAGTATTTTTGAATATATGTCGAATAACTACAATATGTAGGGTAAATAATTACATAAATACTATATAGTGTGTATTTTAGTACTAAGGTTTTCGGTATTTAGTTTGGTTTTGGTGCATTTTATCATCGTGTAATTTGTGACGATTAGGTCGTTTCGAAGTACTGGCAGTTTCGCAAAATTTTCGCAAAACTCGCAATAAATTGTGCGAAGGGTGGTTTCCAACCGCGACATATGGTATTCGGCTTCGGTCGTGTGTGGACTCTTTGAAGGGTGGGATCGGGTGTTTCCAGCATGTTGAAAAGTGTTGTGGCGGTTGCCTCGGATCATGGCGGTTTCGACCTGAAACTGATGATCGTCAAATATCTGGAAGAACTGGGATGCGAAGTTCTCGATCTTGGTGCTAATAGTCTGGAATCCGTTGATTATCCGGACTATGCCGACATCATGGCGGCGGCAATCAAGGACGGTCGCTGTGAGCGCGGTATTCTGTTTTGTGGCACGGGCATCGGTATTTCAATGGCGGCCAACCGGCATCGCCATATTCGCGCGGCGAATTGTCATGATGTGACTGAGGCGCGCCTGTGTCGCGCACACAATAATGCGAATGTTCTGGCGCTTGGCGGCCGCACGATTGGTCCGGAAGTCGCGATGGATTGCGTGCGGGTCTTCTTGCAGACTGAATTTGAAGGGGGTAGACACGCGCGGCGTGTTGGGAAAATGTCGGATTAGCGTTTGGTTTTAACGCGCATTCCAGATCTTATTTCTGGAATTCTCCAGACCTGAATTACTGGAATTCTCCAGACCTTAACACTGGAATTTTAAAAGCCCCTATAACCGGGTTATGTATCAAGCGAACGATCTTAACAGCAAATGGGAAACAGTCGAACCATGTCGGAATACGACGCGGCCTATATCGCCAGTAGTGGATATTTTACGCAAGACCTGCGGCAGGCGGACCCCGATTTATTCGCCTCTATCGATGATGAACTGAGCCGTCAGCAGGATCAGATCGAATTAATCGCCTCGGAAAACATCGTGAGTAAAGCGGTGTTGCAGGCGGCGGGCTCGGTTATGACCAACAAATACGCCGAAGGATATTCGGGCCGCCGGTATTATGGCGGTTGCGGGTATGTGGACGTTGCGGAAGATCTGGCGATTGAACGCGCTAAAGCGCTGTTCGGCTGCGATTTCGCCAATGTGCAGCCCCATGCGGGCGCGCAGGCGAATGGCGCGGTCTATCTGGCCTTGTTGAAGGGGGGCGACACCATCATGGGTATGTCGTTGGCCGCCGGCGGGCATCTGACTCATGGCGCGCCGCCGAATATATCCGGAAAATGGCTGAACGCGGTGCAGTACGGGGTTCGCCGTCAGGACGCTCGGGTTGATTTTGATGAAGTGGAAGCCTTGGCCAAGCAACATAAGCCAAAGCTTATCATCGCGGGCGGCTCCGCTTATCCGCGCCATCTGGATTTCAAGCGGTTCCGGGAAATCGCCGATTCCGTCGGGGCGTATTTAATGGTCGATATGGCCCATTTCGCCGGGCTCGTTGCAGCTGGCATTCACCCTTCGCCGCTGGAATACGCCGATGTGGTCACCACCACGACGCATAAAACCCTGCGCGGCCCGCGTGGCGGCATGATTTTGACCAATAATGCCGACATCGCGAAGAAAGTTAATTCCGCCGTCTTCCCAGGCCTGCAAGGCGGGCCCTTGATGCACATTATCGCTGCAAAGGCGGTGGCCTTCAAAGAAGCGATGGAGCCGTCCTTCAAGACATATTCAAAAGCCGTGGTCGCCAACGCGAAGGCCCTGTCGGCGCAATTGGTCGACGGGGGGCTTGATATCGTCACCGGCGGCACCGATACGCATTTGATGCTGGTCGATTTGCGCCCCAAGGGGCTGACCGGCAATGTTGCGGAAGAAGCGCTGGAGCGGGCGGGGGTCACGTGCAACAAAAATGGCATTCCGTTTGATCCGGAGCGCCCGATGGTGACGTCAGGACTTCGGTTGGGTAGTCCGGCGGCGACGTCGCGCGGCTTTGGCGAGACGGAGTTTCGCGCTATCGGTGCGATGATCGTCGAGGTGCTGGACGGATTGTCCGCCAATCCGGATGGCGATTCGGCGGTTGAGGCGAAAGTTCGGGGGCAGGTCGAAGAAATGTGCCGCGCCTTTCCGATTTATCCGGGGTTGCTGTCGGCGTAAGGGTGACGATGATCTAGGCTTTCGAGGCAGGTTTTCCCCGGTTCGCAGGGCTGGGGTTAAATGAGGGGAGAGACAAAATGCGATGCCCGTTTTGCGTCCATAATGACACGCAGGTAAAGGATTCGCGCCCGACAGAGGACAATTCCGCCATTCGTCGGCGGCGCTACTGTCCCAATTGCGGCGCTCGGTTCACGACCTTTGAACGGGTCCAGCTGCGCGAGTTGTCCGTGTTGAAGCGTACAGGGCAACGCGAACCGTTCGACCGTGAAAAACTCCTTCGCTCCATGCGCATCGCGCTGCGGAAACGCCCGGTCGAGGAAGAGCGCGTCGAACGGGTCGTCAATGGGATCGTGCGCCGGCTGGAAAGTTCCGGTGAAAGTGAAATCAAGGTCGATAGTATCGGCGAATTGATCATGGAGGCGCTCGCAACGCTTGATC
Organism: Alphaproteobacteria bacterium; assembly: GCA_047631095.1. Taxonomy (GTDB): domain Bacteria; phylum Pseudomonadota; class Alphaproteobacteria; order UBA8366; genus JABJJH01. The sequence goes on from JBLHZD010000022.1 coordinate 13,137, forward strand.
AGGTCGCGTATGTACGGTTTGCTTCGGTCTATCGAAATTTCCGCGAGGCGAAGGACTTTGAGGACTTCATCACCGGCCAACTTTCCGAAGACGATGATTGATCGAGACGAGTAAACGTGCGCCGGAATAAACGCGCGTCATATTAAATACGTCCCGGACAGGGCGTAACACGCTGAACCAAAGGTTATCCCGTGACCGTTGCCGAGGATCACACGGACGAGGACTATATGCGGGCCGCGCTGGCGTTAGCGCGACGCGGACTGGGTCGAGTCTGGCCGAATCCCGCTGTCGGCTGTGTGATTGTCGCGGATAATTGCATCGTTGGCCGTGGCTGGACGCAGCCTGGCGGTCGTCCCCATGCGGAAACCGAAGCGTTGCGCGCAGCGGGCTCCCGGGCCAACGGCGCAACCGTCTATGTAACATTGGAGCCGTGTAGCCATCACGGTCGAACGCCGCCTTGCGCCGACGCGTTGATCGACGCAAAAGTGGCGCGCGTCGTCTCCGCCATGGAAGACCCGGACGCGCGGGTTTCGGGTATGGGACATGCGCGGTTGCGCGCGGCGGGCGTCGCCGTCGATTGCGGCGTTGGTGACGTTGCGGCGCGGCGCCTGAATGAAGGTTACCTTAAAAAGCTCTTGGAACATCGCCCGCTGGTGACGGTGAAAATCGCCAGCACGCTGGACGGCCGCATTGCGTTGGGCAATGGCACCAGTCAATGGATTACCGGACCCGAAGCACGGGCGCGGGGCCATTTTCTCCGGGCTAATCATGATGCGATTCTGGTCGGGCGCGGCACGGCGCTGGCGGATAATCCGTCTCTGACATGTCGTCTCTCGGGGCTGGAGGATCGCTCGCCAGTGCGCGTCGTTCTGGATTCCCAACTGCGATTGCCGCTGGAGGGCGAGATCGCCGCCACGGCGCGCCAAAATCCGGTCTGGTTGATTACGGGAAATCAGGCGACCTCTGCGGAACGACGCGAAGCTTTAACCGCGCTTGGGGTGGAAATATTGCGCGTCGATGCGGATACCGCTGGCCGGCCTGCCATTAACGCGGTGTTGAATTCGCTCGCGGCGCGCGGCATTACACGATTATTGGTCGAAGGTGGCGGCGAGGTGTTATCTGCTTTCCTTCGCTGTAATGTTGTGGATAGGCTGGTCTGGTTTCGCGCCGGAAGCGTCATTGGCGGCGATGGGCTCGCATCGGTCGCGCCGATGGGGGTCGATGACCTCGCCCAATTGCGGCGATTCCGACGTGAATCGGTCGCACCGTTGGGGGCGGACATTATGGAGACATACGTCATGGCGCCGGAAACGTCGTGAGCGGGATGAAGCTGAGCGGGATGAGGTCTTGCGGGATGAGATTGGTGCAGGAATGGAGAAATTGATTTGTTTACGGGGTTAGTCTCCGATGTGGGGGAAATTCGATCCGTATCCGGGGACGGCGATCTTCGCGTCGTTATCGGCGCGGGCTACGATATGTCCGGCGTCGCGATCGGGGCGTCAATCGCGTGCGACGGCGCCTGTTTGACGGTGATCGAAAAGAGCGCGGACAGCTTTACGGTGGACGTTTCCCCGGAAACCCTGTCCTGCACGACATTAGGGCGCTGGGTTGTGGGGACTCGTATGAATTTGGAACGCTCCTTGCGAATCGGCGAGGAATTGGGCGGTCATCTGGTCCTTGGTCATGTCGATGGCGTTGCGGAAGTGGTGGGCCGGCGGGTCGATGGCGAAAGCACGCGTTTTGAGTTCGACGCGCCGCTGGACTGCGCCCGATTTATCGCCTCGAAAGGCTCTGTGACGTTAAACGGCGCGTCCTTGACGGTAAACGAGGTCGATGGCGTTCGGTTCGGGGTGAACATCATTCCCCATACGTTCGACGTGACGACATTTGGCGCATTGCAAATCGGGCACATGGTAAACCTTGAGGTCGATCTCTTGGCTCGATATGTTGCGCGGCTGCAATCTGGCGTTGGCGCGTCGTGCTAGAGTAAATCCCGAGCAGACGGAATCGTCTGCGACGACGATTTGCGACAGTTGTTAAGGCCCAGTTGCTAAGGCCCAGTTGTTAAGGCACAGAGCGGGTTCACATCCTTGTTTTGAAGCGATACGCGCTTTCAACTAGGGATGATCCGCTCTAAATTGGAGATATTATGCAGATCAGTGCAGGTTCATCCGCCGCGACGTCGGCGGAATCAGAAAAAGCTCAGGACGAGGGTTTGGATTCCGTGTCATTTCCAAATTACAAATCGAGCATCGAGGAAATCATCGAGGAAGCCCGAAACGGGCGGATGTTTATTCTTGTCGATGATGAAGACCGGGAAAATGAGGGGGATCTCGTCATCCCCGCCCAGATGGCGACGCCTGAAGTTGTTAATTTCATGGCGATGCACGGTCGAGGCCTGATTTGCTTGTCGCTGACCCGGGATCGCATTCAAAGCCTGGGCCTGTCGATGTTGCCACAGCAGAATTCCAGTCGGCTGGAAACCGCCTTCACTGTCTCTATTGAGGCGCGCGAAGGGGTTACCACCGGAATTTCCGCGCCGGATCGCGCACGCACGATCGCGGTGGCGATTGACCCGAGCAAAGGGCCGGGCGATATCGCGACGCCGGGCCACGTTTTCCCACTGCTCGCCCGCGACGGCGGCGTGCTGGTGCGCACCGGGCATACCGAAGCCTCCGTTGATATTGCGCGGCTGGCGGGGTTGAACCCTTCCGGGCTGATCTGCGAAATCATGAACGACGACGGCACGATGGCGCGGCGCGAGGATCTGGTGCAGTTCGCGCAGTTCCATGGTTTGAAGATCGGCACCATTGCGGATTTGATTGCGTATCGCCGCCGTCATGACCGGACGGTTAACCTGATTGCGGAAACGTCGTTGAACAGCCGGTATGGTGGCGATTGGGCGATGCAAGTTTTCGCCAACACGGTGCCGTATGCGGAGAATGTCGCCTTGGTGAAGGGGGACATCTCCGGGGATGAACCGGTTCTGGTTCGCATGCATGCGATCAATTTGTTCGACGATGTGTTGAGCGAAGCGGATAGCGACCGGGCGGGCGCGTTGCAGGCCTCGATGCAATTGATCGGAGAGGCGGGCCGCGGCGTGGTCGTGGTGATCCGCGAGTGGTACGATACGATGCTGTCGGATCGGGTCCATACCCGCAATGGCGATTTGGGCAAGACGTCGGACCAGCACAAGAATGAATTGCGGGATTATGGCGTGGGCGCTCAAATCTTGCTGGAGCTTGGCGTGAAGGATTTGATCTTATTGTCGAATGCGCCGAAGAAAATCATTGGCATTGATGGTTACGGCCTAAACGTGGTCGACCATCAGAGCATACCTGGTCTCAAGGAGTCCTGATGGCTTTGGGACAGCGTAAAATTCTGATCGTCGAATCGCGCTATTACGACGAAATCGCCGCAGCCCTTCTGGATGGCGCAACGCGCGCGCTGGCGGCTGCGGGCGCGAGTTTTGAGCGGATCGAGGTTCCGGGCGCGTTTGAAATTCCCGCTGCGGTGAAATTCGCCGCGAGCGGCGCGGCCGCCAGTTCGGAATTTGATGGTTTTGTGGCGCTTGGGTGCGTTATTCGGGGTGAAACGACGCATTATGATTACGTATGCCAGGAAAGCGCCCGTGGATTGCAGGATTTGGCGGTTCAGCACAACCTGGCCATTGGATATGGTATTCTGACCTGCGAGAACCGGGAACAGGCCATGGCGCGCGCCGCCATTGATCGTGGCGACAAGGGTGGTTTCGTCGCCCGGGCGTGTTTGACGATGATCGATCTCAAGGCGAAATTCGGCGCTTGAACGCCGCTCATGTTTAACTTTAAGTCGGATAATTGAATGTCGCGTGGAAAATCCCTTTCGAAGGGTAAACGACGAAGCGCCGCGCGGTTGGCGGCGGTGCAGGCGCTCTATCAATTGGATATCGCCGGGGGTGAAGCGAATTCAGTCGTTGGTGAATTCACCCGCTATCGTTTGGGCGAGGATGTCGACGGCGTCGAAATCGTTGAGGCGGATCGCGAATTATTCGGTGATCTTGTGTTGGGCGTCACAGCCCATCGCGAATCCATCGACGACCGACTGAACGGGGTTCTGACCGGCCACTGGACACTTGATAAACTGGAGCTTCTGGTACGCGAAATACTGCGCGCAGGGACCTTTGAGATTGTCGAACGACCCGATATCGATGCGCCCCTGACGATCAGTGAATATGTCGATTTGACGGCGGCGTTCTTTTCGGAAAAAGAGCCTGATTTCGTCAACAGCGTACTGGATCAGACCGCAAAACAGTTTGCGTCTCCCGACCCTGTTTCCACTGAAGCCGGATCCGGCGAACCTGAGTCCGGTGAACCCAAATCCGCCTCCGATGAAGACGGGTGAATTTGACCGAATTAAGCGGTTCTTTGCGCCGCTCGCCAGCGGGTTTCCCGGCGCCCTGGGGTTAAGCGACGACGCGGCGATCCTGGCACCGGCGTCGGGGCATGAATTCGTCATCACAACCGACACGCTTGTCGAAGGCGTTCATTTCATGGGCGACGAAGCGCCCGCCCGGATAGCGGCGAAGATGCTGCGGGTCAATCTGTCCGATCTGGCGGCTATGGGCGCGCGTCCGGTGGCGTATACCCTCAATATTGCGCTGCCCGGCGATGTAAATGACGAATGGTTGGCGGGGTTTTGTGCGGGTTTAGCGGCCGACCAGCGCGAATTTGGGATTCATCTGATGGGCGGCGATAGCGTCGCCACGCCGGGACCCAAGGTTTTTACGGTGACCGCCTTTGGCGAAACGCCCACGGGATGCGCGCTGCGGCGTAATGGCGCGCGCCCGGGCGATCTGGTCTTCGTCAGCGGGACAATCGGGGACGCGGCGTTGGGTTTGAGGGTCGTTCGCGGTGAATTTTCGGATCTCGGCATAAAGATCGAAGCGGATTTAACCGAGCGGTACCAATTGCCACGTCCGCGTCTGGCGCTGGGGGCCGCGCTTGTCGGGTTGGCCAGCGCGGCGGCGGATGTGTCTGATGGCTTGCTGGCGGATTTTGGCCATATCTCACAGGCGTCGGGGGTCGGCGCGACGCTGGAGTGGCGCGCGATTCCCTTATCCGAGGCGGCGCGATCAATAGCCCCGCTGGTCGCCGATATGAAGGCGGTTGTGTTGAGCGGGGGCGACGATTATGAACTGGTGTTCACAGCGCCGCCTGACGCGGTTTCGGCGATAGAGGCGTTATCGGGCCGTTTTTCGACGCCGATTAGCCAGATAGGCATTGTGAATGCGACGGCGAATGTCTGCGCCATCGACGAAGACGGACGAGATGTCCAAATTGAGAAAACGGGCTACAGTCACGGGTGAATATAGCCTTATCGGGCGTTTGCGCTGCGGGCCTTGGGAACGGGTGTTGGAAGAGGGAGCGGGATGAAACTCGCAATTATCATCGTTGTTGTGCTGGTGTTGCTGGGCGGTGGGTCGCCGCGACGTGGTTTTTGGTGTTGAAAGAAGACACCACGGAAGTCAAACCACCGGAACCAGAGCCGATCACCGCCACTTTTCTGGAACTGGACGCCTTGAATGTGCCGGTTATCCAGGATGGAAAAATTCAGCGCTATATCTTGTTGCGCGTCACTTTGGATATGAGGGATGACGAAGTGCGCACGTCCGCGCTGAGTTATATGCCGAAGCTACGGGATAAATTATTCAACGACCTTTATGGTTATTTCGAGAATTTGCCCGCGAACGCGCAGGGCGTGAATATCAAAGCCATCAAGCGACGGATGTTGCGCACCAGTAATGAGGTGTTGGGCGACGGTGCGGTTCAGAAAATTCTCGTTCAAGGGGTCTTCGAGCGCCCTTGGAAGGGCTCTCGCTGAGCTTGGCTGCCGACCGTCACATAACTCGATAATAACAAAAGCAGCGTACAATAATCATGACTCAGGATGCCTTGGCGACGCCGCGGCGCGACCCGACCCGGAAAAACGTCTTACTGCTTTCCGCTTGTCAGGCGCTGGCGAATAGCGGCTCGTCGTTGATTGTCGCCGTCGCAGCCCTCGTCGGGTTGATGCTGGCGGAAGACAAAAGCCTGGCGACATTGCCGATTGCGTTTCAATTCGCGGCGACCATGTGCAGCACAATTCCCGCGTCCTATCTGATGCGCCGGATTGGTCGGCGCGCCGGGTTCACTGTGGGGCAAGCCTTTGGATTCGTTGGCATGGCGGTCTGCGCCTACGCGATTTACAAGCTGAGCTTTACGGGGTTCATCGCTGGCAGCATTCTGGTCGGGGTGCACAATGCGTTCTGGCAGTATTATCGTTTCGCCGCGGCCGACACCGCGAGCGAAGCGTTTCGAAGCCGCGCGATTTCCTATGTTCTGGCGGGCGGCGTGATCGCGGCCTTTGTTGGTCCCGGCCTGGCGGTGTTGAGCATGGATATGTTCGAGACTGTGAAATACGCCGGGAATTATATCGCCGTCATGGGCTTGATCCTTGCGGCGGTCACCGTATTACAATTTATCGAGATTCCTCATGAACGCCCGAGCGCGCATGCGGTCGGTGGCAGGCCCATTGGTGAAATCGCTCGCCAGCCCGCCTTTATCATCGCCGTGTTGGCCGCGGTCATTGGATATTCTGTGATGACCCTGGTAATGACCGCCACGCCTCTGGCGATGAAAACCCACGGCCATGCGTTTGTGGAAACGGCGTTCGTCATTCACTGGCATTTGCTGGGCATGTTTGCGCCGAGCTTCTTTACCGGTCGCATTATTGCGCGCTTTGGCGCCTTGAAGGTCGTCGCCTTTGGGGTTCTGCTGATGCTTATTTGCGTCGCCGTCAATCAGACTGGCGAGGGGCTTACGCAATTTCGCGCCTCACTGGTCTTGCTGGGCGTGGGATGGAATTTCATGTTCGTGGGCGGCACCAGCATGTTGACGGAGACTTATGGCGTAACGGAACGAACGAAGGTTCAAGGGCTGAACGACTTCCTTGTATTCTCTTTTGTCGCTGCGGGGACTTTTTCTTCAGGCTATCTCCACCATCAGTTCGGATGGTCGATGGTGAATTTGGGCGTGTTGCCGCCGCTTTTATTGGTCTTGATTGGTATTTCCTGGCTTGGATTGCGAAATAATGCCGAACAATGAGACCAATTAGGCGTAAAATGGTATGTTGCGCTGTTGCGTTCCGACCATCGTTCTGGCATGTTCCCGCGAATTTTGTGATCGCCGCATCCACTTAGCGTCTTTTGTCGTGGGGCGTGTGTGCGCACGGATGGCGGTTATGATCGAACAAAAATATTTTTTCCAATTGTACAAGGTTTCACAGTGATGCTGGAATTCGTCATTGCCTGCGGTGTTTTCGCACTGCTTTACGGTTTTTGGGCAAGCCGCGTCGTTCTGAGCGCTAGCGCCGGGAACGAACGCATGCAAGAAATTGCGGCTGCGGTGCAGGAAGGCGCTGCGGCATATCTAAATCGCCAATATACGGCCATCGGCATTGTCGGCGTCGTCGTTATTGTCTTGGTCGGGTTCTTCTTAGGGTGGCTGTCTGCGGTTGGTTTCGCAATTGGCTCCATCCTGTCAGGGGCCGCCGGTTACATCGGCATGAACATTTCGGTTCGCGCGAATGTCCGCACCGCCGAAGGCGCGCGGCAAAGTCTGGCGCGCGGTCTGGACATCGCGTTCAAGGCGGGCGCCGTCACCGGCATGTTGGTGGCTGGTCTGGCGCTTCTGTCGATCGCTATCTACTACATCGTCCTTACGAAAATGGGCGTTACCGGTCGCGATATGATCGGCCCGCTCGTCTCTCTGGGCTTTGGCGCTTCGTTGATCTCGATCTTCGCGCGGCTCGGCGGCGGCATCTTCACCAAGGGCGCTGACGTTGGCGCTGATCTGGTGGGTAAGGTCGAAGTCGGCATCCCCGAAGATGATCCCCGCAACCCGGCGGTGATCGCGGATAACGTTGGCGACAACGTTGGCGATTGCGCGGGCATGGCGGCTGATTTGTTTGAAACCTATGTTGTGTCGGTTGTTGCGACGATGGTGCTCGGCATCATCTTCTTCACCGGAGAACAGGCCACGGCCTTCACGATCTATCCGCTGATGATTGGCGCGGTGTGCATCATCGCCTCAGTGATATCGACCTTCTTCGTGAAGCTTGGGTCCAACAACAACATCATGGGCGCGCTCTATAAAGGCTTTATCGTCTGCGCCGTACTGTCGGCGATTGCGCTGTATCCGGCGACCGAATACGTCATCGGCCTGGACACAGAGTTCAACGTGATGGGCAAATCCTTTACGGGCATGAGCTTGTTTTATTGCGGCGTGATTGGGTTGGTGGTCACGGGGTTGATTATTTGGGTGACCGAATATTACACCTCGACCGATTACCGTCCGGTCCGCTCCATCGCGAAAGCGTCGGAGACGGGTCACGGCACGAACGTCATCCAGGGCCTTGCGATTTCACTTGAAGCGACGGCCGGTCCTGCGCTGATTATTTGTGCGGCGATTATCTCGACGTTCACGATCGCGGGCCTTACAGGGATCGCGATTGCGGTGACCTCGATGCTGGCGGTTGCGGGCATGGTTGTTGCGCTCGACGCTTACGGTCCGGTGACGGATAACGCAGGCGGCATCGCGGAAATGGCGGAAATGGACGAAGAAGTCCGCAAAACCACTGATGCGTTGGACGCCGTTGGCAATACGACCAAGGCCGTAACCAAGGGCTACGCCATTGGGTCCGCCGGTCTGGGCGCTTTGGTGTTGTTCGGCGCTTATACGCAGGATCTGGAGTTCTTCATCAATAACGCGCAGGATTATCCTTACTTCCAGGATGTCGTGTTGGACTTCTCCTTGTCCAACCCGTTCGTTGTGGTCGGGTTGCTCCTGGGTGGATTGTTGCCGTTCCTGTTTGGCGCCATGGGCATGACCGCTGTTGGTCGCGCCGCTGGATCCGTCGTGATCGAAGTTCGTCGTCAGTTCCGGGAAATTCCGGGGATCATGGAAGGCACGGGCAAGCCGGAATATGGCAAATGCGTTGATCTGCTGACCCGCGCCGCGATCAAGGAAATGATTATACCGTCCCTCATGCCGGTCCTGGCGCCGCTTGTTGTGTTTGGCGTGATGTTATTGATCGCCGATAAATCAGCAGCCTTCTCGGCTCTGGGCGCGATGCTGTTGGGCGTCATTGTAACCGGGTTGTTCCTGGCGATTTCCATGACCGCTGGTGGCGGCGCCTGGGATAACGCCAAGAAGTACATCGAAGATGGCAATCATGGCGGCAAAGGCTCCGACGCGCACCACGCGGCGGTGACTGGCGATACAGTTGGCGATCCTTACAAGGATACGGCTGGACCGGCGGTGAACCCGATGATCAAGATCACCAACATTGTCGCGTTGTTGCTCCTGGCGATGCTGGCGCACTAAAAACGTTCGCTTTACGGCGACGGCGAAAAAAAAGGCGTCCGGATTTAAATTCCGGGCGCCTTATTCATTTTCAGAGTTTCTTATTTAAGGTTTCCGGAAACCGGGAAACGCCGCCGTGTTATTTACCAAACCGTCCGATATTGCCAAGCAACTGATCCATGATTGAATATTCCTTGCCGACCGTCGGCGTTTTACGCTCCTGAAGGGCGATCAATCGGCGATCATCCTTGTTGTAACGGTGGATGGCTTCGACAATGTTCTGTTCGTTGAAATAGACTGCGACAACTTGCTGATCGACAACTTCTTCCTCGAAG
>JBLHZD010000023.1:0-22746 GCA_047631095.1 Alphaproteobacteria bacterium
CTCGCCAAAGATTTTGAAAACCACAACAGAACCGCCCGAGCCTTCCTTCTCTTGGCGTCAATTCGTCTGATGATGAGAAAGGTTTGTTTAAACGCATGAACTTTCCGGACGGACTCTAACGCGCCATGCGGAACAACCGGTGTTCACCGAACCGGGCACAGGGTTTTCCCGTCGCTCTCTATCGCCCTTGTACCGAGGCCGCGGCGTCGATTTTGTTTTGAATACCTTGCCGCCAGGAAAGACAACCGGCCCCTTCCCGTCGCACCGACCCGGTGTTGAGGAACATTTATACGTCCAGTCCGGGAAAGTGGCGATTATTGTCGGCGATGAACGCCATGAACTGAACGTCGGGGATTTTTTGTTTTATCCCGGCGACCGGGAGCATATCTTTCAAAATATCGGCGACGAAGAAGCCGCGTTTTTCATCGTCATCGATAACAAGACCAACCGCTAAATTATCAAATTTACAGGCGCTCGCTTTTCTCACAACAAATCTTGCGTGCGCCTAAAATCCAATATAATAGATTTTTTCTAATATTTAGTAATTGTGAAATCCCCTTATGACGCCGCCGCCCCCGACCCATTCCCGCCAAATTCTAGCCGGATACGCTTTTGGTTTTCTAGGCGTGCTCGCATTCAGCCTGACCTTGCCGATGACGCGGATCGCCGTCTCCGGTCTCGATCCGGCGACGGTCGCCGTTTGGCGTGGTTTGATCGCCGGCCTTGCGGCCCTGGCCATTCTGGCGGTCCTGCGCCCACCCCGCCCGGTCGGGGTGGAATGGGTTCACTTATCGTTGTGCGCCTTTGGCACCGTATTCGGCTTTCCGCTGTTCACAACGATGGCGATGGAAACGATTTCGGCCTCGCACGGCGCCGTGGTGGTTGGCCTTTTACCGCTCGCGACGGCGACGATTGCCGTCCTGGTTAGCGAGGAGCGGCCCTCAATCGGGTTTTGGGCGGCAAGCGTGGCCGGTACAGCCGTCACGCTCATATTTATTTTAAAACAAACCGAAGGCGGGCTGGCCTTCGGTCATTTTTACCTTCTGCTGGCGGTGATCACAGCGGGAGTCGGTTACGCCTTTGGCGGCAAGCTATCGCGCCGTTTGCGCGGCTGGGTCGTCGCCTGCTGGAGTCTGGTCATTTCAATGCCCCTTTTAATGATCCTCGCATTGTTCATCCCGCCGATAGACATCGACGCTAGCGCATCCGTGCTGGGCGCATTCTTGTATCTGGCCCTGATTTCTCAACTCGCGGGGTTTTTCGCCTGGTACCGGGGCATGGCGCTGGCGGGCATCGCGCGAGTTTCGCAAATACAGCTTCTTCAACTGTTTATGACGTTTGGATTCGCCGTCGCGTTTCTGGGGGAACCCTGGGATATCGAGGTGCTCGCCTTTGGCGGCGTCATTGTCGGGCTGATCTGGATGTCGGCGCGGCTGAGAGTTGGATTCGCCAAGACGTCAAAATAGAACGGCCCGGACTCCCCCTCAACCCCGTTCGATATTACCGCTGCGGACCGGTACGCCGAATTCCTTGTGGCAAATATCGGCCAGTTTCGCGACGCCTTCGCGAATATTATCCACCCCGGCATGCCCAAAGCACAGACGCATGCGGTGTTTATTATCGTCCCCATACACGGTCCAGTCCGGGCCCGGGTTAATCGCGATGCCTTGTGCCCCGGCGGCGGCGGCAAGTTTTTGCGTGTCCACATTTTCCGGCAACGTCACCCAAATGAAAATCCCGCCGATGGGCGGGGTGAATTCCGCCGAGGCGCCGAAATATTCGCTCAGCGCATCCACCATCGCATCAGATTTCGTTTTCAATAGGGGCAACAGCTGCTCGACATGATCGTCGAAATGCGCGGTCAAATATTCCGCCAGCACCATTTGCTCCAGCGCGCCGCAACCGGCGTCGAGCTTAAAGGGCAAAACATGCTGCATCACATTCCACGGCGCCACCAGATATCCAACGCGTAGCGCCGGCGCCACCGTCTTGGAGAAGGTGCCGCAATAGATCACGCGATCTTCGGTGTCGAGCGCGTAAATCGCCGGCGGACGATCCTGCCCCCACGCCAAATCGGCGTAACAATCATCTTCGAAAATCGGCGTATCGAAGTCGCGTGCGATATCCAGCATTTCCAACCGTCGCTCCCGACTCATGATCGTGCCCGTGGGGTTCTGTACGGTCGGAATCGTGTAAATGAATTTTGGTCTGCGGCCCTGCTTTTTCAGATCGCCCATGACCTCGCGCAGATGATCCATGCACATGCCGCCCGCATCGAGTTTAACCCCGATATACTCAACGCCAAGACGGTCAAACCGGCTGAGCGCACCGCCATAATTGGCCTCCTCCAGGACGACGACATCGCCCTTGTCCAACAACGCATCGTTCACCAGATTCATCGCCTGCAACGAGCCGTTGGTGATCAGGGCGTCATCAATCGACACATCCATATCCGCGCGACGTTTCAGATTATCGACGATAAACTGGCGAAGCGGCGGATGCCCAAGGGACCCGGGTTCCATGCCATATTTGGCCATTGAATGTCCATCAGCGCGCAGCACGTTCCCAACCGCCGCGACCAATTCTTCTACGGGCACGGAATCTTCATCGATGTTACCGCCGACAAAATGGTAGGGCGGATATCCACCCCAACGATTCTCCGTCGCACCCGCCCGAGACCCAAATGAATTGGAAAAATCAAAAGCCATCATTATACCTGTTGTTCAAATTGTGACTCATAAAACGACCCCCGCCAGCGCTAAAAGCGTCCCGTCGCGCTAACAAATATCCTACTTGGATCGAGTGTCGCGAATACCGGCGAAACCGGTGATTTCCGAACGACGTTTAACCGCCCATCCGTATTGCTCCGGCCACATTTCATAATTGGGATCGGCGTCCAGCGCTTCGGCGGCGTGCACAGGCCAGAACGGATTGTACATAATCTCTCGCCCCAGCGCGATCAGGTCCGCACGGCCTTCCTGCAGAATCGCTTCGGCCTGATCGGGATCAAAAATGACGCCAACCGCCATGGTCTTGACCGCCGCGTCATGTCGCACGCGCTCCGCATAAGGCACCTGAAATCCGGGCGGGCGTTCGCCATCGCTTCGGCGCATCGGAGTCCCGTCATCCTTGGCGCGGAAAGCGGGCGCGCCTTTAACGCCACCTGCGGAACAATCCACCACATCGACGCCGCGCGCCGCCAGTTCTTTGGCCAAGATCACGGAATCATCGAGTGACCAACCCTCCGCCGGGCCATCAACCGCGGAAATCCGGAAAAACAACGGCAGATCATCCGGCCACGCCGCCCGGACAGCGTCCGTCACTTCCAACGCAAACTTCATCCGGCCTTCAATATCGCCGCCATAGGAATCGTTCCGCGTATTGGAAATCGGGGACAGGAAACTTTGGATCAGATAACCGTGCGCGCCATGAATTTCCAAAACCCTAAATCCGGCGTCAAAAGACCGGCGCGCCGCAGCCGCAAACGCATCCACGATATCCTTGATTTCATCCGGGTTAAGGGCGTGGGGCGCTGGCGCTGCATCCGATACCGGCACCGCAGACGGCGCAACAGTCTGCCACGGCGCACTACCTTTGGCCGCGTCTTCTTCGGTAAGCGGCGCCCCGCCGCGCGACGGCGGTCGATGCGACGCTTTGCGACCCGCATGGGCCAATTGTATGCCCGGCACGCATCCCATGGAATCGATAAACCGGGTGATCGGCTTCAGCGCCTCGGCCTGCGCGTCGGTCCAGATGCCAAGACAATCATTGGTGATGCGGCCTTCCGGCGTCACCGCCGTCGCTTCCGCAAAAACCAACCCCGCCTTACCGCGCGCAAAGGTGCTGAGATGCGCAAAATGCCAATCGGTCGCGACGCCTTCCTTGGCCGAATACATGCACAGTGGAGAAACGACGACGCGGTTCGGCAGGGTCACGCTCCGAAGAGTGAGCGGCGAGAAAAGAAGCGGTTGCACGGTATGGGATTCCTTAAAATTTCGAGAGGGCTGCTAAGACGATCAAGCCGCTATTCTCATAAAAACAGAACGCCATGTCCAATGAAGCCGGTTTACAAGTCGAGCGCGACCCGCGCAGGAGCCACCGGAACGCCCGGAATGTCGACCCGTCGCCGGTAAACGCCGCCGCAATTTTCATGGGGACCGCCACGCGATCCGGTGACAATGTATAAATCCTGCAAATCCGAGCCGCCAAAACAAACGCTGGTGACCATAGGGACAGGGACCGGAATATCCTCCCGGTGCGACCCATCCGATTCGAACACGGACACACACCCGCCATTCGCAATGGCGACCCAGATCGAGCCATCCATCGCAACCGCCATGCCATCGGTTGTTTGGCCTGGCCGGTCGATCAGTACGGAATAATCCATCACCGCGCCGGTGTCGTCGATGTCGTCGATGTCATAGGCGCGAACATGACACGCGCGCGAATCGCAATGGTACAAGACGCTCCCATCCGGTGAGAACCCCATGCCGTTGGTAAGCTGCACGCCATCGGCGACGGTCCGGATTGATCCATCCAGATCAACAACGTGAAGATGGCCCGGGCGAATGGGCTCGCCGCCAAGCACCCGAAAAGCAACCGACCCGGCCCAGAGGCGGCCTTTTGGATCGGTGGTGAAGTCATTGAAACCAATCGCTTCGGCGGTGACGTCCGACGTCAAAACGTCGCATCGTCGGGTCCCGTCAAAACTTTGGAATATGATATCCCGCCCGCCTACCAGAACGCCGCCGTCTTCATGCAAGACAATGCCGCCGACGCCGCGACGCTTGGGAATGATTGTACTGATGTCACCCTTTTCCGATAGCGCCCAAACGCCACCATTCACGACATCGCTGTAAATCAAACCGCGTTCGTCGTCCCATACGGGCCCTTCGACCAGGCCATACCCTGTCGCCAATTCTTCCATACGTCGTCTCCTGCGCCTTGTGCATTTTTTAAAGCCTGCCAAATCACGCTGGCGAACGCCAGGCCCAGAAAATTTCAGACAATGAGAAGTTCCGTGCAATGAGAAATTTCAGACAGGCGGTATTGAGCGTTCTCCGCCGGGCCGCTAGGGTTCCAAAATAAATCACGCGCAGCAATTGCGACAATCAATTTAGGGAAAGGAAACAGGCATGCCGGACGAAGGGTTTCGCAAATGGCTTGGGGTCGAATACGTCGTAATGGAGGATGAGCACGCCGTTGTCGAAATGAATGTCAGGCCGGAAATGCAGAATTTGCGCAGCGTCGCCCAGGGCGGAATTGTCGCATCCCTGATTGATGTGGCGATGGCGACCGCCGCGTCGGGCGGCAATTACGACACCCGCAAACGCCCCATGGCGACGCTGGAGTTGAAAGTGAATTATCTGGCGGGCGCCACAGGCGCGCGGCTAAAGGCGGTTGCCGACGTCATCCGGGCGGGTTCACGCACCGCTGTCGTGCGCTGCGAAGTGTTCACCGATACGGGCGAGGTTTGCGCGGCGGGGTTGGGCACCTTCATGACGCGGCGATTACACAAGACCGATCCCGATCATGTGGATGCGCCATCGGGGTAATCGGACGCGCCGGATAACTTCTGGGCGCGCGTTATTTTTTGGCGAATTCGGGATACAGGTTTCGGTAGCCTTTCCTGACCCGGTTTTCCGCGTTTGAGCGCGCCTTTTCCGCGCTCATCGGCGTAAACCCGTGCCCCAGAACCAGGCGGCTCATAAAACACATGCGCGCGGTGACCGCGATGGCGTCGTGCAGCGCCTTTTCGTCCCAGCCCGCGTCAAACACTGCATCGGCGTCCGCCTGCGTCAGGTCGTTGGGGCTCGCGGTCAATGTGCGCACATAGCGCAGCAGCGGCTTAAATTTATCATCGATGGGCGCGCCATCGAGGTCGTTAAGAAGTTTATCGACCAGCCCTTCCTCGATCCCCCAGGCATAAGCGGCGGCGCTATGAGCGACATAGGCGAATTTGCATTCCGCCACGCCCACAACAAAAGCCGCGATCATTTCACGCTCCCCCGGGGTGAAGGGCGAAGGTCCGTTCATTAACGCCTGACCCGTATCGGCCCAGGGACCATAAATGTCTGGATAAGCGGTGAAGACATTCGCCGGTCCGGCGTCATCGGGCATGGATTTAAAAAATGGCATGGGACTCTCCGTTTATTTTGTTAGACGCTTTTCAGTTTAAACAATCTTCGACAACGCGGCGCCATGCGCCCCGGCCCGGCGCCCGAACACAGCCCCGCGCAAGACCGATGTCGCGCCCGCATAGCGACCATAATACAGCCCCTGCGTTTCCCCGGCGGCGTAAAGGCCGGGAATCACTTCGGCGCTCATATTCAGCACCTCAGAATCCGGTGAAACTTTCAGGCCGCCGAAGGTGAAGGTGTTCGACGAAATGATCGGATAACATTTGAACGGTGGCGTATCGATGGGCCGCGCCCAATTGGATTTGGGCGGAAACAGACCCTGCGTCGACAGTCCGTCAATAGCGTGCGCGTCGAACGGCGCATCGACGCAAGCCTTGTTGTAGGCCTCAATCGTTTCAATCAACCGCTCTGCGGGCGCGCCAATCTCCGCTGCTAATTCTTCCAGGCTATCGGCTACGATAGGCGGAATATCGGATCGCACCGTACGCCGCCAGTTTTCAATGTCATCGAGCTTCGCATCCATGATCGCGTAAGCGACGCCTTTGGGTTGATCGTGGATAAGCCGCGTGATCGGCTCGTAGTTTTGATCGACGGGGCCCGGCGCTTCGTCGGTAAATCGTTCGCCGTGCCCGTTGACCAGAATGCCCTGCACGAAAATCATCACGATCGCCTCGGTGATGCTGGAGCGCGGGTCGATTGGTTGGGCGTGATAGTCGCTGAAATCACCGGCGGGCGCGGCGCCAATATCCAGCGACATTCGAACGCCTTCTCCGCGATTGTAATATCCGCCACGCGCCACGGGGCGCAAATAACGGCCTTGCGGTCCCAGATACCGCGCCACCATTTCCGGATTTCCCTCGAACCCACCACAAGCCAAAATCAATGATTTACAATGAAACGTGACAGTGCGGTTGCGCCCCGCTGTCGCCTGTAATCCGATTACCGCCCCGTCGTCGTTCTGTATCAGTGCGCGCGCCGTGGTTTCATAAAAGAACGTAACCCCGGCGTCTTCCAGCACCGGCGCCATAGTCTCCACCAGCGCAAGCCCGCCGCCTTCGACCGCAATACGCGGGGAGGCGCGCGGCGTCAGCCCATAAAACGACACACTGCCAAAACGAACCCCGTGGGATTTCAGCCAGCCCACTGTCGGCCCCGCATCTTCGGCGAAGGTGCTGATCAGCTCCGGATCGGTGAAGGATAAGGTCTTTATGATCGCTGGCCAGTTTTCGTAATCCCGCGCCGTTTCCGCCAACAAAGCCGGGTCCAGATGGTATCCGGCATGGGTTGCGAAATGGTCAAAAAAATCAGGCGAGACTTCGTCTTCGTTCGCCATTCTTAAAAATGCGCCGGTGTAGCGCGTGTTGCCGCCGCGCTCTTCAATGGGCGCGCGTTCCAGCAGCGCGACAGAGGCCCCGGCTTCACGGGCAGTCAGGGCCGCGCTTAATCCGGCGACGCCACAACCCACCACGACGACATCAAATGTATGTTCCATTTATCCCCCGAGAGTCGCTGGTCCGCCCCGATGAATTCGGGGAAATCCGGGATCAAAAGCAGGAGCCCGAACGCCAGCGCAATAGATATTGTGATTGACGAATTTCGAAATCAATCGATCCCGAATTTATGATTACAAATATTAACCATGCGCTTCAGCCTTGCAATTCCTGTAATTTCTTGGGATTGAAATGCCCCCTCCCTCAATGACGATGGCGCGGGACCTCTCCCGCCGCCCTCTCAACCTCAGAAATCTATGCCCCCATGATCACATTAAACGAAAAAACCATTATCCCGTCACCGCCCGCAACTGTCTGGCCGCTCCTGCGCGACCCGGCGCTTGTCGCGTCCTGCATTCCCGGCGCAGAGCTGTCTCCCGATTCCGGCGACGGCGCCTGGCGCGGATCCATCAAGGTCAAATTTGGACCCACCGTCGCATCCTTCCGCGGCGAGGCGTCGCTAAAATTTGACGACGACGCCATGATTTGCACCGTCGAAGGGCGCGGCATCGACCAGCGCGGCGCCTCGCGCGCCCTGGCGTCCGGCAAATTAACCGTGACCGGCGATACCGAAACCACCTTGTTTATCGAGGGCGAATTCAATGTAACCGGCCCGCTGGAAACCTTCGCCAATGCAGGCGGGGTGCATGTCGCGCGCGCCTTGTTGGGCGAATTTTCAACCAACTTGACCAATTTGGTCTCCGCTCAAGATCCAGGCGCAAATTCGGAACCAAGCGCTGACAATTGCACCGATCAAACAGACGCAAACTCGGCGACGGAAGACGCGCCAACCATCCAGGCGCGTCCCGCCACACCCGCGCGCGAACTCAGCGCGTTCAGCATTCTCATCAAAGCTTTCAAATCATGGCTTGGAAGCCTTTTCGGCACAAAAGGACAATAAAATGGAAAAATTACAGGTAAACGACGTTCTGGCGCAGGCGTTTGGCGCAGAGGGCGTCGAGGTTATTTTCGCGCTTATGGGTGACGCGAATATGTATTGGGCGGCGAAAATGGCGGATAAATACGGCGCCCGCGTCATCCACGCCCGTCACGAACATTGCGCGTGCGCCATGGCGGACGGATATGCGCGCGCAACCGGCAAAGTTGGCGTCGCCACCACCACTTGTGGCCCCGGCTTCACACAGATCATGACGGCACTGACGATTGCGGCCCGCGGCAACGTGCCCATGGTGATATTCGCCGGCGATGCGCCGATGGGCTCCGCCTGGTATCTACAACAAATCGACATGGCGCCGCTGACCCTGGCGACAGGCGCGCATTATATCGGCGTAAAATCTATCGACCGGCTGCTCGACAATGTTCGCGAAGCCTTCCAGATCGCACAGGTTGAACGCCGCCCCGTGGTGCTGAGCATTCCAATGGATATGCAGGCGCAGGAATATCCCTATATGGCGGATTACACACCGTCATCGGATCTCATTCCAACGGCGCAACGCCCAGTTCCAGATCCGGTCGTTGTCGACCGGCTGATCGATATGATCGCCGAGGCCGAAAAACCCATCATCGTCGGCGGTCGCGGCGCAACGCGGTCCGGCGCACGCGAAGCGCTGGAAACGCTGGCGGAACGGTCCGGCGCCCTGCTGGCCACATCGCTCTACGGTAAAGGCCTGTTTGACGGCAATCCCTATGCGATGGACATCGCCGGCGCCTTCGCCAGCGATTTCGCCCGTGAACGTTTCGCGGAATCCGATCTGGTGATCGGCGTCGGCGCGGGGCTTGGCCACTACACCACCGAGGGCGGCTATCTTTACCCAGGCGCGCAAGTGGCGCAGATCGACATAAACCCACGCGGGCTTTGGCAAGGATTGCGAACGGCGGATTTACATATCCGGGCCGACGCCAAAGCAGCGGCGGAAGCCATCACGTCGCGCATGGACGAACGCGGTGTTTCCCGCAGCGGGTTCCGCACCAGCGCCATGGCCGACCAGATTGCCCAGGATACGCCGGACGGCAAAGTATTTCCCGTGCAGACCAATATGGTCGACCCTCGCAAGATGATCCTCGAACTCGATCAGGTAATCCCCAAGGATTGGGACATCGTCGTTGGCGGCGGTCACTATTTCAGTATCGCGATGACCCATATGACGGGCCGGGCGGCGGACAAATATCATGTTGTCAATGATTTCGGCGCTATTGGTTCCGCTCTGGGCGCCGCGATCGGCATCGCCGCCGCGCGCAATGACGGCAAAGTCGCGCTGATCGAAGGCGATGGCAGCTTGCTGATGCATGTGCAGGAGCTGGAGACAATCCGGCGTCAGGGTATAAAACTGCTCATCAACATCATGAATGATGGCGGCTATGGCGCAGAGTTCCACAAATTCCGAGCCCATGACATTGAAGCCAAACAGGCGATCCACGGTCGCGGCGATCTGGCGGGGGTTGCGACAGGCTTTGGATTGCGCGGCTCCACGGTCACGCAAATGGGCAGCTTCCCCAAGCTGTTTGAAGATCACCAGAACGCGAACATCGCCACGTTGTGGGACATCCACACCGATGACAAAATCCCATCGCGGGCGTATCGCCGGGTGCATTACGGCGAAGAATAATACCAGACCCGACGAAGTTTCAGACTAAAAGTAAAACGCGGCGCACCTTGACAGTGCGCCGCGTTTCTTTTTCAGGCCACATTCATTTCAAAGCCACTACCCGCAGCGGTGAAATGAATGCATCTTAATCCAGCTCAAAGCCGTCCATGCCGGAGTTCTTGCGAACGCTGGCGACCATTTCACGGATTTTTGGACCAAGCTCGACCGGGTCTTCTATCGCGCCAATCTCAGCGCCGCGACGCCAGCCTTCGCAGACGGCGACCATGCCGGCGCCCGCCTGAATGATGCGGCCGGAAATATCACCGGCTTCTTCACTCGCCAAATAAACAACCGTCGGCGACACCCAACGTGGGTCGCGGGTTTCAATTTCTTCTTCAGTATATTCACGAAGCGTATCCGTCATCCGCGTATAAGCGGTCGGCGAAATCGCATTTACGGTGACGCCGATCCGGCTTAATTCCCGCGCGGCGATGATCGTGAAGGCGGCGATCCCAGCCTTGGCGGCGCCGTAATTCGTTTGACCGACATTACCGTAGATGCCCGATGTCGAGCTGGTGTTGATCACTCGGCCATAAACGGGACCATCGTTTTGTTTCGACATGGCGCGCCAGTAAGACGCCGCGTGCCGCGTTGGCGCGAAGGTGCCCTTCAAATGCACGTGAATGCAGGAATCCCATTCTTCTTCCGTCATGTTGACCAACATCCGGTCCCGCAGGATTCCGGCGTTATTCACCAGAATATCAAGTTTGCCAAAGTGGTTGATCGCCTGGTCAATCATGTTCTTGGCGCCGTCGAAATTGCCGACGTCATCCCCGTTGACCACGGCGTCGCCGCCCATCGCCTTGATTTCTTCAACGACCTGCTGTGCGGGAGACTGGTCCGCGCCAGAGCCGTCCACAGCCCCGCCAAGATCGTTGACGACGACTTTTGCCCCGTGCTTCGCCAATAACAACGCATGTTGACGCCCGACGCCACGCGCGGCGCCTGTTACAATCGCAACCCGGTCTTCGCATAGAAGGGTCATTGGAATTCCTCTTTCAGATTAAAGGGTCCGGCAAAATAATATGTCCGGTCTGAAAAATTATACACATTGGCGGCGGTCGGATAAAAGGACACATTTTTAGGGTAAGGTCCGGGTTATAGGGTAATATCCGGGCCGCGCCTGTAACAAACGCCTTTTGGCTGTGGGCGACGCCCTAGCTGAAGTGCATCGCCCCGTTTACATCGAGCACCACGCCCGAAATATAACTGGCGGCGGGGGAGACCAGAAACGCCAGCGGGCCGGCAATTTCAGAGGGGTCGCCCATTCTGCCCAGTGGAAAGACCGAAGGATCAAAATCCTGCCCCTGGGTCATCGCCGTCGCAATTGGTCCCGGCGCCACGGCGTTGACCAGCACGTTGTTCGGCGCGCCTTTCTTCGCCGCCCAACGGACAAAGCTATGAATCCCACCCTTCGACATCACATAATGCGGCGCGGCGGCGACGCCGCCAAAGCGCGCGGCGATGGACCCGATCAACGCGATGCGCCCACCCTGTCGCGACGTCATGGTTTTCATGAACGCACGCGTCAGGTTAATCGGCCCCCTTAAATTGATGGCGAACACCCGCTCGGCGACCTCGTCCCAACCGTCGTCGTTCCAATCGTCAAACGGGCAAATGGCGGCGCAATCGATAAAGGCGTCCACCTCGCCGCAGCTTTCGGCCCAGGCCTCCACCGCCGCCCGGTCCGTCACATCAAGCGAGGCCGCCTGCGCATCGCGACCTTTCCCGGCCAAAAATTCCGCAAGGGCGACGGGCGCCTCCAAATCGCTCAGACAAACATCAGCGCCCATCGACGCGACCAGCCGCGCCGTTTCCGATCCAATCCCGCCGCTTGCGCCTGATATTGCAATCCGTTGTCCCGTTAAATCGAAAGCCATGACGTGTTCCCCTAAATTGATCCTGCCCGAATTCGGTATAGGATATTGGAGAGTGACCGGCGGGTCCAACCAGTGGATCCAGCGGTTGGTTGATGTCCAAAGTATAGTTTGAGGATTTAAGACGTGCGCCCTGATTTCAGTAACCTGCGCGGCGACCTTTTTGGCGGATTGACCACAACCGTCGTCGCGTTGCCCTTGGCCATGGCGTTTGGCGTCGCGTCCGGCGTTGGTCCGATCGCCGGTCTGTACGGAGCTATCGCCGTCGGCTTTTTCGCCGCCTTGTTTGGCGGCACCCCATCACAGGTTTCGGGGCCAACCGGGCCCATGACGGCGGTCATGGCCGTTGTCGTGGCCGAACATGCCAGCAACTTGCCGCACGCTTTCGCCATCGTCTTTTTAGGGGGCCTGTTTCAAGTCGCCTTCGGGTTTCTCAAAATTGGCCGCTTCGTATCCTACACGCCCTTTTCCGTCGTGTCGGGGTTCATGTCCGGGATCGGCGTCATTATTATTTTAATCCAGACCCTTCCCTTTGTTGGATTGCCAACCGCACCGGGCGGGCCACTTAACGCTATCGGCGAATGGTCTCATCTCTTTGGCGACATCAACGCCGATGCGCTCATCATCGCCTGCATTTCCGTCGGGATTATGGTGTTCTGGCCGAACAGGTTGCGGGCGTTTGCACCGCCACCGCTGGCCACGCTGGTTATTGGCACTGTACTGGGCGCCTTTGTTCTCACCGCAGCGCCGACAATCGCCGATGTGCCAACGGGGCTTCCGGATTTTCACATCCCGTTAATCCCGTTATCGGACCTGCCAAGCGTTGTTCAGCCCGCTCTAATTCTAGCGTTGATGGGCTCCATCGATAGCCTTCTGACGTCACTGGTGGCGGATTCGATCACGCGAACCCGCCACAATTCCGACCGGGAGCTGGCCGGACAGGGAATCGGTAATATGGCGGCGGGGTTGATTGGCGGGCTGCCGGGCGCAGGCGCCACGATGCGCACGGTGGTCAATGTTCGCGCGGGCGGCCGCACGCCGGTGTCCGGCGCCATTCACGCCCTGGCCCTGCTGGCGCTTGTCCTGGGACTGGGCCCCCTGGCCGAACATATCCCCCACGCTGTCCTGGCGGGGATTTTGATGAAAGTCGGCTGGGACATCATCGATTGGGATTATCTGAAGCGAATCCCACGCGCGCCGCGCGACAAGGTGCTGGTGATGCTGGTCACGCTTGTCCTGACGGTCTTCGTCGATCTCATCACCGCCGTTGCAGTCGGGCTTATTTTCGCCGGGATCGTCAACTCAAAATGGATGGAGACGGAGGAGTTGAAAGGCGTGACCGCCGTCGCCATTCCCGATGAAAGCGCCAATCTAAGCGAGGCGGAGAAGAACGCCTTACGGCGCTACAACGGACAAATTCTGGTGATATTTCTGCGCGGCCGGTTTTCCTACGCGTCCGCGCGGGAGCTGGTTCAGCGCACCAACACAGCGTCCTTCGGTCATAAAACCATTATCTACGACATGACGGACGCCGCCCATGTAGACACCAGCGCGGCGTTGGCGATTGAAGGATTGCTGAATGCCGCGATTGGGGACGGCGTCGATTGTTATGTCGCAGGATTATCAGGCGGCGCGGCGGATAGCTTGCGGACGCTCGGTGTCCTAGATGCGATGCCCGCCAGTCATCTGAGCGATACCTTGCTGGACGCTATCACCGCAGCTGGCGCGCATTTAACGCCAACAAACGATCAGAGCTAGATAAAAAAGCACGCCAAAACGGACCAAACGCCCGTTTCGACGCGCTTAAAAAGGGTCTTAACCCATCGGTAGTTTGACCACTTCACCCTGACGGATCGACAAGGTAACCGCATCGGTCCATTCCATGTATTTCACGCCTGTTACGAAGTTCGTGTGGGTCACTTCTTCCTTGCCGCGGATGGCGTTGATGAATTCTTCCTCAACGCGCCAGCCGCCCGCTTTCGCAGGATCGATTTCAACGGGACTCAACCCATCATCACCGCGCTTGCCCGCCGACATGGACCATTCACCGGCCCGATTCTGGCACAAATAGATCGTGCCTTCGGTTCCGAAGATATGAACCTCCGCCGTGTTCGGCGTATGCCCCAGGACACTGGAGAAACAGAAGCGCATTTGACCGCCCTGTTCCATATAGCTGGTGATGTCCACGTGATCCGGGATCGTCATCGCGACGCGGTGGCCATTCTCGTCCACCCGGTGGGAGACGACGCTTTGCGCGGTGGCGCTAACGGTCGCAGCCGGGCCAACCCACCGCATCATCGCTTCGTACCAGATGCCCATGCCCATGATGTTGTTGCCGGAGAAATCCCGGTTCTGACGCCAGTGCAACGGCGACTCATTATTCGGGAAACTGGCGCCGGGCGCGACGCGAGCATCCAATGTGATCAAATCGCCGATATAGCCACTACCGATCATGTCCATGATGGTTTGATCGAATTTCAGCGTGTGCGGAGCAGGCACAATCTGCGCCGTCAATGTCGGATGAAGCCGGGATACCAACAGCATTTCACGCGCTTCGTCGACATTCATCGCCATGCGAGCTTCGCACAAAACATGCTTCCCCGCCTCCAACGCCGCGATGGTCAATGTCGCATGCATATAAGGCCATGTGCCGATGCAGATTGCGTCGATGGAATCGTCATCGACAATTTCAGTCCAGCTTGCCGCCACACTGGGAATATTGAATTGATCGGCAACCTCCTGACCCGACTCAACGCTGCGGTTCGCCACGGCGACGATTTCAACATTAGCTTGTTTGGCGAAGCCGGGAATGTGGCGGTCGCGCGTGTTGCCGCCCGCGCCAATCAGGCCAAGGCGAATTGTTGACTCACTCATGAAGTTTTCTCCCTACGAGGTTACGGGATTTTGTATTCCCGCGTTTCAAAATTATCGTTGTGTTAATTTAATTCGGTTCACGGCGCATCCTTGAGACGCGCCTGCGGATTCGCAACGCCGTAATCTAGCGCGCAGCATCTTCGCTAACATACCCGCTGCAGAGATCATCCCGCAAGCGTTCCCGGTCCCGTTGCGCTGGCGACCCCTATCCACGCCACCTCATACTATCCCCTACCGAAACCTGACGTCGTTAAACTTTATCGCTAAAGGAATGCAGCCTTAAACTACAAGGTGTCACGCACCCAGCCCTGACGATAATGCGACATGGGCGCATCCTCGGCGTTGGACGCATCGGAAGCGCGCCGGGCGCCCAGTATCGGGTCCTTCAACGTTTGCGCCATGATCAATAATGTTTTTTCCTTATTGCGGCGCATTCGCTCCAAAGGTCCCGATACCGCGACGGAAAGCGGGCGATGGCTCCCTTGCACGGACAACGCCATCGCAAACATGGCGGTGTCCGGCACGACGGATCCCTCGCTGATCGCATATCCCTGCCGTCTGATTTGCGCCATCTCCTTCAGGAACGGTTCAATTTCAACACGTTTGTTTTCAGGCTCGGAATTCAACCGGCGCAACAGGCCTGTCACGGCCTCATCGGTAAGCTGCGCCAGCAGAACTTTGCCGGTAGCGGGCAACCAGATCGGGCGCCGGGAGCCCGGCCTGATTTCAAAACGAACGGGCGCGATGGATTGCAGCACGCGAATGTAATCCAGACTCCAACCATGCTTCATCGCCAGCACAATCGTCTCGCTGGTTTGTAATTGCAGCTCGTCCATTAAGTGGAGAACAGGTTCCTCATCGGAAAAGAGGCGCTCGAACATCCAGGTGCCCAACAGCGCAAACCGGATTGTCGGCAGGTAACTTCGGGTGTCCTGCAAATACTCAAGGTACCCCATCGACAATAAAGATTTAAGAAGCACCGAGGTGGAGCTTATGGGATATTCCAGCGCGTTGGCGACATCAGATACGGTTGCGGGGCTTTGCCGGTGCGCAAAGTACTCAAAAATTTCAAGCACCCTACCCGCAGATTTTACGACTCTGTCCATACCAAAAGTTCCATAATTCAAGGCGACGTTAATTTCGGGCATTATATATATGTGAATTTCTAACATACATATAGGTATCATGTTTGACTTTCCCTTGGGCCACGCCAACCCTAGGGCCACAGAATTATGCAAAAACCCGTTTGAGGAAGATCATGAAATTCGGAATTTTTTACGAACATCAACTCCCCCGTCCCTGGGGCGCGCTTTCAGAATATGATTTGCTGCAAAACTCACTGACCCAGATCGAATTAGCCGACAAGC
Source organism: Alphaproteobacteria bacterium (assembly GCA_047631095.1). Lineage (GTDB taxonomy): Bacteria > Pseudomonadota > Alphaproteobacteria > UBA8366 > JABJJH01. Next base: position 16,355 of record JBLHZD010000023.1, read on the forward strand.
TTGGATACGATTACGCGTGGGAAGTGGAGCACCATTTTCTGGAGGAATATTCGCACTCCTCCGCGCCGGAAGTTTTTCTGGGCGCCGCCAGTCAACGCACAACCAATATCCGGTTGGGCCATGGGGTCATCCAATTACCGACCAACCAGCCGCACCGGGTCGCAGAACGCGTGGCGACGCTTGATTTACTGTCAAAAGGCCGGGTGGAACTTGGAATGGGCGAAGGCGCCGGCCCGGCGGAGCTGCATCCGTTCGGCACCCAGGTGCGCACCAAACGCGACCGGTGGGAAGAAGCGGTTCAGGCGATTATCCCGATGTTCTCCAAGGACAGCTGGGAATTTCATGGCGAATTCCATGACTTCCCCGCACGAAACGTCATTCCAAAACCCTATCAGAAGCCGCACCCGCCACTTTGGGTCGCGTGTTCGAACATTCAAACAATCGGGCAGGCTGGTTCATGGGGTATGGGCGCCTTGGGCTTCACCTTTGTGTCGCCAGACGCCGCCAAAGCCTGGGTGAACAAGTATTACAACAATCTGCTGCACAACCAGAAAAAGCTCACCGATTACCCGTCTAACCCTAACATCGCCATGGTGGCGGGCTTCATGTGCGCCGAAACGGATGAAGAGGCTTACGAAAAAGCGGCGGGCTGGACCTTCTTCATCTTCGCGCTGTCCTATTACGGACGCAAAGGCGTGGACGCGCCTGGCAAAGGCGATTTATGGAAGGAATTTCAGGATTGGCGCCACTCGGACAAGGCGAAGGCCGCGTTCGACGGCGCGCTTGTGGGATCACCGGAAACGATCCGCAAAAAATTGCGTATTTTCCAGGAATCCAATGTGGATCAAGTCATCCTGTTGAACCAGGCGGGCAAGACCACCCATGAAGATATTTGCAGCAGCCTGAAAATGTTTGCCGAAGAAGTCATGCCGGAATTCCACGCAGACGAAGAAGCACATGCGCAATGGAAAGCGGAAGTCTTGTCCGGCGAGCGGGTGCTGGAGGATCTGGACACGCAAGCCTACGACATCTTCAGCCACCAAAACGCCGATATCGTGCGCCTCACGCCCGAACAGTTAAAGGCGCAAATGGCGAAGAAAGATGCGGAACGGGCATCGTCTGGAGACGACTAGTCTGACAGAAAAATTTAACGACTAAAAATTCTCCACCCAGGGCCGCAGCTCCATTTCCCACGTCCAGGCGCTGCGGTGCTGCCGGTGCATATGAAGATAACTTTCCGCAATCGCGTCCGGGTCCAGGGTGCCATCGTCGCCCCGGGCGCGAGTGCGATCATCATCATCGCTGACCTTGATGCCGCCATCGATAACGAAGTGACCGACATGAATGTTTTTCGGTTGCAGTTCGCGCGCCAGGCTTTGCGCCAACCCGCGAAGCCCGAACTTGCCCATCGCGAAGCCTGACGAATTTGGATACCCCTTCACGCTGGCCGACGCGCCTGTCAGCATTATCGTACCGTGACCTTGCGGGATCATCCGCTTGGCGGCCGCTTGCGCAACTAAAAACCCGCCATAGCATGAAATCATGATCGCGTTGCGCACAGCTTCCGGATCCAATTCCTCGACCGGCCCGCGCGCGCGATTGCTGGCGTTGTAGACCACGATATCGGGAACGCCGAGATCGCCGTCCACTGCGGCGAACAGCGCATCGACCGAAGCCGGATCCTGCGCGTCGCAGCCATAGGCTTTCGCGCCCGTCTCCGCTTCCAGCGCACCAAGGCGATCCGGGTTGCGGGACGCCAACGCGACCGCCATGCCTTCTTTATGAAACAACCGCGCCAGCGAGGCGCTTAATCCGCCGCCCACGCCTACGATCAACGCTCTTTCCTGCTCCGCCATCATTCATCCTTCTCAATCAGTCGTCGCGCTGGCTCTTTCGCAGCTTCACGCTTTCGGATTTCAATTGCCCGCACGCCGCCAGAATATCGCGCCCGCGCGGGGTGCGCACGGTCGAGACATAACCCGCATTGTGCAAAATATCGGCAAAGCGCTTGATCGACGCCTCGGTGGAACATTCATAGGCGACCCCCGGCCAGGGGTTAAACGGGATCAAATTGATCTTGGCGGGAATACCCTTGATCAGGCGCACCAGCTCTCGTGCGTCCGCAGCGGAGTCGTTCACGTCTTTTAACATGACATATTCAAAGAAGACACGGCGCGCATTAGACAATCCCGGATAATCCCGACACGCCGCCATCAATTCCTTCAACGGATATTTCCGGTTAATCGGCACCAGTTCGTCGCGCAACTCATCGCGAACCGCGTGCAGGGAAATCGCCAGCATGACGCCAAGGTCCGCGCCCAACCGTCGGATTTCCGGGACGACGCCCGAGGTCGACAATGTGATTTTGCGCTTTGAAATGGACAAGCCGTTGCCGTCCATGGCGATGCGCAACGCTTTGGCCACATTGTCGTAATTGAACAACGGTTCGCCCATGCCCATCATCACGATATTCGTCAAGGACCGGTCGACGGCGGAGGCGGGCCAAACCCCGACCTCGTCCCGCGCCAGCATGACCTGCCCGACGATTTCACCGGGGTCCAGATTGCGCACCAACCGTTGCGTCCCTGTATGACAAAAGGCGCAGGTCAACGTACAGCCGACTTGGCTGGACACGCACAGGGTCCCCCGGTTGGGTTCGGGAATGAAAACGGTCTCGGCTTCCTGCACGTCGTCGAAGCGCAACAACCATTTTCGCGTACCGTCGGTGGAGATCTGGCGCGACGATGTCGTGGGTCGGTCGACACGGTAGCGTTCGGCCAGTTTCTCGCGCAGCGGCTTGCCCAAATTGGTCATTGCGTCGATGTCTGTGACGCCGTGCTGGTATATCCATTGGTACAGCTGGTCAGCGCGAAATTTTTTCTCACCCATCGCCGCGAGTTCGCGCACTAAATCATCGAGATTCATCCCGATGAGGTTGACGCGCGAATCCAACACAACGGGCGCTAGAGGAGGGACGCCGCCCATAGACGGTACCGGGTTGTCAGCAGCTATATCAGTCATATCCTGTTCATATAGCGTAGTTCGGGTGGTGCGCAACCTGCCCGGCCTGTCGCACGACACTTTTCAGCGAAGCGATCTGACATATATCATATCAGTGTGGCGCTCGTAACTTGCATATATATAAAGCGCAACAAACAAGGAAATTGAACGATGGATACAAACGACCTAACCATCGCCTTGTCGCTTCTGATTGACGAAATGGAAGGCGATCAAGGCGATCCGCACGAAGTTTTCATGCGAATCCACCAGACGCTGCAGACAATGCGCGCCGAAGGCCTGCCCGTTCCGGAAGATTTGAAAGAACTGGAAAAAGACCTGGCCGAACGCTTCACTTCCGAGGCAGAATCCAGATCTTCACGTAGCAAATAGGATGTAGGACGTTGAGCAACGCAAACCCCTTTGACGGCCTCGCGGAACGGTATCAGAAAAACCGGCCCGATTATCCGGACAATTTACTCGCCAATTTGCGCAATCGCGCCGAAGCGACGCACAGTCTTCCAAAGGCGCTTTTGGATATTGGCGCGGGCACCGGTATTTCCACACGCGCGTTTCGCCGCGCCATGGGTCCGGATTGGGCCATAACCGGCGTCGAGCCGGGCGCGGATATGCGGCGACAAGCCATCGCGGCGACCCCGGATGAAGACGCAATCACCTATCTTGAGGGCGGCGCGGAATCCTTACCCGCCGCCGATTCCAGTCTGGGCGTCGTTATCGTCGCACAGGCGATTCAGTTTTTTGACCGCCCCGGTTTTTACTCCGAATCCGCGCGGGCGCTTCACAGCGGCGGCGTTTTGGCCGTTTTGCAAAACAACCGTGATTGGCGCGCAAGCCCGCTGCTGGACGCCTATGAAACCTACGCCGAAACCCATTCGGAAGGGTATAGCCGGGATTACCGAGACATCGATTTGATGGGTGAACTGTCAGCGCTGGACTGGGGTGTTAATGCGACGCGACACGACCATGTCTGGTTGATGGCGATGGAGCCCAGCCGATTTGTCGCCATGACCCTGTCGCGGCGCACCATGAAACCCGCCGTCGCATCACTTGGCGAGGAAAAGGTCGAGGCGGATTTAATGGCGTTATCAAATGAACATGTCGACGCCGACGGCTTTGTTCAAATTCCGTATGTCTCGGAACTTTTCATTGTTGGAAAAAAGTAAAAAGATAACAAAGTAGGAGACCGCTACTTCTTTACCTTACAGGCTTTGTTGATCGCGTTATGCGCGGCGGTGAAGCCCGCTAATTTGAACGTATCGAGCGTCTTTGTGCCCCGCTTGGATTCACCGCGAATGGTCATGACCTGGCCAACTCGCATCGCTTTGGCCAAAGCGGCGTCATCCTTGGCGGCGTAGCTCCACGCAGTTTCCGCTTCGGTGAACAACTTGAATATTTTTTTCTTGTCGATAGTGACGGTGACTTCACTATCCTGCTTGTAGGTGTAGCCCGTCTCAAAACTGATTTCGTTAACCCGTTTGACCCCGGGGCGGTGGGTCACAAAGAGCATGACGTCGCCGCGACGCTTGTATTTACCCGTGCTCTTGCTCGCGGGGGCCCAGATGGCGCAGGCCAGTTTACCTCGCTCCTGAAACGTATAGGCCTCCCAGGCCTTGAACGTCCCCAACCCGACATCCTTCGCCGCCACCGGTCCGGAAATCATCGCGAGAAGGAGAATTCCGAGCCGTAGTAACGTCATCAGGACCGCCTCATAATCTGACCGCCATGAACATGGGGCGCCAATTCTTCAACCGGCCCGCCAGCGGTGGGGGGACGCGGCGCATGTCGACCGCGCGTAATCAGCCGGTCGTAGAGAAGGATCGCACCGGCGACGCCGACATTCACACAGAACTTTGTCGGAATTTTGACGATATGATCACATCGTTCCACCAATTCCGGCGACAGGGATCCACGCTCCGGCCCCAAAACATACGCCGCGCGTACCGGATGGGTGAAACTCGGCAGATCAATCGAGTCATCCATAAACTCGACGCCGACCAGCTCACAGCCATGCGGCAGGCTGAACCCGTCCAGCGTGTCAAAATGATGCAGCGGCACGTGACGCGACGTTTGCGACGTGTCCGCCTTGTGCAACGCCGTTACATCGATAGCGGGCGCTATGGCGAACACAAAGTCAGCGCCAAACGCATGGGCGGAACGAAACAAATTACCGACATTCATCGGCTTTGAAATGCCCTCGACCCCTATTCCAAAATATCCTCGCATGGCGCGGAAACTTGCATAGACACCCGCTCGAAGGCAAGTTGCTTTGGTGACTTTCCTCACAATTTTTAAATATTTTTGAACACAAGGACACACGACCATGCGCGCCATTCGCGTTCATCAACTGACCGGGCTCAATGGACTGCGCCTGGATACCGTTCCATCCCTGATTCCGGGCCCCGGCGACGTGCGAATCGAGGTTCACGCGAGCGGATGTAATTTTCCCGACACGTTGATGATCAAAGGGCAATATCAGGACAAACCGGACGTGCCCTTTTCGCCGGGTAAAGAAGTTGCGGGATACATCATGGATGTGGGCGACGGCGTTGAAGGTTTTGCGCCTGGCGACCGGGTGATGGCGCTGGTCGGTCATGGCGGGTTTGCGGAGGAAGTGACATGCAGCGCCGAGGAAACCCATAAAATCCCCAACGACCTTGATTTCGCCACCGCCGGCGGTTTCGCGCTGGTCTACGCCACCAGCTTTATCGGCCTCCACCACCCCCAAATTCACCTGAGCGCGGGCGAAACCCTGTTGGTGCATGGCGCTGGCGGTGGCGTTGGATTGACAGCGGTGGAGATTGGCAAAATTCTGGGCGCGACGGTCGTGGCGACAGCCGGAGACGACGAAAAACTGGCGCTGGCGAAACGCCACGGCGCCGACCATGTCATCAACTATCGGACCGAAAACATTCGCGACCGAGTGAAAGAATTGGTCGGTGGCGTGGACGTTGTCTATGATCCGGTTGGCGGAGACGCGTTCCGGCAATCCCTGCGATGTCTCAATATTGACGGTCGAATCGCCATCATTGGTTTCGCCAGTGGCGACATCCCGCAAATTCCGGCGAATTACCTGTTGGTGAAAAATATATCCGTGGTGGGAATCGCCATGCATGCCTACCGGCGGCGAAAAACCGAGCCCTATCAGGATATGTTTCCAACGATGATGCGCTGGTGGCGCGAGGGTAAAATCAAACCGCATATCAGCGCCCGTTTCCCGCTGGCGCAAGCCGCTGACGCGTTACAAACGCTTATCGAGCGCCGCGCAACTGGAAAAGTCGTCGTGCTCGTCCGCAAGCCAGGCGCGAAATTTGGGTATTCGGAATAATTTATTTTGTGACGTTTTTATTAAATATGAGACGGCGCGGCGATTAACG
>JBLHZD010000024.1:0-21414 GCA_047631095.1 Alphaproteobacteria bacterium
TTCGTAAGAAATCCTCGATAACCCCACCTGACCTAGATGGCTCTCAAATTATGCACTTGGCTGTTGAATCCGCGTAAGATTAAGGTTTGATCACGGAATTTAAATCGCGCCACCATGGAATATATATTAATATTGCCATTCAGGCGCTTCGCGAACACGCGAAATCATTACGATAAAGCCGTCTCCGTTTGTAAACCGGTTCTTCGCTACGCCATGAAATAAAGGAGAATCCCAAACATGAGGATTGGCGTAGATGTTGGGGGCACCAAGATTGAAGCCGCCCTCGTCGATACAAAAGGCGAGATTTTGACGCGACAAAGGATCCCAACGCCACAAAACGATTACGGCGCCGCCATACAGGCAATCGCCGACTTAACCTTGAAAATTGAAGAAAAGGCTGGCGAACCCTGCACCGTCGGCATGGGAATCCCGGGCGCCATTTCGCCCAAGACCGGCCTGGTGAAAAACGCCCCTAACGCCCCGTTTAACGGTCATCGTCTCGACAAGGATCTGGAAGTCCTCCTTAACCGTCAGGCGCCAATGATGAACGACGCCAATTGCTTCGCCTTGTCAGAAGCAACGGATGGCGCGGCCGCCGGCGCGCAAATTGTCTTCGGCGTTATTTTAGGGACAGGATGCGGCGGCGGCATTGTTATCAACGGAGAGCCGCTCGTCGGCGCAAACGCCATTTCCGGGGAATGGGGTCACAATCCCCTGCCTTGGACGCACGACGATGAAAGGCCAGGCCCGCGTTGCGGCTGCGGCAAGACTGGATGCATCGAAACCTATTTATCGGGACCCGGGTTTGAAGCGCGCCATTTTGACGCCACGGGCCAACACATCAGCGCCGAGATTATCGTCGCTCGCGCTGGAGACGGCGACACAGCCTGCCTCGCCAGTCTGGCGCAGTACGAATCTCGCCTCGCGCGAGCATTATCGTCAATCATCAATGTGCTGGACCCCGATATCATCGTTCTTGGCGGCGGCATGTCGAACATCGACCGATTATACAGCAATGTGCCTCAATTGTGGTCGCAGTGGATATTTTCCGACCATGTGTCGACGCGTCTTGTCCCGCCCAAGTTTGGTGATTCCAGCGGTGTTCGGGGCGCCGCCTGGCTATGGCCTTCCGATACGGCGCCGATAAGCGCCCCCAAGGCCGGGTAAAACGATGGTTGCGCCTGAACAACAACATCAGTGTCTGTGCCGGGAATGTCTGGAAACCTTCTTAATCCCGCACAAACGCTGCCCCTCTTGCCACTCGCCGCGCGTACTCTCCCATGCAGAGTTAATTGAACTTCGCATCGCTCATATCGATTGCGACGCTTTCTACGCCTCCATCGAAAAACGCGACAACCCGGCGATCCGCGACCAACCGGTTATCGTCGGCGGAGGGCATAGAGGCGTCGTTGCGGCCGCCTGTTACGTCGCCCGCCTGTATGGCGTTAAATCCGCCATGCCCATGTACACGGCCTTGAAAGCTTGCCCGAACGCCGTCGTCATCCGCCCGGAAATGGCGAAATACAGCGCGGCCGGACAGCAAATCCGCGCGATTATGCGGGAGTACACGCCAACGATTCAGCCCATATCTATTGACGAAGCCTTTCTCGATTTATCGGACGCTCAGGGCGAAGACGCCGATAATCCCGCCCGTGGCCTCGCAAGATTGGTAAATCGGATCGAGTCGGAAGTCGGCGTCTCCGCAAGCATCGGTCTCAGCTACAACAAATTTCTCGCCAAACTCGCCTCGGATTTGGACAAACCCAGAGGTTTCGCGATCATTGGTCGAAACGAAGCGCTGGATTTTCTGGAATCACGCCCCGTCGGCATCATCTGGGGGGTTGGGCGCGCCCTTCAAGCGTCCCTGCGCCGTGAAGGCGTCACGACGATAGGCCAGCTGCGTAAAATTCCGGAAGCCCGGTTAACAGAGCGTCACGGCGTTATGGGGCGGCGTTTGTTTCAATTTTCACGGGGTGAAGATAATCGCCCGGTCGACTCGCAAACCGTCACCAAGAGCGTCTCGGCGGAGACAACCTTTACGGAAGACATTTTCAATCTCGATGAATTACGCCGCCGCCTGTGGCCCTTATGTGAAAAGGTCGCGGCGCGCCTGCACACTAAGCAGGTCGTCGGCCCGACAGTCACTCTAAAGCTGAAACGCGCAGATTTTTCGCAAGTCACGCGGCGACACAAAAACCCTGAGCCCGCCAAAACCGCCGACGCTCTCTATCAAACCGCCGTGCAGCTCCTGGAATCCGAGGTCAAGGGCGACGCCTTCCGGCTCATCGGCGTCGGCGTTTCCGATTTGACCGACGAACGGGAAATTGAGCAACCGAGTCTATTACAAGCGCTGGAGGCGCCAGATACGCCCTCCTCCGCAACGGGCGCGATTTAAACGATTCCGTCAACAATTTGGCGCGTTAAGGGGCTCCAATCGCTCCAGAACGCCATTAACTTTGAAATCCCCATAATCCAACACAATCCGCGGCACGACGCCGTTGGATTGCAAATCCATCGACATTTCAAAATCAGGCTCGCCCGACTTATCGCCGTCGACAAAATACGCCAAATACATGGGCCAGATAAACGGTCGCGCCAATTCGGATGGAATCGCATCGTTTGGTTTCGCCGCACGCTTTGGCAAGAGCACTGCGGTTACGGGCTGAGCGCCCTCGACCGAGCCGCCATCGAACAACATCCGCTGTTCGAAGCGGCTGTCCTTCGCGCTGGCGGCCATCAACGCCAAAAGATGATGGGTCGGAAATTGTACGCCAGTTGGCAAGGTGAACTGTTTTTCCGCCGGCAATTCAAATTTTGCGACGCCGGCGCCACTATCATCGATCAACGCTTCGCCCCGAACATTCTGCGTGGCGCCGCCGGTCCGCGTGCGCTTTACATTAAACCGATATCGCCGTCCGTCTTTGGATTCCCACGCGACGAAGCTTGTCTTCAAAATACGCTCGAGTTCGTCTGCATTGATCAGCTTCATAACGTAACGCTGATCCGTCGCCCAACCATCGCAGGCGTCGGCCCATTCGAACGTCATGAGACCCGAGACCGCCACCACTGGACTGCCCGTGCGCGTCGAGGCGAGCTCCAATCGGTACGCGGCGCGATGGGGTGAAATTTCATCCGCGGCAAAAGCGTCCACAGGCGTTGCGACGACACTCCAAACGATCACCAAAGAAAGGAAACAAAAAGTTCCTACAAGGCGTGAAGTAATGTTATTAAAGAACCGATTTATATGACGAAAATCACCGTCCATAAAACAGCGCGTTCTGCGCAAATTGCTCATACGCTGTGACATCTTAAAATCAGGGAAACACTTCATGTCTGATCAACCAACTCTACTTGTGACCCGTACTTTGCCCGGTCCTGTCGAAGCCCGGATTTCACACGACTACAACGCGCAGCTCAATAGCGACGATGCACAATATGACGCCGACGCCCTTATCGCCAGCAGTCATGGCATCGACGCGATACTGACATGTAGCACGGAAAAATTCTCCGCATCGGTCATTGAACGCTTATCCGACAGCGTTCGCGCCATTGCAACGTATTCCGTTGGCCATGAACATATCGACCTTGAAGCGGCCCGCGCCCGAAACATCATTGTCACAAATACGCCGGACGTTCTGACCGACGCCACCGCGGATATCGCACTGCTTTGTCTGTTGGGCGCAGCGCGGCGCGCGCGAGAATCATCACAGGTTCTGCGCAATGGCGATTGGGGTCGCTGGGAATCCACGACATTGCTCGGTGTCCATTTAGGTGGCAAAAAACTGGGCGTTCTTGGTATGGGACGGATTGGCCGGGCTGTCGCCAAGCGCGCACGCGCCTTCGGCATGAAGATTCACTACAACAACCGCTCCCGCCTGACGCCGGAGCTGGAGGAAGGCGCAATCTTTCACGCTGATCCGGAGGCAATGCTGGGGCATTGCGAGTTTTTATCAATCAACTGCCCCTCAACATCAGAAACCCGCCATTTTCTGGATGCAAAGCGGGTCGCCATGCTGCCCGACGGCGCAGTCGTCGTAAATTCAGCGCGCGGCGATATCGTTGTCGACGCTGATTTAATCGCCGCCGTGGAGAGTGGAAAGGTCTCCGGCGTCGGTCTTGACGTGTATGACAGAGAACCCAAATTCAACCCCGGTTACGCCACCTTGAAAAACGCCTTTCTCGTTCCCCATATCGGCAGCGCAACCGTCGATACCCGCAACGAAATGGGCTTTCGTGCGTTGGACAATTTAGACGCGATATTCGCTGGCAATACCCCAACGGACCAAATTACCTGATGCCGGAAACGACGACGGCACATGATTCCGACTGGACCGGAAGAAGATTCCGGTCCAGGTGAATTAACAGACCACCTGAATCTAATTTAATTTTATAAATCAATATGTTACTTGATGGCACATCGATTGCGACTCTCCTTGAAGTAAAGACGGCGAAAGTCGGTCACAGGAGAGACAAATGAATTTGCCATTAGCGCAAAATAAAAATACTAACGGTTTCCCATCGCGGACGGATAACGATTCACTAAAAAACCTATCCACCCGCCTGACTCAGGAAGTTTCCAAAGACGGTCGGATGGAACCCATGCTGCGGCAATTGCTGGAGCGTGCAATCGAGGCCGCAAGCTATGCGGAGCGCCGGGTCGCCGAACGCGACAGCGAGATCGAACGGCTGCGCAAACTGTCCGTTACAGACGACGCGACGGGCTTGCTCAATCGTCGCGGATTTTCCGATGCGCTAAAACGCGCGCTTACACGCGCCGAGCGATATGGCGAGACCTGCCTCCTGATCATTATCGACCTGGATGGTTTTAAGGATATCAACGACACCCATGGCCACGCCGCCGGAGATTTTGTTCTGAAAATCGTGTCGGACGTTTTGCGCCAATGCGTCCGTCAGGTCGATGATATCGCGCGTATCGGGGGCGATGAATTCGCGGTTTTAGTGAACCAGACAACGCCCAAACCGGCCATGGACCGCGCGCGAATGATCTCCACGGTGTTGAATGATCTCATTGCGCCGTGGCGACACCGCAGTATCCAGGTCCGCGCCAGCATCGGAACAGAACCCTATGGTCCCGGCGCAGATCCGTCGGATCTCTTCAATCAGGCTGATTCAGACATGTACGCCAATAAACAACGCGCGCGGCTGCGGGTACTCACGTAAACGCCCAATTCGCCTATCGTGTGAACCCGCATGCTGTGGTTTGTTTATCGAGTCGGTTTATTTAGGCAGAGCGGCTTGTTGCAGTGGCGTGGCGCATGGCGGGGGTGTCAACGTCGCCTTACAAAGGCGCATCGCCCAGCTGTTGCGAACCCCTGCCTTCGACAGCACTTTGCGCGCCGATGCGAGCCCCGGCCGTTCAATCGGCCCCGCCAGAACACGAAACAGGGACCTCCCACTCACACTGGCCTTCATAATCGTCGTTTCCGTGGCCGTATGCTTAGACTGCAACTTTTCGGCGCGGTTATTACTTCGAAAACTCCCGATAACCAGGTAAATGCCCGGTTTTTCGTCAACACGACGTTCGGCCTGCGCATATGTAACCAAAGGTTTTCCCGCTTCCCGCCGAGGCGTAGCGACCATCGATTTTTCAGTTGTGATCTTTTCTTGCGGCGTCACCACGGTGAGTTCCGGTTCAACAAGGCTTTCGACGGAAGGTCCCGAAGCTGGCGCCAAATCAGCAACGTCATCCGACGACGCCAATTCGACAGGAGAGATCATGTGGCGAGGCGAGGCTTTTGGCGCCTCTAGCGTAACGGCAGCGTCCTGAACGTCATCCTGAACCGCCGCTTCAACGCCAAGGGACGCTTCGTCCTCGAATCCCAGCGCAACTTCATTTACGTTCACTGTTGCAAGTTGAACAGGTTGTTCAACAGGTTGCGCTGTTGTCTCCGCGAAGACATCGCCAGTCTCGCTATCCACATCCGGCGACGTTCCCGGTTGGTCCGCAGCGGGCACCTTGAATGTCGATGCAACGGCTTCCCAGCCATTCTCATATTTCTTTTCATGGTCAACGCAAATGCGTTTCCCTTGCAGAACGCGCCACGTCGCACAATCCTGATCGGCGGCGAGGGACAACACATGGTCGCCAACGCTCTTGCCGGAAAACACATAACTCGCGCCGCTAATCGTCCAGGACGCCACTTGTAAAACGGGCGGAAGACACCCCCCCAGCAATGCAGCTGATACGCCCAGTACGGCAATTCGAAGTAGCAAGGCCCCTGCCCCCTGTGATTCGCGATTCGTACAACCAATTTAATAGAACTCTAAACGCCGCTTTAGCAAGCGAAACGTTAAGGTTTCCAGACTTATTCTTGCTTTGGCGGCATTCTGATCGCCAGGTGCAATTCGCGTAATCTTTCTGATTCCACCGGCGCGGGCGCGCCCATCATCAAATCTTCCGCTTGCTGGTTCATGGGAAACGCCACAACCTCGCGAATATTCGGCTCGTCCGCCAACAGCATCACGATCCGGTCGACGCCAGGCGCAATGCCGCCATGAGGGGGCGCGCCGAATTTAAACGCATTCAACATACCACTAAACTGCGCTTCGACGTCTTCCTTGCCGTATCCAGCGATGGCAAAGGCGCGATACATGATGTCGGGCAAATGGTTTCGTATCGCCCCGGACGCCAATTCCACGCCATTGCAAACGATATCGTATTGGTGCGCCAGAATCCCGGTGGGGTCTTCCGCATCAAGCGCCTCCAACCCGCCTTGCGGCATTGAAAACGGATTGTGGCTAAATTGGATTTTACCGGTGTCCTTATCCATTTCGAACATCGGGTAATCAACGACCCAGCAAAACCGGAAGGCGTTTTTCTCCAACAGGTCCAGATCGTCGCCCACCCTGGTTCGAACCTTACCCGCAAGATTGGCGGCGGCGTCGGCTTCATCACAGGCGAAGAAAACAGCGTCTCCATCCGACAGGCCGGTGGCCTCGCGAATTTGCGCGATGCGGTCGTCATCAAGGTTCCGCGCGATGGGGCCCTTCCCACCGCCGTTTTCAAACACGATATAACCTAGTCCTGCGGCGCCTTCCTTGCGCGCCCAATCATTCAACTTGTCAAACCAGCTGCGCGGCTGCGCGCCGCCGCCCGGCGCGGGAATCGCGCGCACCACCGATCCTTTTTCAACCGATTTGGCGAAAATCCGAAAATCAGATCCCCGAAAAGCATCGGAAACGTCCACGATTTCCAATGGATTGCGAAGATCCGGCTTATCAGAGCCATATTTCAGCATTGATTCATCAAAGGGAATCCGTGGGAACGGCGTTTGGGTCACCGTGCGCCCATTGGCGAACTCCTCGAAGATACCAGCCAAAACCGGCTCAACCGTCGACAAGACCTCATCTTCCGTCACGAAGGACATTTCGAGATCGAGTTGGTAAAACTCGCCCGGAGAACGATCTGCGCGCGCATCTTCGTCGCGGAAACAAGGCGCAATCTGAAAATAGCGGTCAAAACCCGCGACCATCAGCAATTGTTTAAACTGTTGCGGCGCCTGGGGCAGCGCATAGAACTGGCCCGGATGAATTCGGCTCGGCACCAGATAATCACGCGCGCCTTCCGGCGAACTCGCGGTCAGGATGGGGGTCTGGAATTCCGTAAAACCGCTATCCGTCATACGCTTCCGGATGGACGCGATAATCTCGGAACGCAGCAGAATATTCTGGTGCAACTTTTCGCGTCTCAGGTCGAGAAACCGGTAACGCAACCGAATATCTTCCGGGTATCCAGCATCCTGGTTCACGGGCATTGGCAGCGTCTCCGCCTTCGACAACACCTCGAAGCTGGCGATCTGAACTTCAATCTCTCCTGTGGGGAGATTGGCGTTAATCGTATCATCGCTCCGCTTCACAACCATACCCGTCACGCTTATCACCGTTTCGAGCGACAACGCTTCAATTGTCTCAAACCCGGTGCTGCTCACGTCGGCGACAACCTGCGTTATGCCAAAATTGTCGCGCAAGTCGACAAAGAGAAGATTCCCGTGATCTCGTTTCCGGTGAATCCAGCCAGACAGGCGAACCTCTTCGCTATCGTTCGACAGCTTTAATTCGCCACAATTATGGGTGCGGTAAGGGTGCATTTTTTTCCAAATTTCGTCATTCCGATAGGCGCGCAAAAGGCGCGGCCTGATTGGCGCGCAAAGGGCACGGATTAACGGCCAATGTCAAGCCACCGACGCCTATTTCAGCCTGTAGAAAATGCGCCTGAAGAGTGGGGACGACGGCTTTGAATATGCGATTCCGCAACCTCAATGAGGTTCCACGCCAGCAAGCGGCGAAATCAACCGAAGCGGACCTTTTACTCCCACCACGTTCAGTGTATCCATATTTAATGACAATTACGCCTATTACTGAATCCGAAGCGCTTTCAGCCTTTTGCAAGCGGATGTCGAACGCAGATTATGTCGCTGTCGATACCGAATTCATCCGGGATAAAACCTACTGGTCTCGCCTTTGCCTGATCCAGATTGGCGGTCCGGACGAAGCAGCGGCGATTGACGTTCTCGCCCCCGGCCTCGATTTATCCCCGGTCGACGAATTGATGGCGAATCCAGACGTTCTGAAGGTGTTTCACGCCGGGCGTCAGGACATTGAAATTTTCTATCATCGAAATGGCGTCATTCCCGCCCCGCTTTTCGACTCCCAGGTCGCAGCGATGGTCTGTGGATTTGGCGATCAGGTCGGCTATGAAACCCTGATCAGCAAACTTGTCGGGATCCGACCGGACAAATCCTCCCGTTTCACCGACTGGGCGCAACGGCCCTTGTCGCAAAAACAACTGGATTACGCCCTTGCGGACGTCATTCATCTTCGCCCCGCCTACGAAAAACTGTCGCAGCGCCTTCAACAATCAAAGCGCACGCCGTGGCTTGACGAAGAAATGCAGATTCTGACAAACCCGAAAACCTACGAAATGGACCCTTCAAACGCATGGAAGCGGCTCAAATCACGCAATAGCGATGCGCGCGCGCTGGCGATAGTTCAGGAACTCGCGGCTTGTCGGGAGACGCAAGCGCAGCATCGTGATGTCCCGCGCAATAGAATCCTCCGCGACGAGGCCCTGCTGGCAGTCGCCGCTCAAGCACCCGAAACAGTTGAAAAGCTGTCTCGGGTTCGTGGTTTTCCACAAGGGATGGCCAACGGCGCGACGGGCGCAATGATCCTGGAGGCGGTGCAAAAAGCCGTCGCTCTTCCGAAAGAGGCGCTGCCCAGCACCCCTGCGCGGGAAAAAATGCCCAGCAACCTTGGCCCCATCATCGATTTGCTACGGGTCCTGTTGAAGCACACGTCTGAAAAAAGTGGCGTCGCAACAAAACTTATCGCCAGCGCCGACGACTTACAGCACATCGCCGCCAGCGATGACGCCGACGTCCCGGCCTTGGCAGGATGGCGGCGGGACCTGTTTGGCGCCGAAGCGCTCGCGTTGAAGCATGGTCGGGTGGCCCTCACCGCCACGGGCAAACACACAAAGGTGATACACCTGGACCAATTTGCACCAGTGGCGACGGAAGAATCTTCGGTTGAGGATTAGGTAAAGACCTTAGGTCAAGACCAGGCGACTGAAAATAGAGGATACACCGCCATGAAGATTGTTTCCCTTGTCGCTTATCCGGTTTCATTCCCTATCCCCGAGGATAAAGCGGTCACGCTCGGCATTGGCCGCACCGTCAAACGCGATGCGGTCCTTATCAAGGTTGAAACTGAAAGCGGATTGGTCGGTTGGGGTGAATCCCATGCGGGCCGCGCGCCCGGCGCCGTTGCGCAACTGGCCAACACGACCTTGCGGACCTTGGTCGTCGGCATGGACGCCAGCGATGTGGTGGGTGTCTGGGATCGAATTTATAAGATGCAATTGGCCAGCCACGGTATGGGCGCAGGCTGCGCAATCGCCATGAGCGGCGTCGATATGGCGCTATGGGATATACGGGGCAAAGCGGTCGGATGGCCACTTTACAAGCTGCTGGGTGGACGGTCCAAAGGCACACCGGCCTACGCGGGCGGCATCTCTTTGGGATATCAACCGCCCGACGAATTGGCGGCGGAGGCCGCTATCGCAGTGGCGCAAGGGTACCGGGCGCTTAAATTACGGCTCGGCGATACGCCCGCCAACGACATTGCCCGCGTCAATGCGGTGCGAAAAGCGCTTGGCGACGACGTCAACATTCTGACCGACGCAAATGCCGCCTATTCACTCGATGACGCGCGCCGCGTCATGCCCGCGTTAGACGATGCGCAAATCGGATGGCTGGAAGAGCCTTTTCCACCGCACGATCATCGTCGCTACGCAGAAACCAAACAATATGGCAGAACACCCTTGGCGGCGGGTGAAAACCATTATACGCGATTTGAATTCCATCGAATGATCGAAGACGGTTACATCACCGTCGTTCAACCCGATATGTCGAAAACCGGTGGTATAACAGAGGCGATGCGGATCGCGGCTTTGGCCTCCACCTGGAAACTGACCATCAATCCACATACGTCGTTGACCGGATTGAATGTCGCCGCCTGCCTTCATCTGTTGTGTAGCATCGACAATCCCGGATATTTTGAGGCGGACACCTCCGTTCACAATCCGTTTCGGGATGAACTATGCGATTGGCAAGCGACCCTCGACGATAACGGGATTGTTTATCCGCCGGATCGGCCGGGACTTGGTGTCGAGATTGACGAAAAACGCCTGGCCTATTTCCCTCTTATCGACGGGCCTGGATACATTTGAGCGGGATTGTGCGACGACTTCTCGGCGCAACGCTCGTTGCATGCATTCTCGGCGCAATCCCGGAATCGCCGTCCCGCGCCGCGCCGCCGCCGCTTTTTGATCCGCCGCTAGCGTGCCTGGCGAACAATGCGTGTTTTATTCAGAAATATTTTGATCACGATTCTGGCCCCGGCTTTCAGGATTTCCAATGCGGTCCGCTGAGTGGAGATGGGCATAAAGGTACAGATTTTCGGTTGGCGAAATTTGAGGATATGGAAAAGGGCGCGCCTGTATCCGCCAGCGCTGACGGCATTGTCGTCGCCACGCGCAACAACATGCCCGACGTGCCCGTGGCGCTCGTTGGCGAAAGTACAGTGTTGGACCGTGGGCTCGGCAATACCGTCATCATCGATCATGGGAGTGGCTGGCGCAGCACCTATGGCCATTTAAAACAGGGCAGCGTTTCAGTCGCCAAGGGCGATTTGGTCAAGCGCGGCGATTGGCTCGGAAAAGTTGGCCTGTCGGGTTTGACCGATTTTCCGCATGTCCATTTTCAAATCGACTTCAAGGGTGCGCCGGTAGACCCGTTCACGGGCGCTAAATCCGGCCAACGCCTGGATCAAGAATCATGCGAACGCACCGTTACGCAGTCTTTGTGGCGCCGCGACGCTCAAAAGTTACTCCCCTACAACCCAAGTTTTCTACTGCACGCCGGTTTTAGCGACAAACAGATGAATCGCCCGGCGCTGGCGTTCGGACTTTACGCGCGCCGCTATCTTCCCAAGACTGCAAAAAACATATTCTTTGGCGTCTATTTCGCGGGCGCCATCAAAAATGACACCTACCGCTTTCGTCTGTTTGAGCCGTCCGGCGCGGTATTTTACGACAAATCCGAAACGATAAAAAAGCGGGGGAATGTACGTTTTCGGTACGGCGGAAAGCGCAATCGAACTCTACCTTGGCGACAAGGCCTATATCGAGCTGTCTTCGACTTAATGAAGGGTGAAAAGCCTGTCTTGTCCGTCGAGCGTTTCGTCCAGTTTCGTTGATACCCGCAAACCTAACCGGCGGCGGGCTCAAGCGCCGCATCATAAACGACTGTCGGCTTACAATTCAGGGCGCCCGCCAAGGTTCGGAATCGGCGCTGGACAACATCCCCCACCAGGACATCCGCGTGATCGGGCAAGCGTAGGAAAAGGTCGTCACCCTTCCGCTCCAGCCGCGATTGCTCCAACAGCGATATCACGCCGCCGGACAGCGTATATCCCAACCGCATGGCGAGGCCCACGGCGCGCGCGCGCGCCACTTCACGCCAGCCCAGGAGAGGCTCCACATAGCGCGACATCAATTCATTGCTGACGCGGGCATGGCGAGAGGCGACCGCCAGCCCCATGAAGGCGCGGCCCGGGTGATCCACGCCAACCATCGGAAACCGCAAAATTCGCAACAGCGCATGTTCAACCCGGTATTCCGGGTGTTCAGACCACTCCATATCCGCCAAAAGACACGCGGCGCGTCGAAGGTGCCGCTGTATCTTGCTTTCCCCCACAAACGCCGGAGACATCCAATGGAAAAGCGTTTCACCATTCGCAGTTGTCCGTCCCGTCAGCCCGGATACAACGCGGCAGCCTTCTATCAGTGGATCTTCCTTGCGCGTGGATTTCGGCAATTGTTCAAATAGACAGCCTTCGCGCAGTCCGTACGCTGAAAACACGACCGATTCCACACCCGAAATTGTCAGCAAGCGCTCCAGCAACACCGACGCATAAGGCAGCGTCGCCGCGCGTCGCTTCGATGGCCCCGGCAATTCAGCGATGGCTTTAGGAGACAAGGACTCCAGGTAACCGGCGAACTCGATCGCCTCCACAGCAGAAATTTTATACTGGTGATAAATATTCAGCGGGTAGCTCACCTTCGCCATATGCGCGCGACCAAAGGCGCGCCAGGCGCCGCCGACGGCGTAAAAATTCTTTCCCTTCCCGCTCTTGATCCAATTGACGGTTTTTATACTTTTGTTAACAACCTTCAGCGCGGTATCCGCATCGGCGACAATCTCGCGCGCCATCCGGATCGGGCCAATTGGCAAGGTCGACAACTCCTGCAACTCGCCATTTTCAACCGCGACCAATTCGACGCTACCACCGCCTAAATCGCCCACAAACCCGGACGCATCCGGAATAGAGGATAGGACGCCGTGTCCGGAAATTCGCGCTTCTTCCTTACCCGAGATAACCTGGATCGGGAATCCACATAATTCCTGCAAACTCTTGGTAAATTCCGGCCCATCTTCCGCTTCGCGAACCGCAGCGGTCGCAACGGCGACGACCTGCACCACGCCCATGGCTTCCATGATCGCGACAAACCGCTTCAGGCTTTGCCGCGCTAATTTAACGCCTTCGGGATAAAGGCGGCCTGTACGGTCCAGTTCCCGCCCCAAACCACATCCGATTTTTTCATTAAAGACAGGAACCGGAACGCGGCTTAGCCGATCATAGACGACAAGGCGAATGGAATTGGAGCCAATATCGACAACCGCCACCGGGCGGTCCGAATCCGCTCGGGTCGCTTTATTTCCGCGTGTGATGATGCCTGGCAATTCGTCCGCACTTTCTTATTCAAACCGCCGAAAAAAAATCTGTGTCGCTCGAAAACACCCAACATATAACAGGCGTATAAACCCGGTGCTGGTCGATCGTCCAGTGTTGAGTCACACACCCAAGTATCAAACCAAAAGCAAATTACAAAAAAATCACTAAAAACACGAACTCGCTTGGGCTAAAACAAAAAAAATCCCCGCTTCAAGCAGGGATTTCTCTTAACGTAGAACTGACTACCCAATTTTTAGGTCATCAATCCATTTAACGAAATTTTAAATCGAACTAGCCTACAATTTCGGTTTCTCTAAAGAAAAACGAAATTTCCTGTGCGGCGGTATCCGGCGCATCTGAACCATGCACCGAGTTCGCTTCAACAGATTCGCCAAAATCCTTACGAATTGTGCCTTCATCTGCATTCGCTGGGTTGGTCGCCCCCATAACTTCACGGTTTTTCAGGATTGCATTCTCTCCCTCCAAAACCTGCGCGACAACCGGCCCCGAGGTCATGAATCCACACAAATCCGGAAAAAACGCGCGTTCGCTATGAACCGAGTAAAACTTTTCGGCCTCTTCGCGCGTTAACTGAAGGCGTCGTTGCGCGATAATGCGCAATCCAGCGTCTTCGAAACGCGCATTGATTTTTCCCGTCAGGTTGCGACGAGTCGCATCCGGTTTGATTATTGATAATGTTCGTTCTATCGCCATCAGGCTCAATCCCTAGAAGCTTCGCCACTGAAAAAGTCGCGGGGTTATAGACGTCTCCGCCGCCCATCGCAAGGGGGCATGATCCGCCCCCCTTCCCTCCAGCGGCTATGTTGACGCTATAATTGATTCCTAGTCCGGCTGGTTGGCTTCCGCTTGCTTTTCCCAACCGCCCGTCTCGCCCTGCCGCCAATAGGTTAGGTGATGAGACTCGTCGAGATATTGCTTCCAGCGCGTTCGCGCCGCCGCGACGGCGTCCGCCGCACCACCGTCAAATATTTCGCAACACAAATCGAATTTACTCAAAGTTTGTGATCCCGCGCCATCGGTCAAAAAAAGCACCGTCGCCTCATTTGGGTTCTCATCGACCGCCGTTAACCATACAGGGTGGCTTGTCGGATCAGCATCTCCCGTTGAGCCATGGGGCAGGAAAGACTCTTTGGAATACGTCCAAAGCAACCCGTTCAGAGATTCAATTCTTTCCTCAGACCGGGCCAAGACGACAGCGCGCCAGCCACGCGCCAGCGTCCGCTCCAGTAGTTGCGGTAGCGCTGATTCAAGCGTTAATTGCTGCAAATGATAAAATCGAATTTCCGTCACGATTTTGTGGCGCGCGCCACCCTCCCTTTAATACTGTGACAGCAAAGTTCACACTTATTCGTAATAATCGCGAACAAATCGATCCAGCAAACGAACGCCATACCCTGTGCCGCCTTTCGGCGTCGTCGGCGTGTCCTTATGCGACCATGCCATACCAGCAATATCGAGATGCGCCCAAGGAGTATCATTCACAAAACGCTGCAGGAATTGCGCCGCGGTAATTGATCCCGCAGCCCGACCGCCAATATTTTTCATATCCGCCACCGGACAATCCAACATCTTGTCATAAGCCTTGTCCAAGGGCAGTCGCCATACTTTCTCGCCTGACGCTCGACCAGCGCTCGTTAATTGATCCGACAATTCGTCATTATTGGAGAATAGCCCCGCATGCTCGTGTCCCAAACCGACGATAATCGCACCGGTCAGAGTCGCCAGATCCACCATGAATTGCGGTTTAAAACGTTCTTGCGTGTACCAGAGCGCATCCGCCAGAACGAGCCGCCCTTCCGCATCCGTATTGATCACTTCAATCGTCTGCCCCGACATCGACGTCACGATATCGCCCGGCCTTTGCGCGCGGCCATCTGGCATATTCTCCACCAAACCGATAACGCCAATAACATTTACTTTCGCCTTACGGCCCGCCAACGCCTTCATAAGACCGGTGACGGCGCCAGCGCCGCCCATATCCCACTTCATTTCCTCCATACCAGCGCCCGGTTTCAGCGAAATTCCACCGGTGTCAAAGGTAACGCCTTTGCCAACAAATGCGACAGGTTGCTTGGATTTAGCGGCGCCGTCCCATCGCATAACCGCAAGTTGGCTTTCCTTCTCGGATCCCCGGCCAACCGCTAAAAGCGTCTCCATCCCCAATTTCGCCATTTGTTTTTCGCCCAGCACCTCGACCTTCACACCCAGTTTGGTCAACGCCTTTGCTTCTTTGGCGAATGTTTTGGGATACAAATCGTTCGGAGGCATAGAAACCAGGTCGCGTGTCATAAAGACTCCCTCAGCGATTTTTTCCAGCTCCTGAAACGCCTTGCGCGCTCGACCGGCGCCCTTAACGCGTAATATCAAAGCACGGAGCGTCGGTTTTCGATCTGACGCCTCTTTCGTCCGGTATCGATCAAACCGATAGCTCGCTAATTGTGCGCCATAGGCGATTTTGGATGCGATAGCGGAAAAATCATCCCCACCATCTTCTACGTAAATATGGGCCATCGTCTCACCGACCTTATTCATATGTGACAAAATTCGACCGCCCAGGTTTTCGCATTCCAATTCACTCAATCCATCCCCCATACCAATCAGCAGGATGCGCGAATTCTCAAGACCTGCAGGCGCAAGCACCTCCAGCGATTGGCCTTCCTTCCCTGAAAACCGACTGGCGGAAACGGCTCTGGACAATAGGCCTGTCGTTGCGTCGTCCATATCCAGCGCCGTCGCGGACAATTTTCGCTTAGATCCGACGCTAACCACGAGGGCGCCACTTTTGGGCGCGCCTGATTTCGATGGAGACAGCTCTGCAAACGTAATTTTCATGAAATTCTCCCTGCTGAATTTTAACGATTTACAGACTGGCGAAGTCTTTGTCGTTACTTCCAAATATTGCGCGAAATGCGTACAGGGACTGTACAGCGACTCTCGAAAAAGGAAAACCCACCCAAGCGCAATGTCCAAGGCGCAATGCCCAACAGTCCCATGGATCGCCAAACCTCAAAGACTCGTGATCTCATTTTTGAAAAAGTTATGGAATATCAAGAAATTCCAGAGTATTACTCCATTAAATTCTATGAAAAATGGCGATGGATCATTTAACGAAATATATTGTAAAGCAAATTGCGGGCGTCACGTTGTTCGTCACCGTAATTCTTTGCTTGGCCATCTGGCTTACACAGTCTTTGAGACTGGTTGATCTGATCGTGAACCGAGGGTTGCCTTTAACGACCTTCGCGTTTATGGCCTCGCTTCTGATACCCCGATTCCTGGTGATCGTCTTGCCAATCGCCGTTTTCAGCGCAACGCTTTATACTTATAACCGGCTCATATCAGACAGTGAGCTGGTGGTGATGCGCGCCGCGGGGCTAACAGCTTCTACTCTCGCTAAACCTGGAATGATCGTCGCCGGCGCCATTACAATCATCGTCGCAACCTTGCAGCTTTATTTTTTGCCGTTGTCCTATCGCGAATTCAAGGATCTGCAGTTCACCATCCGCAACGACTTTGGCTCCATCCTCATACAAGAAGGCAGCTTCAACACCTTGAGCGACGGCATAACAGTCTTCATTCGGGAACGAGGCTCCAAAGGAGCGCTTAAAGGCATTTTTGTCCACGACAACCGTGATCGAGCGCGCCCAGTTACGATGATGGCGGAAAGCGGCGCCATCGTGCGTAGTGAAACCGGTCCCCGCGTTATCCTCATCAATGGCAACCGGCAACAAGTCGATCGCAACGGCGGCAAATTGTCCCTCCTGTATTTTGATCAATACACAGTCGAGATAAACGCGAGTGACGCGGATGTCGCGGGGCGCCGTCGTGAACCTCGCGAGCGCTATATTCACGAACTTTTGAACCCACAGGATTTGGATGGCGACGACCACTACGGCCGAAAGCTTGCTGCAGAAGGACATGCCCGGTTGAGCAGCTTGTTTTTGCCGCTCAGCTATAGCCTGATTGGAATGTCGTTCATGTTATCCGGCGTCTTTGACCGGCGCGGCCAATCGAAATCGCTCTATGGCGCCATTGCAGTGGTGACCTTAATCGTTGTCAGCCAAATCAGTGCTCAAAACATGGCGACCCAAATTCCAGCGATGATCGCCGCCATGTACTTCGCCGCAATTGCGCCCTTGTTTGCTGGGTTTTATGTCATCGCTGGCCCTCAGCGACGTCGGTTTATCCCCAAAGGCCCTGAAGCGCCGGCGACGGTCACATAGGCGTTTTATATGCAAATATCCAGCACCCTTTCAAGCTACATCGCGCGCCAGTTCGCGCTTTGGATTACCTATGTTTTCCTGGCCCTGGTCAGCATCATAACGCTTTTTGATAGTATAGAGATGATGCGCCGCGCTTCAGGCAAGGCGGATGTTGGTTTGGGCATCGTCATTTCCATGTCATTGTTAAAGCTGCCACATTTGGTCCAGCAAACCATGCCGTTTTGCATCCTTTTCGCCGCAACGATGGCGTTTTGGCGTCTCGCTCGATCCAACGAACTGGTTGTCGTCAGGGCCGCCGGCATTTCCGCCTGGCATTTTCTCTTTCCCGCTATCGGCGTCGCCATGGCGACGGGAATCCTGCTTGTGACCCTCTTCAACCCATTCGCCTCGGTCATGTTGTCAAAATTCGAACAACTCGAATCTCAATATTTGAAACGCTCAACCAGCCTGCTTTCGGTTTCCAAAACCGGATTGTGGCTCCGTCAGGCCAATGAAACCGGACAATCCGTCATCCACGCGGCGCGCGTTTCCCAACAAAACGTCGAGCTTGGCGACGTCATTATCTTTTTATTCGAAGATGATGATAAATTTCGTGGTCGCATCGACGCAGAATCCGCCAAACTTCGCCCCGGGTTTTGGGATATCCAAAACGCCTGGATCACGGCGCCCAACAAAGTCGCCCAGTTTAAAAAATCCTACAGGATCGACACAGACCTGACCGAGAACAAAATTCTCGACAGTTTCGCGTCGCCGCAAACCATGTCGTTTTGGGATTTACCCGGATTTATTGAGACCCTCGAATCCGCCGGGTTTTCTGGTCACCGCCATAAACTCTACTGGCATTCGTTACTGGCGAGCCCTTTCCTTCTTGGCGCCATGGTTTTGATCGCCGCAATATTTTCGCTGCGCATCACGCGGCGCAGCAGCGCTTCCGTCGCCGTGACGGGCGCTGTGTTTTGCGGGTTCATTTTGTATTTTTTCACCGACATTATTTATGCACTCGGACTATCGTCAAGCATTCCTGTCATGCTCGCCGCCTGGACGCCGGCAGGCGTCAGTATCCTGCTGGGTCTTTCTGTCCTTTTTCACATAGAGGACGGATGACGATGGCGGACAATTATCTGTTCAAAGCACTTCGTTCGACCAGACCAGGGCAATCGAACCCTCGTCAAACGGTCTGGAATCTCGCCTCGGTTTTCTTTTGCGCCAGCCTGGTTCTTTCTTGCCTCAGTTTTACGGCGACCCCAACCATTGCGCAGAAATTTGAAGGATCTGGCCCTGCCCTCATCCGAGCGGACGAAATGACCCATAACGACGCCCTGGGCGTTGTGACCGCCAGCGGGCGCGTCGAGATTTCCCAAGGCGACCGCGTTTTGTTCGCCGACACCGTAAATTACCACCAGCGGACCAATACGGTCAGCGCATCAGGCCATGTCGTTTTGATGGAGCCTACGGGCGACACCATGTTCGCCGACTACATGGAGCTGACCAATGATCTTCGCGACGGCGTCATCAAAGGCATTCGAATTCTACTTGCCGATGACAGTAAATTCGCCGCGGTTTCCGCACGGCGCCACAACGGTGATCGGACGAGCTTAACCCAAGCCGTCTATTCGCCGTGCAAAATTTGTGAAGAAAACCCGGATTCCAAGCCACTATGGCGAATTAAGGCGTCCCGCATCGTTCACGATCAATCCGCGCGCGAAATCAGATACAAAAACGCAACACTCGAAATGTTCGGAATCCCCGTCGCGTATACCCCCTATTTTGTTCACCCTGATCCGACTGTGGACCGAAAGAGTGGGTTCCTGACGCCCTCGTTTGGAACAAGCGGTAATACCGGCGCCTTTCTGCAAACGCCCTATTACTGGGCGATAGACAAAAGCCAGGACGCAACATTTTCGCCCATTTACACCCGTGACGAAGGCCTCGTTTTCTCAGGCGAGTATCGACGCCGTTTCGACCGTGGATTTTTCGAAATATCCGGCAGTCTGGCTGAAGCCGACAGACGGATCGGCGACGCCGCCGTTCAGGTGGTGCGTGAAAACGAAATTCGAGGGCACTTATTCAGCGCCGCGCGGTACGATATAGACGATATCTGGCGCACCGGATACGACTTTCGGCGGTCCTCCGACCGCAGTTACCTGGATCGGTTCGATTTTTTCGAACGCCCCAGTAACTCAATGGAATCAAATGCGTTTGTCGAAGGCTTTTGGGGGCGCAATTACGCAGCAGCCAACGCCTACGCCTACCAGGATTTACGCAGCGGACAGCGCCCAAACACACCCGTCGTTTTACCCATGTTTGACTATAACTATATCGCTCAACCCAACGCGATCGGGGGCCGTTTCAGTACCGACGCCAATTTCAGGTCGCTATACCGCGGTGATGCGGCGGATTCTCAAAGAATTTCGGTCAAGTCAGGCTATAGCCTTCCGGTGACGTCAGACCTCGGATTCGTCACAACGTTATCCGCCAGTCTTCAAACCGATTTATACTATGTCGATCAAGAGCCCGGCGCCTTGGACGATGGATTTACAGGGCGTGTTTTCCCACAAATATCAGCGGATTGGCGCTATCCCTTTGTCCGTGAAAAAGGGGCATTCCGGCAATTGATCGAACCCGTGGCCGCCATCATTGTGTCGCCCAACGGCTCAAACCCTGTTGAAATCCCAGGCGAAGACAGCGTGGTCGTGGAAATCGATGACACCAATCTGTTTAGTGTGGACCGCTTTCCCGGCATTGACCGGGTCGAAAGCGGACAACGCATTGTTTATGGCCTGAATTTTGGCGTATTCGGCGATGAAGGTCATCGAACGACCGCCTTTATCGGACAAAGTTACCGTATCCATGCTGACGATAAACTCGCCAATGAAGTCGGTATTGAACGCCATTTGTCCGACGTCGTGGGACGCGTTCAGCTAGAGCCAAACGAGTATGTCAGTTTGTTATACCGTTTCCGAATAGCGGCGACGGATTTGGAATGGAAACGAAATGAAGTTGGTTTCCACGTTGGCGCCAATATAATGCGATTAACGGGCGACTATATTTATATCGACGATGACCCCAGCAACGCCGGATTGGCGGAGCGTGAAGAACTTCGGTTGTCGATGACAAGTCAATTTCATGAAAACTGGCAATTAGCGTTATCCACTCGGCGCGACTTGACGGCGCAGGGCGGGACGCTTTCCACCGGCGCGTCCTTAATTTATGAAGATGAGTGTTTTATATTCTCGACGATTGCGCAACGGAGCTTTACCCGTGACGCGGAGCTGGAGCCAACAGACAGCCTTGTCTTTCGGCTTACCTTCAAACACCTTGGGGAGGTGGAAACATCCGCTAAATGATGGAGATCATGAAAACGACCCGCTTTAAAATTATCGCTGTGTTGGGAACGCTTGTTTTGGTCGTCGCCATCGCGAACGCCCCTAACGCCGCCGCGCAAAATGTATTGCGCATCGCCGCAGTTGTGAATGACCGAATAGTATCGGCGCTCGATGTTGTAGAGCGAATGCGTTTGGTTATGGTGACATCAAGGTTGCCTAATACGCCTGAAGCTCGAAAAAAACTCGCACCCCAGATAATTCGTAGCCTGGTCGACGAACAAATTCAGCTACAGGAAGCTTCGCAACAAAATGTAAAAGTTAGCAAACGGGACATCGACAGGCGAATTACTGTTCTGGAACAACAAAACAAAATGTCAGCCGGGCATCTGGAGAAAGAATTATCCGGCATGGGCGTTAATATTTCGACATTGCGAGACCAATTTGAGGCTCAAATTGCCTGGTCCAAAACCGTTACCCGACGCCTGCGCCAAGAAGCCCAAATAAACGCCGAAGACATTGACGATGAA
>JBLHZD010000025.1:0-20937 GCA_047631095.1 Alphaproteobacteria bacterium
CCACGATCAGTTGGACGCCAGCCACACGGTCGTCTCCAACGCGTCGTGCACGACAAACTGTCTGGCCCCCGTCGCCCATGTCCTGAACCAGGCCATCGGCATTGACCGTGGGTTCATGACCACCATTCACGCCTTCACCGGCGATCAGTCGACGGTTGATTCCCTGCACGGCGACTTGCGCCGCGCCCGGGCCGCATCCGTTTCCTTGATTCCGACATCCACGGGCGCTGCGAAAGCGGTTGGTCTGGTGCTGCCGGAACTGGCGGGCAAGCTGGACGGCACGTCCATCCGCGTTCCCACGCCGAATGTCTCGCTGATCGATTTCAAATTTGACGCCTCACGGGAAACCAGTGTTGAGGAAATCAACGCCGCCATTCAAAAAGCCGCCGCAGGGCCGCTGAAAGGCGTTCTGGAAACCAACGACGCGCCGCTTGTCTCGACGGACTTCAATCATAATCCGGCGAGCTCCACCTTTGACCTGTCCCAAACCCAGGTTATCGAGGGCACTTTCGTACGCGTCATGGCCTGGTATGACAACGAATGGGGCTTCTCCAATCGTATGTCCGACACCGCAGTCGCCATGGGCAAACTCGGCTAAGCGATTTGACAGCCGCCTCAACGCCAAAAGCGATTGAGGTCACAACCCCGATTCAAGCGGCGGCGGCGATTAACGCCGCCGCCGCACTTCGGGTTCCCGTTATGCTGCTCAGCGCAGAAGGCGCTGCGGCTTATGCGGGACCGTCCTGGTTTGCGCATTTAATCGACGACGCCCAGGCGCGCTTTCCTGACGTCAGCGTTGTTCGCGTGCTGGATTGCGGCGATCAGCCAGGATTAGCGATGGCGGCGTTACGGGACGGATTTTCAACGGTGCGCTTTGACGGCCCCGCTTTCGACAAGATCGCCGACATTGCGACCCAGCTTAACGCGCAGGCGCTGCAACGCCGTCCCGCAATCCTGACATTAGACAATCTACGCCAGGATGAAACCATCCTTTACACCGCCTGCGAAGAATGGCTTCAGGAATGAGTAGAAACGACACAAAATTAGACGTTCGACCCACGCTCGATATTGAAATCGCCGCGTTTGTCGGGTATGCCTTAAACCAACAAATTTAATCTAATCAGATAAGGAAACGCCGCAATGAGGATCACCCAGCGCGTCAAAAAAATCCTGGCGAATTATGAAAGTGACTGTCCCGGAACCAAGGCGAATTTGGCGCGGATCCTGATGCATGGGCGTTTGGGCGGCACCGGCCGTGTTTTGATCCTGCCCGTCGATCAGGGATTTGAGCATGGTCCCGCGCGAAGTTTCGCAAAGAACCCGGCCGCTTATGATCCTCATTACCATTTTCAACTGGCCGTCGATGCGGGCCTGTCCGCCTACGCCGCGCCCCTGGGCATGATTGAGGCTGGCGCCGACAGTTTTTCAGGCGCGATCCCGACGATCCTGAAATGTAACAACGGCAATAGCGTCTCAACCAACAAGGATCAGGCGGTCACCGCAACGGTTCAGGACGCCTTGCGCCTGGGTTGTTCGGCCATCGGCTTCACGATTTATCCGGGTTCGGACTACCAGTACCCGTTGATGGAAGAAATTCGCGAATTGTCCCAGGAAGCGAAGGCTTACGGCCTCGCCTCTGTGGTCTGGTCTTATCCACGCGGCGGCGACATCACCAAGGAAGGTGAAAACGCTGTTGACGTTATCGCCTACGCGGCGCAAATCGCCGCCCTGCTTGGCGCCCACATCATCAAGGTAAAACCGCCAACCGATCACATTATGCAAGACGAAGCCCGCAAGGTGTACGAGTCGGAGAATATCGACATTTCCACCCTGCCTGCCCGGATCGCCCATGTCATGCAATCCACCTTCGATGGCCGTCGGATCGTTGTATTTTCCGGTGGCGCCGCCAAGGATCTGGACGGCGTTCTGGATGAAATCCGTCTCATCCGCGATGGTGGCGGGAATGGCTCGATCATCGGCCGCAACACCTTCCAGCGCCCGCGTGAAGAAGCACTGAGCATGCTGGATACGATCATCAAGATCTATCAAGGTAAAGCGTGAGCGACAATTCAAACGTGAGCGATAGTTCGAGCGCAAACGGCGGCTCTGGCTGTCAGCTCTACCTTATTACGCCGCCGCAGATTGACGCGGCGGCGTTCGCCGCCCCTCTTGTCGAAGCATTGGATTCCGGTCCCGTCGCTTGCGTTCAACTCCGTCTGAAAGACGTTTCGGACGATGATATTCGCAGAGCGGCGGATATCCTGCGTCCGCTGACTCAGGAACGCAACGTCGCCTTCATCATGAATGACCGTCCCGACCTGGCGCAGGAACTGGGATGCGACGGCGTCCATGTTGGGCTGGAAGATGCGAGCTACGAAGATTCACGTCTGATTCTTGGGCCCGACGCCATCGTCGGGGTCACCTGCTCCGATTCCAAAGACCGCGCCATGATGGCTGCTGACAAAGGCGCCAGCTACGTCGCTTTTGGCGCCTTTTATCATTCGGAAACCAAGCCCCCCAAACACCGCCCCACGCCAGAAATACTGGAATGGTGGAGTGCGCTCATGGAAACGCCCTGCGTCGCCATAGGCGGCATCACGGTGGAGAATTGCGAACCAATCGTCGCCGCGGGCGCCGACTTTATTTCTGTCGTATCGGCTGTCTGGGATTGCCCGGATGGCCCTGGCGCCGCCGTGGTGGCGTTTAACGAGATATTTGACACGCCGCGATAACCGCCTAAATAACCAAACAACACGCCGAAGCGGATATTGCCTGCCAGCCTTGCAGGGTCTATAAACGCGCGGCTTTCAACAACCGGAATTTAATAAGATGAAAATCGACGGAAACGAGATTCGTCCCGGAAATGTTATCGAACATCAGGGACGACTCTGGCGCGCGGTGAAAACCCAGCATGTAAAACCCGGCAAGGGCGGCGCCTATATGCAAGTGGAATTAAAAGACGTTCGCAGCGGCACCAAGTTGAACGAACGATTCCGCGCCTCTGAAACTGTAGAACGCGCGCGCCTGGAGCAAGTCGATTACCAGTTTTTGTACGCCGATGGCGATGAATACACGTTCATGCAAAACGAAACCTATGAACAAATCACCCTCGGCGTTGATTTCATCGGCGAAGATACGGCGAAATTTCTGCAAGACGGCATGAAGGTGCAGGTCGAAGCTTTCGAGGATACACCGATTGGCGTCGCCCTACCGGAAACGGTGATCATGGATATCACCGAAGCCGACCCTGTCGTTAAAGGACAGACGGCGTCGTCATCCTTCAAGCCCGCGCTGCTGGAAAATGGCGTTCGCATCATGGTCCCCCCGCATATCGAAGCAGGCACCCGGGTCATCGTGAACACGGCGGACGCGACCTATGTCAGCCGCGCAAAAGACTAACCTGCGCCCGAAGACCAGTCTGCGCCCAAAGAACAACCTGCGCTCGGCGCAACACCTCTCAATCGGAAGTTAGTACATGGCCCATCGTTCACCCACCGTTAACGTTATGGCCCTGGCCGCCGAGAAAGCCGGTCGTGCGCTGATCCGCGATTTTGGCGAGGTTGAAAACCTTCAGGTCAGTCGAAAAGGCCCCGCTGATTTCGTCTCCACCGCCGACACAAAGGTTGAAAGCATTCTGGTGCGCGAACTCGGCAAGGCGCGCCCTGATTTTGGTTTCCTGCTGGAAGAACGCGGCGTCATCGCCGGCGCAGATCCCCTGAACCGCTGGATCATCGATCCTCTGGACGGCACGACTAATTTTTTGCACGGCCTGCCCCATTTCTGCGTTTCCATCGCGCTGGAATACAACAAGGAAATTATCGCCGGGGTCATTTACGACCCGATTCGCGATGAAATGTTCTGGGCCGAACGCGGACAGGGCGCTTATGTGAATGACAAACGCTTGCGGGTGTCCGGACGGTCCCGCCTGGCGGACGGCCTGTTCGCAACCGGCATTCCCTTTATGGGAATTCTCGACGAAGAACGTCACCAACTGTTCCTGCGCCAGCTCGGCGGCGTCATGGGATGTTCCTCCGGCGTCCGGCGCTGGGGTTCCGCCGCGCTGGATTTGGCATATGTCGCGGCGGGCCGATACGACGGGTATTGGGAAAACGGCCTGAATCCCTGGGATGTGGCGGCGGGCATATTGATGGTGCGCGAAGCAGGCGGTCAGGTGAGCGATATCGCCGGGCGACGCTACGAATTGGGCGCGGCTAATATTTGCGCCACCAATGACGCCTTTCATCAGCCGCTGCGGAAAATTCTTCGGGCCGCTGAAAAGACGTCCTGATCACCAAATTTGGCGGCGCGGGGAGTTGTGCCAAAATTCACACTGGGCTATGGTTCAGCTACGAAATCCGGTCGTTGAAATCTGATTATTTTCGATTCCACTACTTCGGATGATTAAATGTATTTGGCGCCTTCCCATGAATAAATTTCGGCTGACCACCCTTTCTGGAGCCCTGATTTTGGGGACCCTTGCAAGCGCCACGATTGTGAATGCGCAAAATCGCTATAATTTGTATTCTCCTGGTTCCAGCCGACCCAGCGTCATCGTTGATTTGACCGTTTTGGACAAATTGGGCCCGGAACCAACCCTGCCGGGTCTGTTGCGACCCCGCACGCCGGTCGCCCCGGCGCCGGTCCGAACCTCATCGCAATACCTAGGCGGCAATCAGGCGAGACTGTTACACCCACCGACGGAACCGCCGCGTTCAAATGTGACGCTGCCGGCCGATATTCGCCAGGCCACCGCCGCCCGTCCAACAATAAACGCGCCGGTTATGAACGCGCCTACGATGAACGCACCGGCAGCGCCCCCGTCCATGGCGAAGCCTGC
This sequence comes from Alphaproteobacteria bacterium, assembly GCA_047631095.1. GTDB lineage: Bacteria > Pseudomonadota > Alphaproteobacteria > UBA8366 > JABJJH01. The sequence goes on from JBLHZD010000025.1 coordinate 4,838, forward strand.
ACAATCCACTCAATCCATTACAGCGCCCAAACTGGTGCGACGCGCCACGCCTGTGCGAAAGGCCGCGGTCGCCATACCAACGCCACCGCCAATCGCCGCGCCTCGGATTACAGCGCCCAAAATAACAACGCCAAAACCGGCGCCAGCGAAAATCGCCCAACCGAAAGTTATCGCAAAGGCGCCGCGCGTTGTTAAACGCCCGACGTCAAAAGTTGCCGCCCTCATCCCGCCAGCGCCACGGATAACGCCACCGCCGCCTGCACCAAAAATCGTCGCGCGCCCAAGCGTTCCCCGCGCGAATATTCCAAAAGCCCCAAGAATTCCCGTGGCGGCGCCGAAAATAACAACGCCTAAGGTTGCGGCGGCCCCCAAGAGAGCGCCGGCCAAAATTACAGCGCCAAAAACACCGGCAAAGCGTTCTTCCGTACCCCCGCCGCCCGCACTCAAAAAACCGACGCGGACTCAAGTCGCCCTGGTCGGCCCCGCGACCCTGACCGGCGCTGACGGCACGTTGCAAATTCGTTTTGCGCCAAAATCACCCGATCTGCCCAACAAGGCCGAATCGGTGCTGTCTTCGTTGGCGAAAAAACTGAACGACGACCCCGGTTTGCGCGTGCAGTTGCACGGCTACGCCACCGGCCCGATCGAATCGCCCAGCCAGGCCCGTCGTCTGTCTCTGCTCCGGGCGTTGTCAGTGCGTACATTTTTAATGAAAAAAGGCGTTCGCAGCACCCGTATCGATGTGCGTGCGCTCGGTTCTAAAGAAGATGGCGGTCCCAAGGATCGCGTCGACGTTTTGTTTCCCCGGTCGTAGCCGCGATGTGGTGTCGTAGCCGCGACGTGGTATTGATGTTCGATTAGATTTTGCCAACGGAAACGCACCCTATGACGCCACCGTCCCGATATTTAGGCCGTATGGGTATATTCCTGCTTATAGTGGCGGTCGTCGTGGGTTTATTGGCGCCCGCCCTGCACGCCGCTTTCATGTCAAACGCCGTCCTGAACGGCGTTATCATCGGCGCGTTGATCATCGGCGTCATTCATGTCTTCAGAACCGTCACCATGTTGCGGGTGGAGACGGCGTGGATTGAAAATTTCAGACACGATTCCGTCGCCCTCAGCAGTGCGGAATTGCCCCGCCTGCTCGCGCCGATGGCGACAATGATGGGCGAACACAAGGGACAGATCAGCCTCTCCACCATGGCGATGAAAACCTTGCTGGACGGAATCGCCGCACGGTTGGACGAAAGCCGGGAAATTTCACGCTATTTAATAGGGCTTCTGGTCTTTTTAGGATTGCTCGGCACATTCTGGGGATTGCTGGATACGGTCAAGTCCATCAGCGGCGTCGTCGCAGGCTTGCAAGTGTCAGGCGGCGACATGAACAGCGCATTCGCCGATCTAAAAGAAGGCCTTCAAGCCCCGATGGCGGGTATGGGAACGGCGTTCAGCTCTTCACTATTTGGTTTGGCGGGATCCCTTGTTTTGGGTTTTTTGGAATTACAGGCCGGTCAGGCGCAAAACCGGTTCTATAACGACCTCGAAGAATGGCTCTCCAGCCTGACCCGGTTGGGCACTGGCGCGATTGGCGCGGAAGGCGACCAATCGGTCCCCGCCTATATACAGGCGCTGCTGGAGCAAACGGCGGATGGTTTGGAGGGATTGCAGCGCACGCTGGCGCGCGGTGAGGAAAACCGCATTGATTTCAACCGAAAAATCTTTGAGCTAACCGACCGGATCGGCGCCCTCACCGACCAGATGTCCACCGAGCAACGGCTTTTGTTAAAGCTCGCTGAATCGCAGTCTGAACTGGGTCCGGCGCTCACAAAGTTATCTGAAATCGCCAGTAATAGCGAAGGCGACCGCGAATCACGCACGCATCTGCGCAATATTGAATCCTACCTCGCCCGCATTCACGACGAAGCATCCGTTGGCCGCGCCGAATCCGTGCAGGAGATACGCACGGAAATACGATTGCTGGCCCGGACAATCGCGGCGATGGCCGAGGACGGCGAATGACGATTCCGGTAAGGAAGAATGGCCCTTTCCCGACGCAATAGAACCGCAACGAATATTTGGCCCGGCTTCGTGGATGCGCTCGCCACGTTGCTGATGGTCATTATTTTTGTGTTGATGATTTTCGTTGTCAGCCAGTTCTATTTGAATGATGCGCTGGAAGGGCGCGACGAAGCTCTGGAGCGCCTGAACCTGCAAGTGAGCGAGTTGGCCGACCTTTTGAGTCTGGAGCGTAAGGTCAGCGACGATTTGCGCGCCGGCGTCGCGCAAATATCCGGCGAATTACAAAGTTCCTTATCGGAACGCGAAGACCTCGCCAGCCAATTAAACACATTGTTGGGCGTTCGTGACTCGTTGAGCGAATCGCAGGCGGCGCTGGAGAAACTGCAGGCGAAAAACGAAAAGGCCGCCACGGCGCGCGCACAGTTCAACGCAGAACTCGAACAAACCTATAAATCGCTGGAAGACGCTAACAAATCCATCGCGGTCGATAAGGAAACCATCGAGGTGCAATTGCGCCAGCTGGCGGCGTTGCAACAAGACGTCACCGCGTTGTCAGCCCTGCGCGACGCCTTGCGGCGACAGATCGAGGAAACCGAGAAAAAAATTCAAACCGCCGAGAGCGCCGCGAAGACCAGCGCGAAACAAACCGCAGAACAAAAAGAAATTTCAATCGCGGCCAGAGCGCAGGTCGCGTTGTTGAACCGCCAGATGAACGCCTTGCGCCAACAGATCGCCCGGTTGAACGCAGCGTTGGAAGCGTCTGAATTTAAAGATAAAAACCAGAAAGTGAAAATCGCCAATCTTGGCCAACGTCTGAACGCGGCCCTGGCGAGCAAGGTTCAGGAACTCGTCCGCTACCGGTCGGAATTTTTTGGACGCCTGCGAAAAGTGCTCGGCAATCGCCGCGACGTACAAATCGTCGGAGACCGTTTCGTCTTTCAATCCGAAGTTTTGTTCACCTCCGGCTCGGATGAACTCGGCGTACCAGGTAAGGCGCAACTGGCGAAGCTCGCCAAAACCCTGATTGAAATTTCGAGGGGCATTCCCAAGACGATTAATTGGGTCTTGCGGGTCGATGGCCACACGGATCGGGTTCCCATCAACAATTTGCGGTTCAAATCAAATTGGGAGCTTTCCACCGGCCGCGCGATTTCGGTTGTGAAGTTTTTGGAAGAACAAAACATCCCCGCCAACCGTCTGGCCGCGACCGGATTCGCGGAGCATCAACCACTTGATCCAAGGGACGATGAAATCGCGTTCCGCCGTAACCGACGCATTGAGATTAAACTGGATCAGCGTTGAGCCTTGAACGATAGGCGCCTACGGGCCCGTCGTGTCTGCTTCTACTTCCATTTCCGGCTTCAGGGATTGCCCTTGATCGAATTGCAGCGCCACCAACCGGGCGTATAATCCGCCCGCCTTCACCAGCGAAGCATGATCGCCTTCCGCGACGATACAGCCTTCGTCCAACACAATAATCCGGTCCGCCTTCAACACCGTCGCCAGACGGTGCGCAATCACGATTGTGGTTCGGTTTTCCATGAGCGCTTCGAGCGCATGTTGGACCAGACGCTCCGACTCGGCGTCCAGCGCGCTTGTCGCTTCGTCCAACAGCAAGACAGCCGGATCCCGCAGCACGGCGCGCGCAATCGCGATGCGCTGGCGCTGGCCGCCAGACAGCCGCGCGCCCCGCTCACCCAGCAGAGAGTCGAATCCATCGGGTAATTGTTCGATGAAGGACCGCGCCGCCGCCACTTCCGCCGCTGCGCGCACCTCCTCATCACTGGCGTCCGGCCGGCCATAACGAATATTTTCCATCGCAGAGGTCGAAAACACTGCAGGATCCTGCGCCACCAACCCGATGCGGTGGCGAAAAACTTCCGGATCGGCGTCGCAAAGGTTCACGCCGTCAAAATAAAGCGCACCGTTGGCCGGATCATAAAACCGCAACAACAGCTGAAACATCGTCGATTTTCCCGCGCCAGAGGGACCAACCAACGCAACGGTTTCCCCCGGCGCAATCGTCACGCTGATATTTTTAACCGCCGATTCATCGGGTCGAGACGGATAGGAAAACGACACGTCCTTGAATTCAACGGCCCCCAAAGGCGGCTCCGGCAGGGCGACGGGCGACGACGGCGCTTTTATGTCGGGTTCCCGCGCCAAGAGTTCAAACAAACGCTCGGTCGCGCCCGCCGCGCGCTGCAGATCGCCAACGACCTCCGATAACGCGCCAACCGCGGCTGCGACAATGACCGCATAAAAGACAAAGGCTGACAAATCGCCGGGGCTCATCGTCCCCGCGACAACCTCATGACCGCCAATCCACAAGATAACGCCAACCGCGCCAAAGACGAGGACAATGACGAACACAGTCATAATCGCGCGGGCGCGCACCCGGTCTATCGACACCTTGAAAGCGTCTTCCACACACGCGCCAAATCGAGCTCGGTCGACCGGTTCATGGGTAAACGCCTGCATGGTTTCAACAGCGCCGAGCGCCTCGTCGGCGTATACGCTGATATCGGCGACGCGATCCTGCGACGCCCGGCTAAATTTTCGCACCCGCCGGCCAAACAAAACCAGTGGCACGATGACCAGCGGCACACACAAAAACACCAGCCCGGTGAGCGTTGGGCTGGTGATCAACAGCATGACGCCGCCGCCGCAAAACAGCAGAAAATTTCGCAATGCGATGGACACCGAAGACCCAATGACGAGTTGCAGCAAGGTCGTGTCCGTCGTCAAACGCGACAGAACTTCGCCCGTGCGCGTCGTATCGTAAAATTCAGCGCTCAAAGACGTAATGTGATTGAAAACGGCGCTGCGAATATCAGCGACAACCCGTTCGCCAACCCAGGACACCAGATAAAAACGACCAAACGTCGCCGCCGCCAATAAAACAATCACCACAAACAGAACCAGCAGGGCGGAATCCAGCATAGAGGCGTCTTCGCTGCTAAATCCCTCATCCACCAGCGCGCGCAACCCTTGCCCCAGCGCCAACACCGTCCCGGCGGCGACGATCAACGCGATACAAGCGCCAATAATCTGGCGCCAATACGGGCGAAGAAATCCGAGTAAGCGCATCAGCACGCGCAAATCGCCTTTTTCTTCACGATCGGTGATATTTGATTTTTTATCTCGGCGCAAAATTCGTTTCCTTAACTCTTATCTGGGCTTTCGTCTACGGCCCGGTCCAGACCGTCGCCGCGCCTGACCATTATTAATCGAACGTCCCCAAATATTCCCATATGGTTTTTTTGTAACACGCGCGCAAGCGCGGTCAGAACTACAGTTCAAAACGGGCAACAACAAGCGATAAACACCGCAATTTTGGGCCAAATTAAAGACAAGACTTGCCATTCGCGGGCCCCTGTGCGAATTCGCAAGAATGATAACGCGCAGATCAATTCGCGCAGCCCGTAGAATACGACGCGCCACTTTCGTCGTTCTCGCGGCGCTTGCGCTTATCGTTCAGTCCTTTGGCCCGCTGGCCGCCGCCGAAATCTCACGCGCCGATCCGGGCGTGAGCATCATCATTTGCACGGCCAATGGTCTTAAAGTCGTTCCGGCCAATTTTGCGGCGCAAGACAGCGCCCCGGCGCCCAACGACTTCGCCAGTCACTGCGCATTCAGCCTCTGCAATCAGTGCGCCGCCGCCCCCGCCATCGCCTCGATTGTCGAATTCAACGTATTCGCCACCGACGCAGGGTTCCACACTTGGCGGCATGACGACGCGATGGCCCAGCGTGCGGCCCTCCCCTTGTTTCGACCTCGGGCGCCGCCCCTCGGTTGATGGTTTCGCCGCCGCAAAGATCAGGAAAATGGATCGCCACTTTCCAGTATCAAAGCGCAAAAATTCGCTCCCATACCGACACCGTATAAGCGGCGCCGAATTCGGCTTTCGCCCCGCGTCGGCTTTTGACGGTCACAATCTTTCGACAGGAACAAAATGATGAAAACACTATTCTCCATACTCACCCTGACATTTGGCCTCGTGATGGGCCTTGCGCCCCTGCCACAAGCGCACGCCGCAGACGCAACAATCGCCGGCATCACTTTCAGCGGCGCCTGGGCGCGGGCCTCCACCGGCGGTGGTCGTCCGTCCGCCGCCTATCTCACAATCATAAACAAGGGCGCTTCCGATGTTTTATCGGGCGCCTCGTCGCCCCTTGCAGAAAGGGTCGAAATCCATCAGAGCAAGATGGAGAACGGCGTCATGAGAATGAATAAGGCGGAGCCGCTTGAGATTCCAAACGGCGCCAAGCTCGCCATGAAACCCGGTGGATATCACATCATGATAATGCGCCTGAAGCAGCCCCTGAAAATGGGCGACACCGTTACCCTGACGCTACATTTGAAGAACGCAGGCGATGTAACGATCCATGCGCCTGTCAAACACGCCGCAGCGGCTCATGGTCATGGCGAAAGCATGAAACATAAAATGAAATAACCCGGCATAACCTGATGTAAACGGTGATGGCGCCTGGCTCGTCCGATTTCAAATCTTTGGATTGTTAAAAGAATTGGTTTGTTAAATTGGGCGAGCCGGGTGAATTCCTGGGTGAATTACTGTAAAAATCCGCCGCACATCGCGAGAATCGATGGTGAAATCAAGCCTAACCGCACCATATACGGAATTGCCGCGAGGCAGATCAAATCCACCACCCGCAAAAAGCGCCATTAATTTTTCGTCACGGGACACGTTGAAATGAACCTCTTTCGGAAAGCCTTCTACACAATATGTGTTGTTGCGGGCTTTATCGCAATAAGCGTTGGCGCATTCGTGATCGCCGACCGGCACGCGGAGAAATTGGCGGCGTCGGGAATCCAAACCGCGTCTTTAGTCGATACAAAGGGCAAAGCCTGGCGCGTTGCTGACCTGAAAGACAAAATTGGCGTCTTTTATTTTGGATATACCTATTGCCCGGATGTTTGCCCGACGGCGTTGAATGTCCTTTCCTTGACCCTGGACGAGTTGGCTGCGGAATCTGGCGCTTACCAGGCGATTTTTGTGTCCGTTGATCCCAAAAGAGATACGCCGGATTCCATCGATGAATATCTGTCCCACCTGGACAGCCGTATTTTGGGATTAACCGGGACCCCGGACCAGTTAAAGGCGTTTACACAGGTCTTTGGCGCAACGTTTCGAATCAGAAACGCGGCGGACGGCGAAGCGGATTATCTGATTGACCACACAGCGAATTTCTTTGTGGCGAACGGCGCGGGTGTTTATGAACCCCTGCCTCTAACCCATGAAGCACAGAAGCTTCATGATATTCTCCTCAACTCGAAACGTCGTCTTGGCGTTACACCGTAAACAGGGCTTGCGCCTTACCCTGCAGTCCGGTATATCCGCGCTCTGACTTAACCGGGACGGACCCATGCAAAAAGATATTCATCCGAAATACCATGAGATCACCATCCAGATGACGGATGGCACTAGCTACAAGACACGCTCGACCTGGGGCGCGGAAGGCGACGTTATGACGCTTGAAGTCGACCCAACATCGCACCCTGCCTGGACAGGCGTACACCGCCTTCTGGATTCAGGTGGTCAGCTGGCCAAATTCAACAAACGTTTCGAGAGCTTCGGCATCTAAACGATATGTTGTGCGAATAGCGAAAAGGCGTCCTTCGGGGCGCCTTTTTTCGTTGCGCCGCGTCGCCGTATTCCGGGGATGACTTTTTTGACCCAGGCTCTTGTATTTAAAAACGCCATCCCCAGATTCTAGAGGCAGGAAGCGCCGAATGCGGGCTTCTTGTTTAGATGAGTTGGAAATTTGGCCATGGTGGCGAATTTCCTTTCACCATGTCGCTTGCAAGGAGGATATGGCAATGCGAAGTTTTGATTTGAGTCCCCTGTTTCGTTCATCTATCGGCTATGATGGTATGGCCCGACTTTTGGACAATACGGTGCCTGAAGCGGCGTCTACCTACCCCCCCTATAACATTGAACGACTCGACCAGGACGGTTACCGCATCACGATGGCGGTCGCCGGATTTCATGAAGACGATTTGACGATCGAGATTAAGGAAAACCAGCTGACAATCGCTGGCAAGGTCGTCAAAAGCGATGGCCCCGCAGAAGGTCGGAATTTTCTACACCGCGGAATCGCCGAGCGCGCTTTCGAGCGGCGGTTCAGTCTGGCGGATCATGTACAGGTCACGGGCGCCAATCTGGAAAACGGGCTTCTGCATGTCGATATCGTTCGAGAAGTCCCCGAGGCGATGAAGCCGCGCATTATTCCCGTCAGTAATGCAACGCCCAAGCTTGCGAAGGAAAAAGCCGCCTAACTAGGCCTTCCTTTCAACCTGATAACAACGGAGGTGCAGGAAGTGCGCCTCCGTTTTTTTTATGAGCTACATCAGCGCTTCGAGCGCGCTGCGAACCTGCGCCGGGATCGCTTCAGGCCGCCTGCTTTCCCGGTTGATATAGACATGCACGAAATGACCAAAGGCGGCGGGTGCGTCATCCCCTTCAACGAACAGACCAATATTATAAGAGGCGCTGGACGTCCCCAGTCGAGACACGCGAATGCCTGCATCCACGATTGAGGGGAAATTTAATTCCTTCCGAAACTCGCATTTCGTCTCAACCACGACGCCAATCGTTGGCGCTTGCATCGGTTTTAACCCACCGGCGCTGACAAGATGTTCCGTCACTACTGTGTCGAAATAAGAATAATAGACGACGTTGTTTACGTGACCATAGACATCGACATCCTTCCACCGGGTTGGGATTTTTAAAAAATGTGAAAAATCCGCCCGTTTAGGCGCTTCGGTCCTGACCATATTTTGCGTTCTCCCCCTGAATGCGCGCCCGAACTTAGCGGTGAGCAACACGGCGGTCAAAAACAAAAGAGCCGCATTTTCATGCGGCCCAAGTTTTAGGGAGGAACGTCAACTGGGGGCCAAAACCGGCCCATACGCAATGCGCAATCGGGGGAGGATCCAGTTGACCTTGCCCTTATAACCCAAATATCCTTACAAATCATTAACGGCGAATGTGTCCGCCCCAGGCCATAATTCGAAAATTACTGCGCCGTCCAACCGCCATCCACCGGCACTGGTACGCCGGTCATTTGACTGGCTGCATCGGAACATAAAAACACCGCCAGCGCGCCCAACTGCTCTACGGTCGCAAATTGCCGCGATGGCTGCTTTTCCAACAATAGGGCATCCACCGCCTCGTCCACCGACACCCCGAGGGCAGCGGCGCGGTCGGTAATCTGACGGTCGATTAAATCGGTGCGAACAAAGCCGGGGTTGATGGCGTTGCATGTAACGCCCGACCCGGCGGACTCAAGCGCAACCACTTTGGTCAACCCCATCAAGCCATGTTTAGCGGAGACATACGCCGCTTTTTCCACGCTGGCCACCAATCCGTGAACCGATGAAATATTGATGATACGTCCCCATTTACGAGCCTTCATGCCAGGCAACAAATGGCGGATCAGGTGAAAGGGCGCGCTCAACATAATCGCGATAATCGCATCCCATGTCTGCGGCGGGAAATTCTCAATCGGTGCAGTATGTTGAATGCCCGCATTGTTCACCAGAATATCAACACCGCCAAACGCCGTCTCTGCGCCATTGGCCAAGGATTCGATTGCCGCCAAATCGGTCAAATCCGCGCCGTCATAGCGAATCTCGACCTGATGACGGGACGCCATTTCCGTTCGCAGGCGCTCAATCTCCACAGCGTGGCCAAAACCGTTCAAGACGATGTTGCATCCCTGCCCCGCCAGCGCATTGGCGACGCCCATTCCAATTCCACTGGTCGAGCCTGTTACAAGCGCCGTCTTACCCTTCAGCATATCCCCCCCTGCTTTACATCTGCGGTCAATTTTGGCGGATAACTATCAGGTTTACGGGCTAAGGCAATAGAACATCGCCGCATGACCAAAGGAGCGGTAACCCTATTTTTTGAAGAAGGATTCCGCATTGTCGCGCCAGCTTTCCTTCGCATCAATCGCCGCGCGAACCCGCGCAATCTCCGTTTCCATTTCCACGATATAGTCCCCCAGGGCCTCAATCGACATCACTTCAAGGTCGCGCGGCTTTGGCCGACGGGTCTGCGGTTCCAAATCCTGTTCTTCCATATCCGCCTCCTGATGTTCAAAGTCTCTTTGTTACGGAGCGCTACGGGCTCGACAACTTGCAAGTATGACGGCTTGCAATTAGACCTGCAGGCCTCATTCCCTAACTCTATCGCCCGTTTCCCGCGATCGCAAAGGACCTTCGCATGACCTTGCCTGAAAAAATGACAGCCGTCGAAATTTCCAGCCCCGGCGGTCCGGAAATGCTGGTTCCCACCGACCGGCCAATTCCCAGCCCCGGCGCGGATGACGTTCTCATCGAAGTTCGCGCCGCCGGGGTCAATCGCCCCGACGCCATTCAACGCGCGGGCCATTACCCGGCGCCCCCGGGCGCATCAGACCTGCCTGGACTGGAGGTTGCCGGCGCTGTCGCCGCGCTCGGAGAGAACGTTTCAGGCTGGAAAATCGGCGACGATGTCTGCGCCCTCACCCCTGGCGGTGGATACGCGGGCTATTGTCTGGCGCCAGCGGGGCATTGCCTGCCGATTCCCGCCGGATTCTCCATGGTCGAGGCCGCCAGTCTGCCCGAAACATTCTTTACCGTATGGCACAATGTCTTCCAGCGCGGCGCCTTGAAATCCGGCGAGACGTTTTTAGTGCATGGCGGCTCCAGCGGAATCGGCGCAACGGCGATCCAGCTCGCCAAGGCGTTCGGCGCACAAGTCATCACAACCGCAGGGAGCGATGAGAAACGACAGTTTTGCGATTCGCTGGGCGCAGACAAATCCATCAATTACCGCACCGAGGACTGGCCCGCCCTTGTTCGGGAGTTCACCAAGAAAAGAGGCGTCGACGTCATCCTGGAAATGGTCGGCGGGCGTTATTTGCAGCAGGACATTAATTCCCTCGCCATGGATGGCCGGGTCGTGATCATCGGTTTTCTGGGCGGTTCCAAGGCCGAAATCGACTTCACCCGCGTTATGGTGCGGCGCCAAACCATCACAGGATCAACCTTGCGCCCGCAATCCGACGCGGTGAAGACCAAAATCGCCGATGCGCTCCTTCAAGAGGTTTGGCCCTTGCTGGAAAACGGAACCGTGAAACCCGTCATCCACAAGGTGTTTCCCCTTGCGGCGGCGGCGGACGCGCATACCTTGATGGAATCCAGCCAGCATATGGGCAAAATTATGCTCAGCCTGTCGTAATACTTGAAATTAAGCGCCGTCGTGTATAAGTGGGCGTCACAGATTACATGTACCGAAGGTGCGAATCCCGCTATGTAGTGGAAGTAGAGGGATCAAGCGGTGTTTTCGCGCCGCCTTCGAGAATTTTTAATGAAGGAATTAGAATGTCGAGATTGTTAATGCCGAAAGGTACGGCTGTGTGGCTGGTCGACAACACCACGTTGACCTTTCAGCAAGTTGCAGATTTTTGCAGTCTCCATGAGCTGGAAGTTCAAGCCATCGCAGATGACGAAGTCGCGGTCGGCATTGTTGGTCAGGATCCTATTTCTGGCGGCCAGCTTACAAAAGAGGAAATCTCGCGTTGCGAGGCCGATCCAGCAGGGCGACTCGATCTTGCAGAATCCGATATTCCCCAACCTGTCGCCCGCCCGAAAGGCCCGCGCTATACGCCGGTATCAAAGCGCGGTGACAAACCCGACGCCATCGCCTGGTTGGTTCGCAACCAGCCTGACCTGACCGATGCGCAGATTGGCCGCCTGATTGGCACGACGAAACCCACAATCACCGCCGTGCGCGACCGCACCCATTGGAATTCATCCAATTTAACGCCGCGCAGCCCGGTTGAAGTGGGATTGTGCACGCATATGGAATTACGCGACGCCGCGATGAAGGCCGCCATCAAAGCGGCGAAAAACCGGCCGGCCGATCAACCCGCCGAAGCGCCGGTTGAAGAAGCCGTCGTGACGGAGGAAATCGCAGAACCCTCCATGCCCAAGGAAATGATGGGTAAGGTGGAAAAAGCGCCGGAACCGACCCTTGAGGATTTGTGGCCAACGGCGAAAAACGCCAACGAGCCTTCCTAACTTAACACGGGACTTTACGCGGGCAGGCCAAACGCTGGCTGCGTTACAGGGCGCCGGGCGCGCTATTTTTGCGCGTAACCGACCCCCTGTAAGGCGATTTCAATTTCATCAAGAACCGCCGGATCTTCAATCGTCGCGGGCGCGCGGTATTCAACGCTATCGGCGATTGCGCCCATAGAGGCGCGTAAAATTTTACCGGAGCGGGTTTTCGGTAAACTTTCCACGACCGCCGCCGTCTTGAACGCCGCCACCGGCCCGATTTTCTCCCGCACCATTTTCACCGCCTCGCGCAGTATGTCGCCCTCGTCCCGCGTCACGCCGGCGTTCAAAACCAGCAACCCAAGCGGCAACTGCCCCTTCAATTGATCTGCGACGCCGATAACCGCACATTCCGCCACGTCAGGATGCGCCGCCAGGACTTCCTCAATCGCGCCCGTGGACAATCGGTGCCCCGCCACGTTGATGACGTCATCAGTGCGCGCCATGACGAAGATGTAACCGTCTTCATCCAGGTACCCGGCGTCGCCTGTCATGTAATAGCCGGGGAAATCGCTCATATAGGCGTCAATATAACGCTGATCGGCGTTCCAGAGCGTCGGCAGCCCACTGGGCGGCAACGGCATTTTTACGCAGATCGATCCCATTTCTCCCCGTGGCGCTTCCGTCCCATCAGGCTCCAGTACACGAACGTCATATCCAGGCGCGGCGCGGGTCGGCGACCCCGCCTTAATCGGCAACATTTCAATACCAATGCAATTCGCCCCAATCGACCAGCCCGTTTCGGTCTGCCACCAATGATCGATCACTGGAACCTTCAAATTGTCTTCCGCCCAATGCAGGGTGTCGGGGTCCGTTCGCTCGCCCGCTAAAAACAAGGTGCGGAAATTGGAAAGGTCGTATTGTGACAAAAGCTCGGCCTTGGGATCTTCGCGTTTAATCGCCCGAAATGCTGTGGGCGCGGTGAACATGGTGCAAACTTTATGTTCCTCGATAACGCGCCAGAAAACGCCCGCATCCGGCGTCCCGACCGGTTTTCCTTCAAACAGGATCGTCGTGCAGCCATGCAGCAAGGGGGCGTATACGATGTAGGAATGGCCGACGACCCAACCCACATCCGACGCCGCCCAGTAGGTTTCCCCTGGATTTACGTCGTAAATATTTTTCATCGACCATTTTAACGCCACCATATGGCCGCCATTGTCTCGCACCACGCCCTTTGGCTGTCCCGTCGTGCCGGATGTATAGAGGATGTACAGGGGATCGGTCGCCTTCACCGGCACGCAATCCGCCGGTTGGGCCGATTCCATCATCGTCCGCCAATCATGAATATTCGGCCCGGATAAGGCGGCGTGGCATTGTTCGCGCTGCAGCATGACCACATGATCAACATCGTGATCGGAAATGCGCATCGCTTCCTCAACCATCGGGCCATATTCGATCAACCGACCGGGTTCAATGCCGCAGGACGCCGTCAAAATCACCTTTGGCGCCGCATCGCTCAGACGCACCGCCAATTCGTTGGGCGCAAAACCGCCAAAGACGACTGAGTGGATGGCGCCGATCCGCGCGCAGGCCAGCATCGCGACCGCCGTTTCCGGCACCATCGGCATATAAATGATAACCCGGTCGCCCTTCGTCACGCCCAGCCCGACCAGCACGCCTGCGAAGCGCGACACCTGATCCTTCAGTTGCAAATAGGTGATGGTGCGCTTTGAATCAGTGATCGGGCTATCATAGATGATGGCCGCCTGATCACCGCGGCCATCTTCGACATGGCGGTCAACCGCGTTGTAGCACGTGTTGCATTCCGCGCCGGGAAACCAGCGGTAAAAGGGCGGATTGGAATCATCCAGCACCTTGTCCCACTTTTTGTACCAGGAGATATCCTCCGCCGCTTCGGCCCAAAACCCGTCTGGATCGTCCATCGAGCGTTGATATACCGTGTCAAAAAGCCCTGTCATCGTGGTCTCCCTTTCGCAAATTCAAGCTGCGGCGTATTTAATTCACACTCTAAATACGCCCTTATAAACAAATTCCACAAGTCAGCCCCCAAAAAGTATCCACGCGCGATATTCTTGACCGGAACTCAAATTATGACCTATCCCTAAATTTGCGCGCCAAATCTGTGAAACGATTTTGAATAGGGAACCGATTATGGGGCCGTTCGACGCCAATCTCGATAAAAACGCCGCAAATTTTACACCGTTAAGCCCCATCAGTTTTTTGCGCCGCGCCGCTGCGGTTTATCCCGACCGCCCCGCCGTCATTCATGGCGCCACGCGATACGGATGGGCTGAGGCCGCGACCCGCGCGCGCAAGCTCGCCAGCGCCTTGAACAAACGCGGCATTGGCGAAGGCGACACGGTTGCAGTTATGGCCCCCAATATACCCGCCCTTTTTGACGCCCATTTTGGGGTTCCCTTGTCTGGCGGCATCCTCAATGCGCTAAATACCCGCCTCGACGCAGACACCATCGCCTTTATTTTGAACCATGGCGAGGCCAAGATTCTGATTGTCGATCAGGAATACAGCCTTGTGGTCAAACAAGCGCTGCGATCGCTTGGCCGAGACCTGCCGGTCATAGACATCATTGATCCGGAATACGACGCGCCCGCCGGCGCCTGCGTCCGGCTCAGCGACACCACCTATGAAACATTGCTGGCGGAAGGCGACGCTGATTATCCCTGGAGCCTGCCCAACGATGAATGGGACTCTATCGCGCTAAATTATACGTCGGGCACAACCGGCAACCCCAAAGGCGTCGTTTACCATCATCGCGGCGCGTATCTATTGGCGTTGGGCAATATCCTCACCTGGTCCATGCCCCAGCAACCAATCTATCTGTGGACCCTGCCCATGTTTCACTGCAATGGCTGGTGTTTTCCCTGGACCTTGGCGGCGGTCGGCGGCGCGAGCGTCTGCCTGCGCAAGGTGGACGCCGGAGAGATATACAAATCCATTGAAACTAACGGCGTCACCCATTTTTGCGGCGCCCCAATCGTGATGAATTTATTGATTAACGCCAGCGACGATGACAAGCGCCCCCTGCCCCATACGGTGAACGTCATGACCGCCGCCTCACCGCCGCCAGCCTCTGTCCTAGAGACGATGGCGGCCAGCGGGTTTCACGTCACCCATGTTTACGGGCTGACGGAAGTCTATGGCCCCGCCGTCGTGTGCGCGTGGCGCGATGAGTGGAACCTGCTGCCCGTTGGCGAGCAAGCGCGTCTGAAAGCCCGTCAGGGCGTCCCCTATGCGGTTCTGGAGGACGCTATCGTCGCCAATCCCGAAACCGGTGAACCGGTCCCCAGGGACGGCGAAACCATGGGCGAAGTCTTCATGCGCGGGAATGTCGTCATGAAGGGCTATCTAAAAAACCCGGACGCCACCAAAGAGGCGTTCGAGGGCGGCTGGTTTCATACCGGGGATCTGGGCGTTTGGCATCCTGACGGCTATATCGAACTTAAAGACCGTTCCAAGGATATCGTGATTTCCGGCGGCGAGAACATTTCCACAATCGAGGTCGAAAACATCATTTTCGCCCATCCTGCGGTCATGGAAGCCGCCGTCATCGGAAAACCGGACGAATTCTGGGGCGAAATCCCCTGCGCCTTCGTAACTCTGAAAGACGGCGAAAACGCCAGTGAACGGGACATAATAGACTATTGCCGGGACAATATGGCGCATTTCAAAGCGCCAAAGCAGGTTATCTTCGCCCCCTTGCCCAAAACATCAACGGGCAAGGTGCAAAAACATGTCCTTCGTGTCCGTCCGAAAAGTTCTTGAATCATATGAGTCGGATGTGATTCAAGGGTCTTACCGCCGAATGGAGGGCAAGGCTAATGTGGACATCAGAAAACCAAGGTTCCTATGATCGCGGCAAACTTCGCTATCCGAGTGACGTGACGGATGGAGAATGGGTTCACATTGAGCCCCTGATCCCACCGGCCAAACGAGGCGGGCGCAAACGGAGCGTCAATGTCCGCGAA
>JBLHZD010000026.1:0-20618 GCA_047631095.1 Alphaproteobacteria bacterium
CCGCCATCGTAAAGGCGATCATCCTGATGGGGCGCGATTTGAATTTATCCGTGGTCGCGGAAGGCGTGGAGACGGAGGCGGAGCACAGATTTCTGCGCAGCCACGGATGCGAGCAGGTGCAGGGCTGGTATTTCAGCCGCGCCCTGCCGCCCGATCAATTCGTCGATTGGTATCAATCCACACGCCGCCCGCCACTCGCCAGAGTCATTTCGAATTAAACAATCCCCCGAATTAATCGGGACGATAATTACATTTGCGCCCAGGGATTACATTTGCGCCCAGGTCTGCCAGGGCACGAACTCCGCATCGCCGACGCCAAGTTCTTCCGATTTGGTTTTTTCGCCGGACGCGACGGATAAAATTTTCTGGAAAATGCGCTCGCCCGCCACCGCCAGCGTTTCCTCGCCATCAATCACCGTACCGCAATTGATGTCCATATCCTCTGACATATGGTTGTACATGGTGGTGTTGGTGGCGAGCTTCATCGACGGCGCCGGTTTGTTGCCATAACACGAGCCGCGCCCTGTGGTGAAGCAAACCACATTACAGCCCGAAGCCACTTCGCCCGTGATCGAGCACGGATCGTATCCGGGGCTGTCCATGAAGGCGAAGCCCTTGCTGGTGATCGGTTCGGCGTATTTGTAGACCCCGGTCAAATTAGTGGAGCCGCCCTTCGCCACCGCACCGAGCGACTTCTCCAGAATAGTCGTCAACCCGCCCGCCTTGTTGCCCGGCGTCGGGTTGTTATTCATGTTGCCGCCGTGTTTCTCCGCGTATTCCTCCCACCAGTGGATCCGCTCGATCAGTTTTTCACCAATCTCGCGGGATACGGCGCGGCGAGTTAGCAGATGTTCCGCGCCATAAATCTCCGGTGTTTCGGCCAACACCGCCGATCCGCCATGGCGCACCACCGTATCCACCGCAATTCCAAGCGCCGGGTTGGCGCTGATGCCCGAATAGCCGTCCGACCCGCCGCATTGAAGCGCGACGGTCAGTTCAGACGCCGGGACGGTCTCTCGCTGCAGGGCGTTGGCGCGCGGCAAAATACTTTCGAACCATTCAACCGCTTCCTCAACCGTTTTGCGGGTGCCGCCTTCATCCTGCATGGTCATGGAATGAAACGTTTCTTCCGATGGCTTGCCCATAACATCCAGCATGAGTGGGATTTGCAGGGTTTCGCAGCCCAACCCCAACATCAGCACCGAGGCGAAATTGGCGTGCCGCGCATGGCCCCAGATGGTCCGGTGCAACATGCGAAAGGCTTCGTCGTCGGTGCCGATGCAACATCCTGCGCCATGCACGATGGGCACGATGCCGTCGATATTGGGGTAATCATCCAGAATGCCGCGTTTCTCAATCTCCCGCGCGATCATCCGCGACGCGGTGGCCGAACAGTTCACCGATGAGACAATGCCGACATAATTGCGCGTGCCAACCCTGCCATCCTCGCGACGAAAGCCCTGGAACGTTGCGCGGTCGGCTTCGGGAACCATCACGGTTTCATTTGCGCCTTCGCCATAGGCATAATCACGTTCAAATTCTCCCATGGAGACATTGTGCACATGCACATGCTCGCCGGGCGCGATATGCGCCGATGCAAAACCGATGATCTGTCCGTATTTAAGTACCGCATCGCCTTCACGGATGGGCGCGGTCGCGATTTTGTGCCCGCGCGGAATTGGTTCGCGCGCCGTGATCGACACGGGCGCCACCATATCGCCCTTATCGACATCGGTCAGGACCACCGCGACGTTGTCGCCCTCGCTCAATTGAATGGCTGTCTTTGCGCTCATGAAGCAACTCCCTGTATGACTCCCGAACATTGCGTCCCGGAGATTTCGTTTCGTCCCGAAGGGCGCCCGGCCGGACTCGCCTTTGGATGCGGGGCCGCACGGTTCTATTTTATTTGTGCAGCCTAATCGTATATACGTTATTCTTGGACGACCGTTATAACCGACCGTCCTAAGGCTTGACCATCTTTTGGATAGTCTGGCACTGTTAATCATCAAAAACCTAGAAATACACCGATAGATTCGTCTGTTCGCGTTGTAATTTGTGGGATTCAAAAAAAATTATAGGGTAGGAAACTGATGTCGAAGAAATACAACACGCTCATTATGGGCGCGTCCTATGGGTCGCTGCTCGGTATTAAGTTATTGCTCGCGGGCCATTCGGTGAAGCTGGTTTGCCTTCCCGATGAAGCCGAATTGTTCAACAAGGAAGGCGCGCGCGTCCGTTTGCCCGTGCGCGGTCGTGACGAACTTGTCGAAATCGATTCGCGCGATTGTCCCGGCACGTTGTCCGCGGCTGGGCCCGGCGATGTGGACCCCAACGATTATGATTTGATCGCGCTGGCGATGCAGGAACCACAGTACCGGTCGCCCGGCGTGCGCGAGCTTCTGGACGCGGTTGCGAAATCAAAAGTGCCCTGCATGTCCATCATGAACATGCCGCCGTTGCCGTATCTGGCGCGCATTCCCGGTCTCGACACCAGCCAATTGGAAAAATGCTTCACGGATCACACAGTCTGGGAAAACTTTGAGCCCGGCTTACTGACCTTGTGCAGCCCCGACCCGCAGGCCTTCCGCCCGCCGGAAGAAAAAACCAATGTGTTGCAGGTCGCGTTGCCCACCAACTTCAAGGCGGCCCGGTTCGAGTCTGACGAGCACACCGCCATCCTGCGCCAGATGCAGGCGGATATCGAAGGCATCAAATACGACACCGGCGACGGGATCATCGAATTGCCGGTCAAACTGAAGGTCCATGATTCGATCTTCGTGCCGCTGGCGAAATGGTGCATGCTAGTTGCGGGCAATTATCGCTGCATCCAAAAAGACGACATGCGCTCCATCAAGGATTCGGTGCACACCGATTTGGCGCTGACCAAATCAGTGTACGAATGGGTCGCCGAGTTATGCCGCGATCTGGGCGCCGACCCAGCCGATCAGGTGCCGTTTGAAAAATACGCAAATGCGGCGAACGATTTGGCCAAGCCATCGTCAGCCGCCCGCGCGCTGTTCGGCGGTGCGCCAAATATCGAGCGGGTCGATTGCGTCGTGAAAACCATCGCGGGCATGCGCGGCAAACAACTGGACGCGTTGGACGAAATCGTATCGTTGGTGGACGACCGTCTGGCGACGAACAGAGCGGCGGCGAAGTAACATCGCTTCCACTTTGGGGTAAAAGGACGCCCGGACCCTGCGCAAGGGTTCGGGCGTTTTCTATTCAGGCTTGGCTATCCGATCATGCCGCCATCGTCGCGGGAAACAGCAATGACAGAGGAGCGCGGCGTCGATTTCCCACCATCGGGAAAGTTGCTCTCGCCCTTTTTGCCACCAGGATGCTGAATGCCCACAAAGAGCGTGCTGTGATCCGGGCTCCAGCACAGACCCGTCACCTCGCATTGTCGCGGCCCGACCATGAACCGGCGAATCTCACCAGATACGGGGTCGCCAACCAACATCTGATTGTTGCCCATCCCCGCGAAGTCACCCGTGTCGGAATAATTTCCGTCGGTCTGTATCCACAGCATCCCCTTGGAATCAAAGCTCAAACCATCTGGCGAATTGAACATGTTTTCAGCAGTGACGTTGTTTGAACCCGCCCGGTCGTCTTGATGCGCCGCCGGGTTGCCCGCCATAACAAACAGATCCCAGGCAAACGCCTCTGAAAGATGATCGCCGCGTTCCGGGCGCCATCGCACAATCTGGCCGTATTTATTTGCCGCCCGTGGATTCGTTCCGTCAATCGGGGTCTCATCCCCGCCCGCATTCGGTTTTTTACCGCGATTTTTGTTATTGGTGAGCGCACAATAAATTTCCGCCCCGTGCGGATGCGCGGCAACCCATTCAGGCCGGTCCATGGTCGTGGCCTGCACGGCCGACGCGGCCAGTCTGGTATGAATGCAAATTTCCGCCTGCGATGTCAGGCCCGTCGATTCCGGCGTTAGCTCAACCCAGGCGCCGTGGCCATTGTCCACGAACTTCGCGGCGAACAGGCGCCCCGATTCCAATAAATCATCGTTGTCGCCCCCTTCCGAGTACCGGCCCGTGCTAATGAATTTATAGAGAAACTCACCACGCTCATCATCGCCCATATACACAACGACATGACCGTTCGCCACCTGAACAACCGCGGCGTTCTCGTGCTTGAACCGACCCAGCGCCGTGCGTTTCTTCGGTGTCGAAGACGGGTTCAGCGGATCGATTTCGACAATATAGCCAACGCGATTGGGTTCGTTGGGATGTTTGGAGACATCCAACCGGGCGTCCTCACGCGCCCACCCATATCCCCGGTCCTTGTCGCGAATTCCGTATCGCTTCTGTTCAGCAGCGATTTTATGGGCGGAATCGCTGTTGGAAAAATATCCGTTAAAATTTTCCTCACAGGTGAGATAGGTTCCCCATGGCGTCCGGCCCGCGCCACAGTTATTCTAGGTTCCGCGCGACGAAACACCATGGGGATCGGCGGCGGTTTTCAATAGATCATGACCCCGCGCCGGGCCGGTAATGGCCATGGGCGTATTAGGCGTGATCCGGCGATTATAGGGCGAATCTTCGACAATTTCCCATGTACGGCCCCGCCGCGCGAATTCGAAAACGCTGACCCCGTGGACCGCCAGGCATTTTCGGATATCGTCCGCCGTTTCCGGTCTGCCGGAAGGCCGGTTGCCAAACGCGACATTCAAATTCGTATATTCGTTGTTCACCGCCAGAATGGTGCGGCCCTGATGATTGAACAATTCCATGCCGTCATTATTGTCGCCAAACGCCTGTTCAGAACTGAGCCCCGCGCCCCGGCTTTCAGGGTCGAAAGGCGCGCTACTGGACCAAAGCGGGTCGCCCCAGCTTGCCAGGACGCTCCAGCGATAACTCTTTGGCAGTGTGATTGTGTCCAGCGTATTCGCCGCGACGGGCGCAAAGCCGAAACGCCCGCCGGTTATATCGGCGGCGAAAACGCCATTTTTATCGGCGGCGAAAACGCCGCGGCCCTCAAACAGAAAAGCAGCTGCGCCAAACGCCGCCGGCCCGCCTAACATCCCCCGACGGGATATCGCCCGGTCCGCGAGTGTCGAAAACTCACTGTCCCCATCTAATTTAACTTGATCGATTTTCGGTAACCTTGGCATTTTTAATTCCTGTCCTGGATCCAACTCGACATATGTTCAGAAGGATTCATAGAGAAATGGTGTTGCAAATTGATGACACCCCATTGTTTAATATAAAATACAATTCATAGCGTATCAGGAGACGGGTTGTGGCGGAAACAGCAGTTGCGGACGAGCAGGACTACAAACTTCTCACAGTGAGCCCCTTGGCGGGGGCGCTTGGCGCTGAAATCAAGGGCGTCGATATCGCAAGCGGCGTGGATGCGGAAACCCTGGCTGAAATTCACCGCGCCTGGCTCGCCCATCACGTGATCTATTTTCGCGACCAGAACATGACGCCGGACCAGCACGTCGCGTTCGCCAAGCGGTTCGGCGACATTCATCTGCACTTGTTCAACAAGGCCCTGGATACGCATCCGGAAATTATCGAGATGTTGAAAACGCCGGATGAGACCATAAACAATGGCGATGTGTGGCACTCCGATCAGATGTACACGCCGAAGCCCGCCAAGGGCACGATGTTGTATGGACGGGAAATTCCACCCTATGGCGGCGACACCATGTTCGTTAATTTATACCTCGCCTATGAATCCTTATCGGATGGACTCAAGAAAACGCTGGCCGGGTTGAAGGGCGTGAATGACGGCGACACCAAAAACAACGCCACCGGCACATCGCGAATGGAGCGTGTCGGCGCCGGCGTAGCCCCGCTCGCCCAGATCGACCCCGGCAAAGCGCAAACCGTTTCCGTTCATCCCTTGGTGCGCACCCATCCCGAAACCGGGCGCAAGGCGCTTTATCTCGGGTACCATACTGACCAGATCGAAGGCTGGAGCGACGCTGAAAGCAAACCTTTGCTGGATTATTTGAAAGAGCATGCGCGACGTCCGGAATTTACCTGCCGGGTCAACTGGTCCAAAGACATGCTGACCTTCTGGGACAATCGATGCACCCAGCATTTCGCGATCAATGATTACACCGGGTTTCAACGCCGTATCCACAAAGTCATGATTCAGGGCGACGCGCCGTTTTAAATAGCGTCGTTTCGAAACATGCGGCCATTCCACTTTTGAGCGTTCGATGACACTCTTCGGATTCGCGCTCATCCTCACCGCCGCGTGTTGCCACGCAACCTGGAACTTTTTCATCAAGCGTATTAATGGCGGGCCAGAACTCGTCTGGCTGTTTTCCGCGCTCTCGGTGCTGTTGTATTTCCCGCTCGCGCTTTTCATTCTGCTGACGGAAAAACCAGAATTCGGCCCCTGGGACTATTTGTTTATCGCAGGCAGCGCCCTTTTGCATCTGGGCTATTTTCTGTTGTTGCAGGCGGGCTATCGGCGCGGCGATTTATCGCTCGTCTATCCCATTGCGCGCGCGACCGGCCCTTTTCTCTCAACATCCTTTGCCGTAATTTTCCTGGGCGAAACCATGACGCCGCAAATCGCCGTCGGGGCCATAATAATTATTGTCGGCGTTGTCTTTTTGGCCGGTGGTTTCAAACCCGGCGCGATCAATCGCACCACCTCCATGTTATTTGGCGCGGGCGCCGGGTTTCTGATCGGCAGTTATACGGTCTGGGACAGCTACGCCGTCGCGACCCTGCTAATTCCGCCCCTGCTGCTGGACTATGTCTCCAGCGTCGGGCGGGCGATTTTGTTGGCGCCCATCGCAGCGCGGCGAATCCCTCTGGTCAAAACCTATTGGCGAGACCACCGGATGAGCGTTATCGCCATCGCCGTTTTTAATCCGCTCGCCTATATACTGGTTTTATACGCGATGACATTCACCCCGGTCGTCTATGTCGCGCCGACACGGGAAATCAGCGTTCTCCTGATAGTCCTGATGGGCAGCGTCTTACTGGCGGAGGGCGATCTCAAACGTCGGCTCGGTTGGGCCGTTATTATCCTGTTTGGCGTCGCGCTTTTGGCCAGCGCCTGACGCGCGCGCGGCAAGAAGCATCGAGAGATGAGCCCCTCGATCTTCCAGAAATTTCATCAACCGCGCCGGATATCCCGCCGGCGTCGCATTTTGGACCGAAGGGTGCCGCGCCAGAACCCGCCGCCATTGGGAAACACTGTCCAGCCCTTCCAGGATTCCGAAATCGTCAATCCGGTCAAACACGTCAAAATAACGAAATATCGTTTCCCAAACGCCGTCGATCATATGAAATGAATCTCCGGCAAAATACGGGCCCTCGATTTCGCTCTCGATTTGAACGAAGAGCTTTCGCAGGGCCAAACGCTTTTTATCAAAGGTCGCCGCATCCGGCGCGTTATAAAACCCGCCGATGGCGCTCAAGACCACCGATCCAAAGTCAATCCAGGCGCGATGGCGCGCTTTTTCCAGCAACGAGTCCGGGTGCAGGGAGCCGGGCGTAATTTCGTCGAGATATTCCGCGATGACCTGACTCTCGAACAACACCGTCCCTTCCGTTTCCAGCACGGGCGTTTTGCCCAAGGGCGATAAATCCACAAACCAATCCGGCTTGTTCGCAAGATCGATATAGGTTCGATCATGGGGGATATTCTTTTCAGACAAAACAATAACCGCCCGTTGCACATACGGGTATAGATGGTGACTGACCAGATGTAGGTCTTGCATCATGGTTCTCCTATTTTAAATGCATTTGCATGTATATAGGGTCGTCATATTTGCATTTCAATGCATTTGCATGTATTAATTAAGCATGCCGAAACCTTCAGACCTGACAGTCGCCACATGGGCGCGCCTGGTGCGCGCGCAACAATCCGCAATGTCCGCCGTTGAAGCGGCGTTGAAGCAAGCGGGCTATCCGCCCCTGATCTGGTATGACGTTTTGCTGGAACTGGAGCGCGCAGGCGGAACGGGATTGCGCCCCTTTGAGTTGGAGGGCGCATTGATGCTTCGGCAATACGGCGTCTCCAGACTGGTCGCGCGCATCGAAAAGGCCGGACATGTAATCCGCGAAGATTGCGAAGATGATGGCCGGGGACAGCGGCTTGTCATAACAGCGGCGGGGCGCGACCAGCGCCGCCGAATGTGGTCTGTCTATGGCCCCGCAATCGAAAAATCCGTTGGCGCCAAACTCACCGCAGACCAATCAAAAACACTCGCCGAAATACTCGCCAAACTTATTGATTGAGGCGTTGCGCCGCACCTTGCATTTTGGTGGCGGTTGGGACGGCACCATTTGTTGAAGTAGATGGGGCGACGCGATCTTGCGAACATTCACTATGTCGCCGGATTTCAAAATTTAACGCGTCTTCGGTAACGCCGCCCCCATAGTTGGCTTTTAGATACTGACGATGGCGCGAAGGTCGCCAACGCCATCGGGCAAATGCGCCGCGTTCCAGGTTGCGCCGCCATCTTCGGTGCCGAACACTTGCCCAAGCCGCGCCGCGCAATAGACCTGTTCCGGATCGCCATCATTCACCGCAACCTTCATCAGGGTGCTTTCGATGGTGATGTCATGATCGATACGGTTCCAGCTTTTGCCAAGATCGCTGGTGCGATAAAGCGAACCGGTCTGCCCACGCGCGGAATCGCTAAGCGCGGCGTAAAACACATTCGGGTCATGCGGGCTGGGCAAAATATCCCGACCATAAGTCAGCTCGGAATAATGCTCGATCCCGTATTCCCGCCACGAAACACCTTTGTCATCGCTGATGAAGAGGCCCAGCCGATTGGCGATCCAGATCACGCCCGGTTGGGCGGCGCTAATGGTCAGCGCGTGCAAATCCAGCATGCCCTCCGCATCGTTATCGCTGAGAATATGATTGCTCAGATGCGGTTGTTTGGAGAGGTCCACGAAGGCCTGACTCATATCCTCCCATGAGGCGCCGCCATCGAGACTGCGAATAAAGCCGCCGACTTCGAGCGCGGCGTAAACTTCCTCCGGGTTACTGGGATCAATCACCATGCGCAACACCCGCACGGGGAAACATCCAGGAATAGCGCTCGCCGGTTGGAGTGTCGCCAATCGGGACCAGGACGCGCCGCCATCGGTTGTCTTGAAAATAACCGTATGATCCATGCCGACATAAATCGTGTTGGCGTCCGTAGGGTGAAGCGAGATGGAGTAGATCGAACGATCATCGACCGGCACGCCCATATCCGACCAGCTATCGCCGCCGTCCATGCTCTTGAACAGCCCGAGTTGACTGCCCGCGTATAATTCAGACGCGTTGTTCGGTCGCCTTTCAATCACATTCACCTGCATGTTTCCCGGCAGCCCGTTGCTCAGCCGGCGCCATTCAGAGGTCCCCGAGGCCAAACGGTAAACACCGCAAGTTTCCTTGCCATCCGGCCCCGCCTCAGGCGCAGCAGCGCCCACGAATAATGTGCTTTTCATGTTATTCCCCCAGAAAATATGACTGAAAATATACAGGTGATTGCGTTAACCGTAACCATTCCCGCGCCAAACGCCAAGCGTATCGACGCTCGGCGCGTTATTCTTCGCCCGCAATCGCCATCAAACGCTCCCCCACAAGGTCGGCGACGTCGATGACATCGTCGGCCAACCGCTTGCGCCGTTCAGCGGCGGATCGGTCAAACGGCATCCGCACCGGCGCGCCGCCCGGTACGGGCCGGGTGGCGCGAATATCTCTGGCGTAACCGGCGACCTCCGCTTTGTAATCCTCCAGCGACATTAATAAATCAGGCCGCATCATGACGAACAGACAGCCATAGCCGAACATATTCAGCGGCATCGCCGGGACCGCGCACAAGGCGCCCAACAATTGCACGGCGATGGCCAAGCCGGAGCCCCGATGACCGCCCCACGCGGCGATGGCGCCTTTCAGCGCCTGCTCCGGGCTCGTTGTCGGCTGACCATCCGGATCATAGGCCATACCTTCGGGTATTTCCTGTCCCAGCCGTCCCGCCAACAGAACTTCGCCATGCATGATCGCCGAGGTGCCGATATCCCAGATCACCGGGTCATCATCAGAGGGAAACCCAAACGCCACGGGATTGGTGCCGAATCGCCCCTCGACCCCACCATGGGGCGCGACATTGGGCGAGGCGTTGGAGGCGATCAGCGAGACCAGATCGCGCTTCGCCGCCATTTCCGAATAATACGACAGCATGCCCGTATGCCAGGTGTCGCGCACCCCCACCACAGACATGCCATGAGTGGTGGCTTTTTTAATCGCCATCTCCGCGCCGCGCATTCCCACCAGATACCCGATGGTGTTGCCGCCATCGATCAACGCGGACAGCGGGGTTTCATGCCCCACCGTGATAGGCCGCCGACTGTAGTCCGGCTTCGTCGTGCGCTCAAAAATACTGAGCGCGCGCGGCAAGCCGCCATAGCTCAACCCGCGCAATTCACAATCAATCAGATGATCCGCAATCGCCGCCGATTCCACCTTGTCGTGCCCCGCCGCCGCCATTGTTTTTTTCAACGAGGCGGCGCGCCGCATCCACGCTCAGTTGCATGAGATTTCTCCTTCGCGCTCGTTCAACCCCACCCGCGCACGCCGGGAACCGGCGGGTCATTCGGCGGCCCGGCGAAACATTGCGCGATGTCCATCCACGCAGTCGCCGCGTCGCCAACAACAGTCAAATCCACCTCCGCGATATTACGGCCTTGCGTGACGACGCGGCAAAAATCCTCCGCCGACCCTTCCACCTTGTTGGTCTCGTTCGGTTCGTTCCACTCCCAAATCGCGCCGGATGGCGCGGTCAGCCGGACATAGGGAACATCGGCGGGCGGCGTTTGGTCGCGATTGACGAAGGTCCAGCCAAAGGTTCGCACGCCCAGCTCCGCGATGTTTTTCAACCGATCGGTCGCGTGGCGCGGACGACGGAGAAGGTCGTAAATCTCCTGCCCATGCGCCCAGGTCTCCATCTGGCGCGCGGTCGCGGCGGATCGCACGCTCATATCCGGGCCGGACCATTTTACGCGATGCTTCGGGTCGGCGTCGGCGAAGGCGTCACACATTTCGATAAAGCTCGGGCGCCATTGCGCCAGCAACGCGGGACCGGTCTTCAAATCCGGCCCCAGCCCCGCCATGGATTCGCTGGCGCCCATGCCCTGCGCCCGCGCTTCGGCGCGCGCCTCGCGAACCTTCAAATACCGTTCCGGGTCGGTCATGGTCAGCTTCACCATCCAGTCCCCCAGATGCAGATGGCCAATGACATCGTTCACCGTCCAGCTTTTGAACGGCGTCGGGCGCGCCCAGTCTTCGTCGCTCAAATCCTGTAGAGTCGCGAAAAGCTCATCGCCTTCGATCCGCAGCTCCGCCGCCAATGCTTTCATCATAATTCTTCTCCTCAATAAAACCGGTCGGGGCTCAGGCCGGTAAGGTCGCGCGAATTTTCGCAACCGTTTCACCACGCAACAACGCCTTGGTGGCGCCAAACGCCGTGGCGTCCAGCCCCACCATACCTTGCGCCACTTTCCGCGCTTCAGCCAACACCGCATCCGGGGCCTGAACCTGATCCAGATACCCCGCCGCCGCCGCGCCCGTCGGATCATATATTGTTGCGCCCAGCACCGCTGCATCCAACGCTCGGGGGTCCAGCCGGTCGCGCGCCAGCTCCAAGCCGAAGATTGGCAAGGTCAGTCCAATCGCAACTTCATTCAGCCCGATCTTGAAATCGCCATCCGCGCCAATTCGATGGTCCCCGGTCAACAATAACAACGCGCCCGCCGCCATCGCATGACCGGTGCAGGCGATGACGAGTGGTTGCGGGTGCAGATACAAACGCAGCAACGCCTCGACCCCTGCATTGCGCATGGCGGCTTTCTTTTCCAGATCATCGCCGCGTATGACCGCCAGATCGAACCCGGCGCACAGCACGCCCGGCCGCCCCGCAATAACGACGGCGCCCGCCTCCGCCGACGCCCGGTCCAGCCCCGCCATCAGCGCGTTGATCATATTAATCCCAAACGCGTTGGCCTTGCCATCGTCCATCGTCAAAACCGCGACGTCCCCGTCCTGATCGTATCGTACAAATTCGCTCATTCTCGCCCCCGTCGTCGCATTATGAAGTGGCGCATATTGTTGGCGCACCGCGGTAAATGCACAAGGTGGATTCATAAAAACTAATTTGGCCCATTTTGACCTTTTATTGTCCTTTGGGTCATTCTCGTTTGCGGTTAAAAAGACATCATGTCTCATCGTCACAAAATTTTATTGCTCGGATATCCAAGCGCGCAAATTCTGGACATCACCGGACCGCTGCAAATGTTTTCCGGCGCCAATGATGAATTGGGCTGGAACGCGTATGACATCGTGATAGCCGCTCCCGAGGCCGGCGCCTTTCAAACATCTTCCGGGATTAAGCTCGTCGCAAACTTGGCGTTTGACGCCGTAAGCGACGCCATGCTCGCGGAGACGCACACGATTATGACGGTTGGCGGCCGCGAGGGTTTAGAGGATACGGGCCTGATCCAGGACATTGCCGCAATTCTGCGCCGGGCGGCGCCCCTCGTACCTCGCATCGCATCCGTTTGCACCGGCGCTTTCTTTTTAGCCGAGGCCGGATTGCTGGACGGACGCCGCGCGGCGACCCATTGGCGCTCCGCTGAGCAACTGCAACACGACTACCCCACCATCATGGTGGATCGCGACGCGCTGCACATTCGCGATGGTGATATCTGGTCGTCGGCCGGGGTGACGGCGGGCATGGATCTGGCGCTGGCGATGATCGAAGACGATTTTGATCGCGCGCTTCCCCTACGGGTCGCACGGCGCCATGTGGTGTTTCGGGTGCGCCCCGGTGGACAAAGCCAGTTTTCAGCGGAGCTGGCCGCCCAATCGGCGCCAGAGACCGGATTGTCCAATTTGGCGGCGAAGATCACCGCCAATCCCACCGCCAACTGGTCTACCGAAGCCCTCGCCGACACCGCCAATATGTCCTTACGAACGCTAACGCGGCATTTCCGAACCGGGTTGAGCGCCAGCCCCGCCGAATTTGTCGAGCGGGTCCGTATTGATCACGCGCGCCGCGCACTTGTTGAGGACGAGACGCCGATTTCCCTGATCGCTGAACGCGCCGGATTTGGCTCCACTCGAAAGATGGATCGCGCGTTCTCCCGCCAGATCGGAACAACACCGACAGAGTTTCGCAATCGATTCAAATCGAAAGGAAAGCAGTCATGAGCACATTCAACATCGGATTCCTGATATTTCCCAACCTGACCCAGCTCGATTTCACCGGTCCCCTTCAGGTTCTCTCGCGGACGCCGAACTCAAAAACCCACATTGTCGCCGCCTCGCTTGCCCCCGTGCCCAGCGATTGCGGATTGAGCCTTGTCCCCACTGAGACGATGGACTCCTGTCCGCCGCTCGATTTCCTGTGCATCCCCGGCGGGTTCGGTGTTCCCGCCACCATGACCGACGAACGAATGCTTGATTTCGTGCGGACGCAAGATGAGTCGGCGCAATACATGACATCGGTCTGCACCGGCGCCTTCCTGCTGGGCGCGGCGGGACTCCTGAAAGGCCGCAAGGCGACGACCCATTGGGCCTATACCTCGCTTTTGCCGCTGGTCGGCGCGACACATGTAAACAGCCGCATCGTGCGCGACGGTCGCGTTATTACCGCAGGCGGCGTCACATCGGGCATTGATTTCGGGCTACAAGCGGTTGCGGAAATCGCCGGACCGGAAGTCGCCCAGTCTATCCAACTGGGCATTGAATACGATCCGGCGCCGCCTTTTAACGCCGGTAGCCCAGACACGGCCAGCGAAGAGATCAAGGCGCTGGTCGCCCCCCGCTACGCCAAATCTCTGGTGCCCTATGAGGCGGCGCTGAAATAGGCGCCGGCCCGGCCCACAATCGGTTTCATCCACACGCTCAATCGTTTATCTTGCGGTTTCCAAAATCAGCCTGGCGTCACAGACATTTCCTGGGCGAGAGGAACCAACCGCAAAATGAACGTTTCTATCGGCGAAGATGACGCCGTCGCCGGTGGCCTGAAGGCGCGACTTCTCAACCGGTTACGCGACGCGTATCACGAAGAAGAGCGCCAAGGCCTCATGCTGGCGATCAAGGTCCGCTCCATCTCCCTTCTCGTCATTCTGGTCTGGCAGATTCTTGAAGAACCGTCTTTCGACCTCTCCGCCTTAACGGATGTCGCCTTTATCCTGATTTTCCTGACGCTAGGCCTCTCGCAATATTTTCTGCTGGCGACGCGCCACCATCCGACTTGGGCGCCTTATCTTTTTATTCTCGCGGACTGCTTAATTCTGTCCTTTGAATTCGTCAGGCCCGAACTGATGCAAACAGGGCCCAGCTGGAGCCCCGCCATTTCGCTGCGCGGCAGTTCCTTTGTCTGGTATTTCATGTTCCTGATGCAAACGACATTCAGTCTCCGCCCCCGGCTGGTGCTGTGGTGTGGCTTCTCAATCGTCGCCGCCAGACTGGGTTCGGTAATCTGGGTTCTGTCTAATCCTGGCGTTTTCTACAAAATTGAGATAGCCGACCCTTCAGTCGAAAATCTTGTTTCGATTTTTTTTGATCCAAATTTTGTGTCGATCGACAACCTGATTCAGGAAACCATCGCCGTCACCCTGGTCGCTATCGGATTGGCGATCGTCGCGTCTCGAACGCAACAATTCGTGGAAAACCGGGCGACGGCGGAACGGTCTCGCTCCAATCTCGCGCGCTATTTTTCCCCAAACATGGTCGACGAGATTTCCCAATCCGGCGGGCTGGACCGAACCCCACAGGAGCAGGACATCGCCATCCTCTTCACCGATATCATCGGGTTCACCGCAATTTGCGAAGTCGAACCGCCCGGCAGGGTCGTCGAAA
Organism: Alphaproteobacteria bacterium; assembly: GCA_047631095.1. Taxonomy (GTDB): domain Bacteria; phylum Pseudomonadota; class Alphaproteobacteria; order UBA8366; genus JABJJH01. The sequence continues at coordinate 14,854 of JBLHZD010000026.1, forward strand.
TCCTGCGCGCCTATCATGATTTGTTGTCCAGCGCCGTCTTTCGACACAACGGCACGCTGGACAAATATATGGGGGACGGGTTGATGGCGACGTTCGGCACGCCGCGTAGGGGAATGCATGACGCAACCGACGCGCTGCGATGCGCGCTCGAACTGGTTGAAAACCTGACAGAATGGAACGAAAAACGGGCCCATCGCGGCTATCCGCTTATTCATGTGGGCGTCGGGCTGCATTTTGGCACCGCCGTGATGGGTGATATCGGCGACGAGCGCCATGTTGAATTCGCCGTGATTGGCGACAGTGTGAATGTCGCCAGCCGGGTTGAACATCTGACACGCAGTCTCGATGCATCACTGGTCGTCAGTGAAAATTTAATCGCCGCTGTGAGACAGGAAGACGATGGCGGCGAAACCCTCATCGACGCGCTCACCGATGCCGGTCCACAACAAATCCGGGGCCGGAAAAACCGAATTGGCGTCCGGATTTTGCCAAGCAACAGGCCAACCTAAAGCGGTATAATGTTAGCGCTGACGGCGTGACCTATCCAAGCGTCATCGCCGCATCGCCCAGCAAGCGCCCCAACAAGACCCGGCCCGCCTCGTCCAGCCCGGAAAGATCATTCTCCCAGACATCTGGAATATCATCCGGCGGTGCGCCGGGCGCCGCGTTGATATTTTCCACGTCGGTGAGACGCTCGGCGATCCGCCGCTGTAGAAGTCCCTCCACCAGATTGAGATGTTCGGTATGAAAATAGGAATCGCACTGCGCGAACCAGAACTGGACACGGCTGGCATCCGCCGCCGCCACGGGCGCAATCTGGTCCAGCGCGCCATAGGCCACCATCCGCGCGCCAGCGTCGCCGGAAAAAACCACCGCGCCCGTTGCATCGCGCAACGGCGACGCCAGCGCCATCATCGCCGATAAATGTTGATCGAAGCGCGCGAGCAGCGACACTGATTGCCCCGCATACGCGACAAGCCTCCCATTTTCATAGGTCTTTACCCGCAGATACACGCCCGCTTCGCACAAAGTCTCGAAGATCAGAGGATCATCGGGAAACGCGCCCGGCCCTACCGGACCTTCCCATGTCAACGCTACGCTCACCAAAACCACCGTTTCTCTTAAAGCAAAACCAGTTCCAGAAATCATCTCCAGCCTAGGCGGCGACGAAGGCGAACTCAAACAAGACAGACCTTCACCTGTAAAAATATGCATGACGGCGATATATTGCGCGGTGAAACCAGCGTTGAGGCGACGATTATGGCCGAGCGACGAGACCAGATCGCATATTCGGAACTGTTTTACTCCATCCAGGGCGAAGGTCGGTATGCCGGAACGCCGACGATCTGGCTGCGCCTGTTCGGATGCAATTTGAACTGTGACGGGTTCATGCAGGATAATCTGGACGATCCCACATCCTGGCGGCTGGACTACAAGGATGTGGATTTATCCGACGTCGCGACGATGGGCGAATTGCCAGTCTTTGAGCGCGGTTGCGATAGTTCCTATTCCTGGGCGAAACGGTTTCGCCATCTGGCGCTGAAGGAACCCGCGCCAATCATCGCGCAACGATTGCGGGACCTGTTACCGGGGCGGTCCTTTCGCCATCCAATCTCCCAACAAGGCGCCCATCTCGCTTTTACCGGAGGCGAGCCCATGATGCGCCAAGGCGCAATTTCGGCGGTGCTGGACGCGCTGGGCGAAGACGGCGACCCACCGCAGTTTATCACGGTAGAGACCAACGGCACCCGCCCCCTGACGAAAACCTTCCAACACGACCTGCAACGACAGCTCGATTCTTCGGTGAAAGAATGGTTCTGGTCCGTTTCGCCAAAAATTCGAACCTCAGGCGAAGACTGGGACACAACAATACGCCCGGACATCGTTGGCGCGTATGCAGCGGCGTCCGGCGCGGGACAGTTGAAATACGTCGTGGACGACGATCCGCGAAGCTGGGATGAGGTCGAACGCGCCACGGCGCTGTATCGCGGTGCGGGGGTCGAATTCCCGGTTTGCGTCATGCCGGTCGGCGGGCGGGTGGAGGATCAACACCAGATCGCCGCAAAGATCGCCGAACAGGCCATACAACGCGGCTATAATCTGGCGCCCCGCGTCCATTGCTATTTGTTCGGCAACGCTTTAGGGACATGAAATTCCGCGCCCAAATACACGCGCACAACAAAATCTAATTTCTGGAACGCGTAAATGACGACCCCGCTTTTTGAAATATCACAGACCTTCACCTTTGACGCCGCCCATACGCTGGCGCTGGAAGGCAATCGTCCGGAATATTTTCGGACCCACGGGCATTCGTTTACCGCCGAAGTCACCTTGCAGGGAACCCGCGTGGCCGAAAAAGGCTGGGTCATCGATTTTGGATTGTTGAAAAGCGTGTTGAACGAGGTGCGCGACGGATTGGACCACCGCATGTTGAACGAGGTCGAAGGCCTGACGACGCCGACGCTGGAGAACATCGCCGAATGGATCGCGACAAACACCCATCGTCTTTTGGCGGCGCATGAATTTGCCAACGAGACGCTGAAAATCCACCGGGTGACGGTCATGCGCACCACGATTGGCGAAACCTGTGTTTACGCCCCCACCGAATTACCGGATTTAGCGCACGCCGCCCCCGGCGTTAACCGCTAGTCGACGCGCGCCAATAATCCGCGTTCATCTCTCGCAATATATCCTCAAAGGCGTTCAGGACTCTTCCAGTTTACGGAATAAGTCGCCGCGCGCCTTGGCGCCGGCCAGCATGAACGACATATCCGCGCCACCCAGGAAAAACCGCATGCCCTTCGCCGCGAAATCAGGCAACAGGGCTTCGTCATAGACGCCGCCCAACCCCGGCCATTTATTCGCCCCCTTCGCCGCTGCGATCACCGACTCGATCGCGGCGACAAAATCCGGATTTGAATACTGTCCGGGAATACCCATGGTCGCCGACAAATCCGACCCGCCCACCAGCAGGCAATCGACCCCGTCCACCGCAGCGATGGCGGCGGCGTTCTCGACCGCTTTGGGGGTTTCAATCATCATCACCAAGAGCGTCTCTTCGTTGACGCCCTTCATGGCCTCGGCGGCGGGGATATTTTCATACTCAAGCTGCGGCCCGCCATACGCCAGCGACCGCGATCCAACCGGCGGGTATTTGCAGGCGCTGACAAAGGCGGCGGCTTCTTCAGGCGTATCCACATGGGGAAAGACGATCCCCTGCGCACCCGCGTCGAGAATGCGCGTCGCGCGCGTCGTGTCGCCTTCCGGCACGCGGACAATGGCGGAGACGCCCGTGGTCAGCGCGGCGGCGCAAACCTGGCCCGCGATATCCAGATCCATCGTGGAATGCTCCAGATCGACAAACACCCAATGAAACCCGGCCGCCTTGGCGATCTGGGGAATTTCAACGGTCCGCAAGCGACTGACGCCAAAACCCGCAGCAATTTTTCCGTCCCGCAACCGTTGTTTTACGGCGTTCTTTACAATAGCCATCCCGGCCCACTCCCCTGTTTCATGCACATTATTGCGCTATTGTGCTCGGCTCGGCGGCTTTAATCAAACGCTCATCAACGATCCGGAACCACCGCTTGGCCAAATTGAATTGGCCTAACAGGACAACTGATATTCGTCCCCGGATTTCACCGCCTGGCCCAATATCGCCAGCGTACGCAAAACATCCGCGATCTGGCGCTCCACGCGACGCCCCCGCGCATACCGGCGCGCGAGATCGGCAGGCGTCGCAGCTTCGTCGAGGGTTTCCAGAATTTTTCGTATCGAGGCGACTTGATCCGGCAGTGCGCTAGGAAAAGGTTCTTTTTTTACCGCCAATTTCGGCGCGCCCAACCGCGCCTCGACCTGCGCGCCCTGAATCACGGGCGCATCATCGCGCGGCGCCTGAATGTCTGGCCGCAACCACAGCACATCGCCCCCCTGCTCCGCGGCGGCGCGGGTCTGGTTCAATTCAACCAACCGGGATAACATTTCCGACTCGTCCAGACTGGCGGACCACCCGTAGGCCGACGCTACGGCGGCGTCCAGATCGTCATGCAAACTGGCGAGCACGCCGACAAGACCGGCCTCATATACTTGGCGTTCCCCATCGCTTAACCCGCCATCTGTTAACGCTTCCCCTGTTACCCCATTACCTGTGCGCGTTTTCTCCAGAACGTTATAGTGGCCCGTCATGGTCAACGCCTTGTCGCGCGCCAGCACCGTTTTTCGGTGATCGTCCAAACGCTCGCCCAAAGCGCGAATGTCCGCCTGCTTCGCCCCATCGCATTGCGGAAAGGGAAACGGATCGAAGCACCGGGTTTTTGTGTAGCGGGGATCATTGCCAACGCCCAGCCGCCCCCCCCCCCCCCCGGACGCCAATGCCCAGACCCGGTGAATACGCGACGACAACACGCCCAGAAAAAAGGCGTCGTCCAGGCCGATCGTCACCAGCATATTGTCGGGCCGCACCTTTGCGTCGAGAAACTGGAACCAGCGATGCTTGGCGGTCTCGACGGTCGCAATATAGCGCGGAATCGATTCCAGAACCAACCGCAGGTCCCGGCGGGGCTCGCCAAAGATCCACCAAGTGTCGCGGTAACTCTTGCGATTATTGTTGTCTCGACCCGGCTTGACCCGATCACGCACCCATTGATAGACCGCCGGAAAACGATCCCTGATATCGCGTTCCGCCAACGAAAACAGATCGATGACCAACACATCGCGCGGTCGCGACGCCAGATCGCGCCCGTTGCGATAGGGACGAATATAACGATCCAACCCCTCAACCCGACCGAGACCCAACTGAGCGGCTTCCGCCGGGGTTACAATAAACCCCGCCCCATGCAGCGAGACGCCCCGACTGCACAGCCGCTGGTTGGCGAGCAAAGCGCTCACGTTTGAAATATTGGGCCCGATTGTGAAATCCGCATGAATTTTCCCCAATATCGACTTGAACCCGACGATCGGTGAATCCGTATTCAATTCGTCTTCATGAATAACGCGATACAAAACGCCGTCTCGCTCGCCTTTGGCGCCGACCGCCATCGCAATGCGCACCGAGGCCTTGTTGGCGGATTTCATCCAGGGGTGATCCGGGATCGCCATGACGAGCGACACGGGGTTGCGCCCGCGAAGGCGGTTTTCGATTACACGGCGGGAAAAATTCTGCGTTATCGAATTGGTGGTGATGAAACCGAACCGGCGCGTACGGCCAGCGGCGACCTCGGTCGCGGCCTTGTCCCAGAACTGCATGACGAAATCAGCGGGGCCGGGAATATGCTTGCGGGCGCTCCAAACGGCTTCGGCGTATCCGTCGCCCAATTCGCGGCGTAAATCCTTACCACCGATAAAGGGCGGGTTGCCGACGATAAAATCCGCCTGGGGCCACGACGCCGGCCGGGGATTAATGAACGTGCGCAAGGCCACCAGCGCGCGCTCATCGGGAACCTCCGCCCGGGTCACCGGATGCCGGGTATAGGTGACGCCGTCCCAACGGCTCATGGGTTGGCCGTCGGATCCCCATACAATATCCCACCCGTCCGATTCCAAAACAGCGTCCTGCTCCACGATATTAGCGAAATTTCGGAGCACCGGCTCGGACGGCGCCGCGTGTCCCCGCGTTCTGAAATGCCATTGCAGATATCCGATCCACAGCACTAGTGGATTGACTCCAACGTTTGGAACCCACGCTTTACGGCAGCAATTATCTCATCGGGATCAGCTTTCCAGTTGAATGGTTTTGGTTTGTCGTTGTGTTCCTTGATGAAGCGATT
>JBLHZD010000027.1:0-20398 GCA_047631095.1 Alphaproteobacteria bacterium
ATCTTTGACGCCGATAAAGGAGGGGCCGCCATCTTGATGGAAACTCGTATGGGGAACAAAACTGCAATCGATTTTATACTCAAATTCCTGCAATAAATTTATCGTGTTTGGTCCGACCCCATATCGGCCAGCTTTAAATATTTGCGGCCTTTCCCCAAAAGCCTGGTGAATTGTATCCGTGATCGTTTGAATTTTCGCACGCTCTAAGGTTTCCGGTAAGTTTCCTTGATACGAATTAAAGTCATTCACTTCTTCTTCATAGGGCGGCGTAACCCATGGATGAAGTTGCGCCCCTATATTACATTTTCCCATACTAACGAAATTCGACAAAAATTCGACGGCCGCAGTGTTTTCAGCGACACACTGATCGATGCAATAGGTTGGTCGCACGCCAAATTTGTCAAAAATATCATGAATGGCATTACTCTCGAATAGAGAAGAGATACCCCGTTTTTCGCGGTTGAACGGTTTTGTCCAATCAAATTCTTCTTCGGTATCGACAACGACCAACAAACTCGGCCTACGGTCCACAAGATCCGGGAAAGCGTCTGCGCCACTATGCGTGATTTTCATAACAGGATTAATTTTGATTCAGATTCGTCCATGAACGAGGACAATGGGGGAAATTTTAGGGAATTGCACACCGATAATAATCCAATCGCGAAAAGTCGTTTCTGATCGTGTGGCGCCCATACAACTTTATACATGCGCATTCCCAATCGGACCGATAACGTAGTGTTACATCCCCAATATAAACTTGGTAAAGTATGAATCCGTCGTTAAGGAAGGAATCATGACCTTTTGCCGCAATATGGCCCTGCAAGCCCGCTCTATGTCAGGTCTCCATGGTTTCACTTGTTCCGCTTCTGACGAAATTCCAGTAAGTCCCTTTGATGAAAATTGAACGTTGACCCTAAAAAACAAAAAACTTCTCTTTCTGGTGAGCGAGGACTGGTATTTTCGGTCTCACCGGCTGCCCATCGCGCGGGCGGCGCGGGATGCTGGCGCGTTGGTTTCGGTGGCGACGCGGGTGCGCGATGCGGGTGACTTGATCAAGGCGGAAGGATTTCGTTTATTCCCGCTCGGTCTGTCGCGGAGCGGGCGCAATCCTTTTCAGGACCTTCGCCAAATTTATGACCTCTACCGGTTATACCGCCGGGAGCGCCCTGATATCGTGCATCACGTGGCGTTAAAGCCATCGCTCTATGGATCCATCGCCGCCAGGCTCGCGGGTGTTCCCCATATCGTCAACGCGTTCGCGGGCATGGGCTTTGTCTTTATTTCCAACGGTCTTTTCGCGCGGACGATCCGCCCGGTTCTGTCTTGGCTATTCCGGTATTTATTAAACCGCGACAACACGCTCACGATTGTGCAGAACGCCGACGATGCGAAATTATTTGTGGAGCGCATCGGCGTCGCGCCGCAGCGACTTCGCATCATTCGAGGCTCCGGCGTCGACGTGGACCGTTTCAAGCCAGCAGCGGAACCGCGTCACGCAGAAACACCCGTCGCCGTTTGCGTCAGCCGGATGCTCTGGGACAAAGGCGTGGGGGAGCTGGTCGACGCTGCTAAACTCCTGAAGTCGCGCGGCGTCCCGGTTCGGGTTCGTCTGGTTGGCCCTGTTGATGACAACCCCGCCTCCATACCAAAATCACAACTGGACGAATGGACGCGCGCGGGCGTCGTGGACGTCGCGGGACCTTCCGACGATATACCCGGCGTCTATGCAGCGGCGGATATCGCCGTCCTGCCCTCCTACCGGGAAGGCCTGCCCAAATCGCTGCTGGAGGCCGCCGCCGCCGGTTTGCCCCTGGTGGCGACGGATGCGCCGGGTTGCCGGGAGATTTGCCGCGACGGTAAAACCGGGCTGCTGGTTCCCGTGCAATCCGTGGCGCCGCTGGCCGACGCGCTGGCCCGGTTGGCGAATGACCCGGCCTTGCGCGCTGAACTTGGCGCCAATGCGCGCCGCGCCGCCGTCGAGGAATTCAGCGAGGCGCAAGTCGTGGCGGAAACACTGGATCTCTACAGATCTCTACTTCCGGATACGGTCGAGCACCGGTAGCGCAAACTCCCGAAACAACGCCGGGTTTTCCGACATGGGGAAATGGCCGATCCCCGGCATAACTACCGCTTCAGAGCCCTTGATCCGGGCCGCCGTCGCTTCGGTCCGCTCCGGCGTACAGGAGGAATCATATTCGCCAGACAACAAGTAGACAGGGCATTTGGCGGTATCGATCCGTCCCGAGCGATCATCGAAATGTCCATCCACCCAGTAGAAATGCAAATCGCCTTTAAATATACCCGGGCCCCCCTGCATGTAGTGCCACAGGGTTTCCCAACGAAAAACGTCGGGGCTTTGCGGCGACACCTGACCGGACACGAACCCCGCCGCGACCTCGCCCCCATGGACGTCCGGGCGATGCAGCCATTCGGTATCGTAATATCCTTCCAGCCGGTCGGCGCCCTCCAGCGCGACCACCGCCTTGAACCGGTCCGGATGGTCGAGCGCCAGATGAAGCACGATTCGCCCGCCCATGGAGCAGCCCATCACCACCGGATCATCGAGCGCCATGGCGTCACAAAACGCCAACACGGTTTCCTTATACAGGCCCGTCGTGAGCTGATATTCCCGGTCTTCCCATCCAACCGGCGGATTGGATTTTCCGTGCCACGGCATATCAAACGCGATGACGCGGTAATGATCGGTCACTGCCGGATCGGTCATCAGATGGCGAAACTGCCGCCCATCCGACCCTGCGGTATGCAAACACACCAGCGGAATTCCCGCGCCAGCTTCCTCCACATAAATACGCACCGGGTCGCCCCCGACCTCCATCGTGAAGTAGCGGCCCGTAATCGGTTCAAATTCAGGCATAATTCATCCCTCCCCTTTACCAATAGGGCGGGGCGCAGCCAACACGTCCTTGAAGTAGCGGATATTTTGCATAAAGGGCGTCACATCCCCGTCGATCTGCGCGCGGCCTGCAGCGAACATGGAAAACAGATCGTGAAAATCCCGGCGTGGAATCGGCTTCCAGAATTCAATCCACACATCACTCGCCGCACGGATCGCAAAATGACCGGACACCATCGCCTTGGTGCGCGGTGTAATGGATTCGATTCGGCCCTGATCAATTCGGAAAATATAATCCGCCTCACCGACGCCGACCAGAAAATCGAGCGTTACATACCGACCGCGCCGCACCAGCGCCGCGTCCTGATTGACGCGATTTTTGATCGTTTCGATCATCGTTGCTTTCTCCGCCTTTTTGAAACAAGGTTCGCGTCATAAACGCAAAAACAACGAACCACAGAGGAGGAACCATGTCCATCAAACGTATCGAAAGCACCCCGCGCATGACCAAGGCGGTCTTGCATGGCGACACCGTTTACTTGTCGGGGATCACGGCCGACGACCGCTCCGCCACCGTCGAGGTCCAATGCCAACAAATCCTCGACAAAATCGACGCGCTGCTGGCGGAAGCCGGGACCAGCAAATCCAAATTGCTCACCTCGCAAATCTGGCTGACCGACATCGGCACCTGGGCGCGCTTCAACACCGTCTGGGACGCCTGGGTCGACCCCGACAATTCCCCCGCCCGCGCTACGGTCGAATCCGCGCTGGCCGCGCCCGGCCTGTCCATCGAAATAATGGTCACCGCCGCGCTTTAAGTTCGCGAGATATCGATAGCAAAATAAGGGTCCGGTGAGGAATCCCCTCGCCGGACCCGATCTGAATCCTCTTGGCGAAGTAAACCAGACAGCCGCCAAACCATTAACATTAATTATCATTGATAATCATTGATTAACGTTTTCATTGCCGCACCGTGTTCGGTTACGCGTCGTTAATTTGCATTTAATCCTATTTATTTTAATATCAAGGTTTATTACCTTATTTTTAGATCTAATTACAAATATATAGGAATATTTACTTTTTAATTGACTTATTCCTTATTTCATTCTATTCTTTTGCATCGTGAGCGAAAGCGGATTGCCTAATTTTTTATTATGCAGGATGAAAATATGTCTCTATCTGGTCGAGTTCGGAGCCCCCTATTCCCTGAGCGGTTTAAAACCACGAACGCCGAAGAAAAAATATGGCTCACAGCACCAGTCGGCGCACGCCGAAAAAACAGAGCGCCGGACGTCGTCACAATTGAGAAATCATTGGGTGCTGTCGGGTTTCTCGCTCCACAAAGAGCGTCTCGGCCCACAGGTCTATTTGACAACGAGCTGGAATCTGCCCTGCGAACCTACCAAGGCGCAGCCCAACTGAAAACTGACGGATTGATTAACCCCGGCGGCCCAACGATAGCCGCACTGCAAAATCGCAGCGCCGCCAATATGATTACAAGCCGCCGCGTAAGCGCTGAAGCTGAAAGCGCAACCAACCGAATGCTCCGAGCAATGGGAAGAACCCGCGACAAAACCGAAATTGGTAAACTTCTCGCCAATACCGCGATCAACTACGGTGATGCGGGTCAAGCGGAAGTATCTCATTTGATCCACCAATCCGCACGAAAGAACCCTGAAGAGTCGGCTGATTTGCAAGAATCCCTCGCCCACGTATTACCTCAGAATCTGCATCGAGCCCTTTACGCTCGCGCGGTCAGTCGCATTGAGGATGACAGGAACGAAAAACTTAGCAGTAGGCGAAAATCTGCGAAAAATTCACGTTGTGTCGCAGAATTCCTTGATTCCATGAAAGCGACAGCGGCTTTTAAAGCTGCAAGAAGAAAATTGACATCACTGAAGAAAGTAGTCGAGCAGAAAAAAATAGATTTAATTATACATGAGGCTGATATCGAATTTGGAGAAGCCGTTATTAAGGTGTCAAAATTTGGGGCCACTTAACAAAGGTGCTTCACCCGGCGGGCAAATTCGCTGGATATATTTTTAACGTCAGTGAATTGATTACGGTTGCCGCCGTCATGGATATCAGAACAAAACGTAACAAAGGTTTGGAACAACTAAACAAATGGACATCTGAGCTAAAACCGCTCGAAGACGATGTGCAATTGTTACTAGCGGCCGAAAATGCCGCTAATGAACGGTACCTTCAGTGTGAGGCGGAAAATTCGGGGACGAAGGATCGTGAGGATGCGGCTCCGAATGGCGGTGCAGAGTCCGGGGCAGTTTAAGTCTGGAGCAGTCCAATTCGCCAAACTGTAACATGCTTTTTATCAGATTGATGCCTTCCGCTTGTTCATCAAGTTCAGCAGGCGCTCGCGTGGCGCGGCCATAATCGATGAAACATCCCCGCCTGCGAATTCCGCACGTTTTAGTCAATAATACGCCTCTCCCCGATCAAGCTTGACCCCGTCCCCCGTTAAAAACCGCCGTCCAACAGGAACCCATCATGCGTATTGCGCGGCGAAACTTCGGGTCAAAAAGACTCGCGGATCAAGTGGAAGGTGGCGATAGCGTTCAAATATGCTCGCCACGCGGCTCGCAAGTCTGGAAAGGTCATCCTTGCACGGACGAGTCCAATTGTCCGACGCCCAAGGCGGCGCAGCGGTGATAACAAGCAGTGCGAGCGTGAAATGCCGGGCCTATCACACTTGAATTTTCTGTCCGAAAAAACCTTTTTCGCGCTCCCGAAATGTCCAATTTCAGCGACCACGCGTCGACATATGCGCTGATATCAACCTCGTCGATTTGGCTTGGATTTAGAAACTCGTCCGCGTATCGCTTGTAAATGCCCGAGGACAGGAACAGATCAAACAAGTCCGGGTCTATATGCCCGTCCTTTTTGAAGAAGCTCAAAATCCGCACCGATTCAGAAAGCGTCTTTGGTTTTTTGTAAGGCCGGTCCGATGCGGTTAGCGCCTCAAATATATCAGCAACCGCCATAATACGCGCGGGAACGGATAAGCTATCCATGGTTAATCCGCGCGGGTAGCCCTTTCCGTTCAAGGCTTCATGGTGCGTTCCTGCATATTCCGGCACCCGTTGCAGATGCTTGGGGAATGGTAATCGTTCGAGCATCGCAATTGTTTGCATAATGTGCTGATTGACGATGAAGCGCTCTTCCTCCGACAGGGTTCCCCGTTCGATGGAAAGGTTCGTTAACTCGCCAAAATTATGCATGTGCTCCGGAATATTCACCAAAAACCCGAACTCCTCATACATTTGATGAATGCCTTCCTGCCGCTCTAGAAGATGATGCGGCTTGTCGTCGAGGAGCTTTTCCTGGACAAGAAAGGATACGGCGTCTGTCGCATAGCGCCCCAATTCATCATGCGCGAGGCCAAGGCGATCATCGAAATGTCGCTGCCAAGTGTTTTCCGCGATCTCCGATAAGCGCTCGATATCCTCCTTGACCATAAATTCGGCGCCGATGTTGCTGTTGGCGACGAAGGCGAAATCTTCAACAAGTTCATTCTTACGGTCGTCAAACGCCGTTTGAGCCGCCTCGGCGTCCCCGCCCGCGAGAACCTTGTTCAATCGCTCGATATCAGCATCTCGCAGTAGAATCTCGAAGCGTGTGCGGATTTCATGAATTCGATTGTAGATCGTTTCCAGTTTCGTCGCCTTATCGACCACGTATTCAGGCGTAATGACCTTTCCGCAATCATGAAGCCAGGCGCCGATATGAAACTCCCGCCATTCTTCCTCCGTTTCGAAGCGAAACTCTGAAAACACGCCGGTGTCGTTCTGGCTCGCCTCTTCCGCCAGCATCATCGCCAGCTTTGGGACACGTTCGCAATGGCGACCCGTATACGGGCTTTTCGCATCGAAAAGCGCCGCCGATGACGTGAATCATGCCATCCATCAAATCTTGTTGCGCCTGCAAAAGATTACGGTTGTACAGGGACGTCGCCGCTTGCGCGGACAGCGCCTCGACAAAGCTTTGAATTTCAGCGGAAAAGGGCGTTGGCCCATCGGAATCGGCGCCGCGCGCGTTTATAAGTTGAAGCACCCCGATAATTTCACCACCGCGCGGCTTCAAGGGAACCGTTAAAAATGACTTCGAATGATACCCATGCTCTTGATCAAAGGCTTTTGTTCCCGAAAAATCAAACTCACTATGATCATAAGCATCTGAAATATTGATCGTTTCGCCTTCGTGAACGCAAAAGCTAACGACATTTCGCCGGTTAGCGGCGCCATCTTCATCGAAGAGCGGAACAGACGTAAAATTAATTTCTTCGCCAGAGAGGCCGCCAAAAGCCAGGCCGAGTGTGTCGTTGTGAAGCATCTGGAAATCTAACTTCTGGTCGTCGTTCAGGATATAGAGTGTCCCACCATCTGCATTCGAGAGTTCCTTCGCCCCTAGCAAGATCATGTCCATCAACTTGTCGCTGTCCTGTTCTCCGGACATCGCAACGCCAAGCGTAACAATGCGACCAAGTTTGTCTTCAGAGGTTTCCAGGGCCTTCGTGCGCGCCGCAATATCCACCTTCATCATTGCAAATGACTGGCTGAGGTCGAAAAATTCGGCAATCCTCGATGGCCAAACCTGTATTTCTGAAAAATCCATCGCCTGAACCCGCCGGGCCTCAGCCGCCAAATTTGTAATTTGACGGCTCATTCTTGGTGAAAAAACCCAGGCGCCAGGAACAAATATTATCAAACTCCCAAGCGTCAGGAGGAGTATTTGCTCCTGCACCGCATGAAAGAGGCCGATAAAGTCATCAAGGGGCGCAACGGCGAAAATACCAAATTGGCGCCCCGCCTTTTCCCAATTGGTGTATTGCGCCAGATATTTAACGCCGTTCATCGTGAGGGACTGGCTGCCTTTCACCCCGCCATCACGTTGCAATTGACGAACGGCTTTGGCAGCCATAATATCAAGGGAGTTTACCGACGCTAGGGGCGAGGTTTTTCCAAGACTGTCCGATATGGAGAGAATTCTGTTTGCATCATCAATGAGGATCAGCCCCCCATGCTTGGAAATTTCGATATTTGACGCAATCGCTGAAAGATTGGTGAGCGTTACGTCGACTCCAAAAACAGCGCGACGGTTCTCCAACCGCTTCGACACCGTCAGACCCGGTTGCTTGAGCGAGTTAAATATATAAGGCGCAGACAATTGCGGATCACTCGCAAGGATCGAACTTTTATACCACGGCCGCATTCGCGGGTCGTATTTCGGGTTCGCCTCTGACCTCGTTCCGATCACCTCGCGGTCGCGATTCAAAAATGTCCATGTCTGAACCCGATTCAGAGCCGATGCGCTCGTCGAGTTTGTATTCTCCCCCCGCGCCTCATTCGTGATTGTGCGCACGATCCAGTGGGTTTCCTTCGGCGCCTTATGGGGGCCCAGAATACGCTGGTCCCGATTCGCGGTAATGGCCTGAAGGAAATCTCCATTTTCAAAGCCATAATAGAGTGAATACAGCGACGGGCTTTGGTCCAGAGCTGTAATCATGAAGGACAAGGGCAGCGCTTTCAGCCCATTTCCAATCACCGTTGACATTGAAGCTGGCGTCGTGCCCAGACTTGCAAGGATCCCGAGTTAGTCGACGAGATGGTTTAGCTGTTCCTCTACGCTGCGAAACGCATTGCCAAAAATATGTTCCGCATTTGATTTCGCCGTGCCCGAACTAATAACCCAGACGCTGGTGATGCTCGCCGCCATCAAAGAAAAGACAATCAACAAAATGGCGGAAATGATGTTGACTTTAAATCTCACACGGAATTTCGAGTCTCACTCGGCCTGCTCAATTTTAGCGCATTTATTTTAGTTTTTTACGTAAGGACTTCATGTTTTCCACAAGACTAACAATGCCCTGAGGCCTTGAATCACTTATTCTCCGAGGGTATCAGCGAGCCGTCCCAATATACAGCATCCGGTATTTTCCAGAATATTTCCACTATGCGCTGAATTTTAGACTCAGCATAGGAGAAACCAAAAACAGGCGTTTATGGCCGAAAATTCGATTATATACCCTACTATTCGCCAATAAAAATGCAATGTTCCCAATTAATTTTTGCGTTGTACGGGATATTTTTTCTATTCGCGGCGTTAAATGTAATATTCCGACCGTTAATATTACATCTTTATTCTAAATGGTATTTTAAAAAAACCCTCAAACGCATGAATATTACAGAAGACTTAAATAGAAACAGCGTCTTCAGCGTTCAAGACACGGCTCCCTGAAAACCACACAACAATATTTGCCCGTTTTGCAAAACGATAAAGCAGCCTTTCCGAGCCGGGTTTTATTGCGCCGTCAAACAGGACCTCTGACAACGCTGAAGCCACGAACAACGCCATCAGAGTCGTCGCATAATTAGGATCTCAACGACTCCTATTTGTATTGCGCCTAATTCTTACTTGTAAATATTTATAATCGATTAATTATCGTTTGCATTAACAGCAAGGCGTCCTTTTCACATGTCCGTCAATATCACCCTCGACCAGCTTGAAACACTGGTCGTTCAAGCAATGCGGAAAGATCTGGCGAGCATGGCCGTAACGTGGCGACCCACGCGAACGCGGCCCATCTTCGATCAAATCGATCTAAATCTGAACCGCTTTATTGGTATGCTTTCACGCATCGACCCGTTTGTCGTTCGGCTCCGGCCCCTTTTCGATCAGCAAACGACCCTTTTTGAACGTCAACTCCTTTATGTGATCTGCGAAGAGCGACGCGGCAACGCCAAGGCCGTAAAGGAAGTGTTGCTGTGGTGGTTTCCGGAAAAACATATCTCCGAAGCCCATAAAACGCTGCGCGGAATCGCCGACGCGCTAAATGAAACCGAGTTCACGCCGCCCCCGCCGAGCGCTCTAAAGGCGCAAATGCTTCTAAGCGCAATTACGCGGCCCAGCCAGGGCGGCGGCGCCCCTGTAACGTTCACCTGTAATTTGCATCCAACCGCGCACCGCCACACCGCGGAAACCGTACACTAGAAGGGTTTCTTGTTTCCTGAGAAAAATTGCTGTCTTCAGAAACGTTTGATCCCTATTTCCATCCTTCAACCCCCGCCATGTTGGGCAATTCATGGGCGATCCCCTTGTGGCAATCGATGCATGTCTTGTCGCCATTTGCCTTAAGGCGTTGATGCTGGTCGGACGCGCGCGAGCTTTGGAGAGACGTGTCCATATATTCGTAATTGTGGCAGTTCCGACATTCGAGTGAATCGTTCGCCTTGAATCGCGACCATTCATGCTTCGCCAGTTCCAGCCGTTTGTTCTGAAATTTCTCCCGCGTGTTGATTGTGCCAAAGATCGTGCCCCACACTTCTTTCGACGCGGCCATTTTGCGCGCGATCTTATTCGTCCAGTCATGCGGCACATGGCAATCGGGGCACGTAGCGCGGACGCCCGAGCGGTTGGTGTAATGAACGGTCGATTTTAATTCTGCAAAAACGTTGTCCTTCATTTCATGACAACTGACGCAGAACGTTTCCGTATTGGTCAACTCAAGCGCGGTGTTGAAGCCGCCCCAAAAGACAATGCCCGCCACAAACCCGCCAACAGTTAGAAAGGCGAGGCTTAGTTTTTTAGCCGGACTTTTGAGAACCAACCAAAGCCGCTTGATGCGTTGAAATATCGACACCCCTATTTTTCCTTACCTAAGACCGAATCGACATCGACAAAAGTGTTCTCGACCAACGGCTTCACTTTGAGCTGAGGAATATGGCATTGATTGCAGAAATAGCGCCTCGGCGTCACCGAGCCCAACACCTGACCATCGCGATCCATGAAATGGGTCACGCTGACCATTGGCGCCTGGGACTGTCCGACCGCGACGCGGCTATGGCAGCTCAGGCATTTGTAGGCGTTGAGATCAATTTGATATCCCTTGATTTTGTGCGGAATTGTCGGCGGCTGTTCGGGATAGTTGCGGACGCGCCGCAACGTCTCTTCAGACGGTTTCGCCATCACCGGCGCCGGCAAGGTCTCGCTGATTTCTCCGCCGCGAAGCGTCGCGATGGGGTCCGCAGCCACCGTGTTTGACAGTGCGAAAACGAAGAAGGCGGCGGCGAAAAAAGCGACCGTGACGCAGACCTTCATTGCGTCGCGATCCCTGTTCAACACCGCGCTCATACCGGAATAACCTTTACTGCGCATTTTTTGTAATCCGTCTGCTTGGAAATGGGGTCCGTCGCATCCAGCGTCACCTTATTAATGAGCTGGCTGGCGTCGAACCAGGGCACGAAAATCAAACCCATTGGCGGCTTGTTCCGGCCCTGGGTTTCAATACGGGTCCTGATTTCACCGCGCCGCGACATGACGCGAACCTCGCTGCCGCGGCGCAATCCGCGCGCCTTGGCGTCGTCCGGGTGCATGAAGCACAAGGCGTTGGGCACAGCCTCATAGAGTTCCGGGACACGCTGGGTCATAGATCCGGAATGCCAGTGCTCCAGCACCCGTCCCGTGGACAGCCAAAGGTCATATTCTTCGTCTGACGACTCGGCGGCGGGTTCATAGGGCAGCGCGAAAATCGCGGCCTTTTTATCCGGCTTGCCATAAAACTGGAGTTCCGACCCGGCTTCGACATACGGGTCGGAACCTTCCCGGAAACGCCACTTGGTTTCCTTCCCGTCGACGACCGGCCAACGCAACCCGCGTTCCTCGTGATACCGGTCAAAGGGCGCCAAATCATGGCCATGGCCCCGGCCAAAGGTCGCGTATTCCTCAAACAACCCTTTCTGCAGGTAAAACCCGAAATGCTTTGATTCGACGTTGTTGTAATCGGCTCTCGTTTCCGACAACGGGTACCGATCGACCTGACCGTTTGTGAAAAGCACCTCGTACAGAGTCTTGCCCTTGAACGCAGGGTTCGCGTCCTACAGTTCTGCGGGCCAAACTTCTTCCGTCGTGAACCGTTTGGAAAACTCGACCAACTGCCATACATCGGATTGCGATTCGCCCGGCGCATCGACAAGCTGATGCCAGAATTGCGTCCGCCGTTCGGCGTTGCCTTAAGCCCCTTCTTTTTCCACCCACATCGCCGTCGGCAAGATCAGATCCGCCGCCTGGGCGGTCACCGTCGGGTAGGCGTCCGACACAACGATAAAGTTGTCGGGATTGCGATATCCCGGCATGGTTTCGTTGTTCAAATTGGCCGCCGCCTGGACATTGTTGTTCACCTGAACCCAATAGGCGTTGATCTTGCCGTCCTTGAGCATCCGGTTGTGTTGCACTGCGTGATAGCCGGGTTTGCCCGGTATGGTGCCCGCTGGGATCTTCCAGATTTTTTCAGCAATCGCCCTGTGCTTGGGGTTCTTCACCACCAGATCGGCTGGCAGACGATGCGAAAACGTGCCGACTTCGCGCGCTGTTCCGCACGCCGACGGTTGGCCGGTCAGGGAAAACGGACTGTTGCCGGGTTCGGAGATTTTGCCGACCAACAGATGGATATTGTAGACGAGATTATTCGCCCAAACGCCGCGCGTGTGCTGGTTGAATCCCATGGTCCACAGCGACATCACCTTTATCTTCGGATCCGCGTACAACTCCGCCAGCTTCACCAAATTTTCTTCCGACACGCCCGAAAGCTTCGACACTTTCGCAGCATCGTAATCGGCGACGAAGGCCGCATATTCATCAAACGTCATCGGCTTCGAGCCGCCGGCCTTGTTCGCGTTCTTCGCTTTCTTTTGCAGCGGATGTTCCGGCCGCAGACCGTAACCGATATCGGTATTACCGCGACGGAAGTTGGTGTGTTTGTTGACGAAACCTTTATTCACCCGCCCCGTCTTGATGATGTAATGGGCGATAAAGTTCAAAATCGCCAGATCGGTCTGCGGCGAGAAAATCATCGGAATGTCGGACAGATCAAAACAGCGATGCTCAAAAGTCGACAGAACCGCGACTTTTACATGCGGGTTGTACAACCGGCGGTCGGTCAGCCGCGTCCACAAAATCGGGTGCATCTCCGCCATGTTGGAACCCCAAAGCACAAACGCGTCCGCCGCTTCCAGATCGTCATAACAGCCCATCGGTTCATCAATGCCAAAGGTGCGCATGAACCCGCCAACGGCCGACGCCATGCAATGGCGGGCGTTCGGGTCGATATTGTTGGAGCGGAAGCCAGCCTTCATCAGCTTTAATGCGGCGTACCCTTCCCACACGGTCCATTGCCCGGAGCCAAACATGCCGACGGCTGTCGGGCCTTTCTCACGGAGCGCCTTCTTGAACTTCTCGGCCATGACATCAAAGGCCCTGTCCCAGGAAACCGGGGCGAATTCACCGTTCTTGTCGTACTGGCCGTTTGTCATGCGCAACATCGGCTTTGTTAGCCGGTCCTTGCCGTACATGATCTTTGACAGGAAGTAGCCCTTCACACAGTTGAGACCGCGATTGACCTCCGCCTTGTTGTCGCCATGGGTGGCGACGACGCGACCGTCCTTGGTGCCGACCATGACGCTGCAGCCCATACCACAGAACCGGCAGGCCGCTTTTGACCATTTCAGTTCAGTTTTGGTTTTTTCAGTAATCAGATTACTGGCGATAGCGGGCAACGGCATGCCACCCGCAAGCGCGGCGGCGGCGACAGCCTGCGCCTTGATGACGTCCCGCCGACTGGGTTGGAAACCCTTGGGTTGGAGACCCTTTTTATCGTCGCTCATGCTTCTGTTTCCTCAACCTGATGATAAACAAGCGGCGCGGCGATAACGCCCGGCGTCGCCTCGATCCATGAAATGGTGTCCAGCAACCTGCGGTCGCTTCCGGATTCCACCGTGACGATGATCTTGCCCTGGGGATCGGATCCGTGAATTTCAACACTTTCCCGGCCCGCTAGTATCGCCGTGACCGCGTCGATGCGCTCTGGCCGCACCTGGACCAGCAGGCTGACAATATGATCCATATTTTTTGCAAACCGGGCGGTCATAAACCCCCGACGCGACGCATTAAATTTTGACGCGGAATCAGAACTCACGCGTTGTGCTCCTTATTTTGAAAAAATGATCTGAGGGTAATGGCTAGTGACGATCAGGGGTGGCGATCAGGAGTAACTGGGAGGCCCAGCAAGCAGCTGGTAAATCCAGATCGCAAAACCGTATCCACCCACTAATATAATCGACAACGCTGGCGCCAGAACGACTGTCAGAAACAGAAACCCTGATAATTCCCGCTTTCTGGTCTCCGGTTGAATGTCTTCGTCCATTTGATGCTTCCCAGCTTATGCATGCCTATCACCGGCCTTAATCCGACCTGTTTTCAGCGGCGTGTTTCAGTTGTAATTTTTTGAAATAACCAACCAATGTGAACGGTTTTTCTGCTCCAATGCTGAGAAACCGTCTCAGGATGCCCATTATGCTGATTTCATGATTTTGATTTATGACCTAGATCAATTTTTAGAATTAAAAGCACATCCTTATTTTGCTCCCTATTTGCTGAATACCCCCTCTAAAAGTAGAATTTTGCATCAAATACGCTCTTCAAATGATATTTTGGAAAATCTGAGAATGGCGAATTTTTCACCCTTGCGGTTCGAACCCGTTAAATTCGCCGGGTTTCCCGCCGGTTCCAGCGCGGCCGATCGCCCCGAAACCATCGATTACTCTATCAAATCATTAAGTCTTTTAGGGCTCGTCGCCGCTTTCGCGTGGCGCGACGTCAGGGGGTCTTTAGTGAAAATCCCGGGACGGAAACAGAATTTTGGCCTGTTCGCGGGGATGGCGGAGACCGGGCGACGGTGGGCGCCGGCGCCCGGCGTCGTTTGGTGTCTGAGCCCCGGGCGTGCCAGTTTCGTTCTGATCGGCTTCGTTCTGATCACTTGCATCGCGCTTCGACAAACTATCCAGAAGGCTTGAGGAATCCTCAACCGTTTCCGCAATCACGTGAACGACGATGCCTTCGCGCTGCACCCGCCCGGTTATTTTTAACAAGCGGGCAGTGAGGACCGCGCGGCGAAATTTTTCAAACACCTTCGGCCAGACGATGATATTGGCGGTTCCGGTTTCATCCTCCAGCGTCATAAAGATCACCCCCTTGGCGGTGCCGGGGCGTTGGCGCGCCAGCACCAGCCCGGCGACGATGGCGCGGCTGTCATTACGCGTCGTCATCAAATCCGCATGCGGGACCGCCGCCGCAAATGTCTTGCGCAGCAACGCCATGGGATGCGCCTTTAAGGACAGGCGCAGCACGGTGTAATCGGCGACGACCTCCGCGCCCAACACCATGGGCGGCAGGTCGATGGCGGCCTCCTCCCCCCACTCTCCCACGCCCGAGACCTCAAACAACGGCAAGGGCGCGGCGGCGCGTTTTTGCCCAAACACAGCGTATCGTTTGGCCGCCCACAGAGCGTCCCGCCGCGACGCGCCCATCGAGGCGAACGCATCCGCATGGGCCAATCGCTCCAGCGCGCCGCCGCCCAGCCCGGCGCGCCGCCAGATGGCGTCGATATCGACATATCCATTGCCCCGCGCCGCGACCAGCCAGTCGCCATCCTGCGCGCTCAACCCCTTGATTTGTCGCAGCCCCAGACGCAGCGCCGCCTCCGCGCCGGGATCATCCGGCAATTCCAACGTATTATCCCATTGAGAGTAATTAACGTCGGGCGGACGCACGGCCACCCCATGATCGCGCGCGTCGCGGACGATCTGCGCCGGCGCGTAAAACCCCATGGGCTGGCTGTTCAGCAAGGCGCAGGCGAACACCACCGGATAGCGTCGCTTCATCCAGGCCGAGACATAAACCAGCAGGGCGAAACTCGCCGCATGGCTTTCGGGAAAGCCATATT
Organism: Alphaproteobacteria bacterium; assembly: GCA_047631095.1. Taxonomy (GTDB): domain Bacteria; phylum Pseudomonadota; class Alphaproteobacteria; order UBA8366; genus JABJJH01. Next base: position 15,645 of record JBLHZD010000027.1, read on the forward strand.
CGCCGAAACCTTCGATCTGTTGGAAACACCGTTCCGCGAAATCCTGATCGTACCCACGGTCCATCATGCCTTTCACCATCTTTTCCTGAAACGTGTGGATCGTGCCCATGCGCCGAAAGGTCGCCATGGCCCGGCGCAGACGATCCGCCTCCGATGGCGTGAACCCCGCCGCGACGATGGCGATGCGCATCGCCTGTTCCTGAAACAAGGGCACCCCCAGGGTCTTATCCAGCACCTGACGCAGCGCCTCCGAAGGATATTCCACCTTTTCCTCCCCATTGCGGCGGCGCAGATAAGGATGGACCATATCGCCCTGAATCGGGCCGGGGCGGATGATCGCCACTTCAATCACCAGATCGTAGAAATGTCGCGGTTTCATGCGCAGCAGAAAGGCCATCTGGGCGCGGCTTTCGACCTGAAACACGCCCACTGAATCCGCCAGACACAACATGTCATAAACTGCGGGATCCTCCGCCGGAACCGTCGCCAGATTATAATTTTTACCGTAATGGGTGCGGATCAGATCGAACCCCTTACGGATACAGATCAACATGCCCAACGCCAGTACATCCACTTTCAGAATGCCCAGCGCATCAAGGTCGTTCTTGTCCCACTCGATCACCGTGCGGTCCGCCATGGCCGCGTTTTCGATGGGGGTGAGTTCGTCCAGCCGCCCGCGCGTTATGACGAACCCGCCGACATGCTGGGACAAGTGGCGTGGGAAACCGATCAATTCCTCGCTCAGCGCCAGGGTCACGCCAAGGCGCCGGTCGTCGGGATCAAGGCCCACCTCGCGAATGCGGTCCGGGTCGATCCCGTCGCCGGAGCGCCCGTGGATTTGGCCCGACAAGGCCGTGATCGTGTCCTGCGACAAGCCCATGGCCTTGCCCACATCGCGCACGGCGCTGCGGCGGCGATAGCTGATGACCATCGCCGTCAGTCCGGCGCGCTCCCGACCGTATTTCTCATAGATATACTGGATCACCTCCTCGCGCCGTTCATGCTCAAAATCGACGTCGATATCCGGCGGTTCATCCCGTTCCGCAGACACGAACCGTTCAAACAGCAGGTCGAGCCGGGAAGGATCGACCGCCGTCACCCCCAGGCAATAACACACTGCCGAGTTAGCCGCCGACCCGCGCCCCTGACACAAAATGCCGCGCTCGCGGGCGAAGCGGACAAGGTCGTAGACGGTCAGAAAATACGGCGCGTAGTCCAATTGTCCGATCAACGATAATTCATGCTCAAGCTGCGCGCGCACCGAGGCGGAGGGGCCGCCGGGATAGCGCCGCTGCGCGCCCTCCCAGGTCAGCCGGATCAGTTGATCCTGCGGCGCCACGCCCTCGGGCGAAATTTCATCGGGATATTCATAGCGCAACTCATCGAGCGAAAATTTGCACCTCGCCGCTATCTCCCCACTACGCGCCAGGGCGGCCTCATACCCCCGAAACAGCCGCGCCATGGAATCCGGCGATTTCAAAAACCGCTCCGCGTTCACAGACAACCGCCACCCGGCGGAATCGATAATACATTTCTCGCGAATACAGGTCAGAACATCCAGCAAAGGTCGGCGGCGGCGCGTGTGCATCCGCACGTCATTCACCGTGACCAATGGGGCGCCAAGGCCCGTCGCCCAGACCGACAACGTCGCCAGCCGTTCGCGATCATCCCCCCGGCGCAGATGATGCGCCGCGACATAAATATGATCTGGAAACGCCGCCAGAAGCGCCGCGATCTGGTCGTTTGGCGGCGCTCTCATCTGCGACGGCGGGCCCAGAGGCGGCAAGACAATGAAGATGATCCCGGCGCCAAAGTTAAGCGTATCGGCGCAAAAGAGATCACATTCGCCCTTGGGCGCACGGCGACGCCCCAGACTGATCAGGCGCGACAAGCGTCCATAGGCCGCACGGTCCGTCGGGTAGGCCAGCAGGCTGGCGCCGTCGCGCAAATCCAACCGCGCCCCGACCAATGCACGCACGCCCCTTTCCTTCGCCGCAACATGCGCGCGCGCCACCCCCGCCAGCGAGTTCCGGTCCGTCACCCCCAGCGCCGAATAGCCCAACGCGGCGGCGCGCAGCATCAATTCATCGGGATGCGATGCGCCGCGCAGGAAGCTGTAATTCGTGGTGACCTGAAGCTCTATGTAAGTCGGGCTCGTCATCGCATCATGTCCGGCTTCATGCGAACAAACCGTGCAGGAACCATTCAGGCGCGCGCTTGGGATGAACCAGCCCATAGATCCAGAACCGTCGCCCCTGCGCATCCTCCACCCGCCAGTAATCCCGCGCCAATTGCATGTGTCGCCGCGTCTCCTCGGCGTGGCCTTCCTCCGGCGCATCGCGCCACCATTCCGGGGCGATGCGCTCCGGGCCAATGGCGGCGCGCACGCGATGTTCGATCCGACGCCACAAAAACCCGTCCGGCGCGCAAGCCCCCGCGAGGCCCCGCCCGGTTCGCAGAGCGCCCAGAACCTCGATCCGTTCCGGACGCCGCAGCAAGCGCAAGGGCCGGGGCGGCGTCGCAGGCCAGAGCCTGTCTCCAACGGGGCCCTCTCCGTCGGGCCTGCTCCTCTCTGATCAGGCCCTGCCCGACCCGTTTCCCTCCATCGCCGGCAGCGCCCGCGCCGCGCGTTCGGGGATATGGCTTTCAAACGGCGCCAGACGAAGCACCTTGTCGAAACCCAGCCTGTTACCAAGACGATCCACCAAAGCCGCCATATCCTGGTTTTCGGGTTCGGGTTCGGGTTCAGTTCCGGTTTCGCCGCCGCCGGGCTGGTTTTTCAAATCGAACAGCGCCGCGCCCTTCGACAAGGTGAGCGGCTCGACGACTGGCGCGGCCAAAACCAACGTCTCAATACCGAATCCAGAATCAATTTCGTCCAGACGCCCGGCGAACAACCGCGCCAGCCGCACCGCATCCCGCGCCGCGCGTGCAACGCCAATCGACACGGTCATGACCGTCCCATCGACGCGATAAGCGCTGAAATCCAGACGTCGGCACCCGCAATTATCCGCGTCCAGCCGCGCGCATAGCTGGTCCAGCAGATGGCGCAACCCGCGCGCGATATCGTCCCCTGTCCCGATGGGCTCGGCGAAGGCCCTCTGCGTTCGATAGGGCGCTGGCGTCCCCACGGGCGACACCGGCTCCGGCGCGGCGCCCAAGGCCTGATCCAACCGCAATCCCACCTTGAACCCGAAACGCGCCGCCAGCGACGCGCGCGGCGCGGCGACGAGGGCGTCGATACGGGTCAGGCCAACGCGCTCCAGCGCGCCAACTGTAGCCGGGTCCAGACGCAGGGCTGCAGGCGACAAGGAATCCAGCGCCGCGCGCGCCTCTCCCACCCGCGCCAGTGCGCCCGGCTCATTCGGTCGCACAACGCCAAACCGCGCCAGCGCCCAAGCTGCGCCCAGCGTATCCGACAACCCCAGACGAGTCGAAAACCCGACCGCGCGCAACCGCGCGACCAAATCGCACAGCAAAGCGCGCTCACCACCAAACAAATGCGCGCATCCGGTGATGTCGAGGAACAAGCCATCCGCCCCCTCGACCCCGACCCAGGGCGAATACCGCCCGCACCACACCGCGAGTCGCCGCAACAACGCCGCATCCGCGGCGGGGTCCGCCGGCGCGATATCAAACCCTGCGGTAATCGCCCGGGCGTCCGCCAGGTTCATGCCCGGCGCCAATCCCAGATCCGACGCCGCCGCATTGACCGCAGCGACAAGACTGCGGCCATCGACCTCAACCGTCATCGCCAAAGGGCGAACCGCCGGATGCGCCGGACGATCCGGAGCGTCTCCGTCAACCCGCCCGTTGCGGCTCGGGCCACGATTCGAATTGCGACTCTGGTTCAGATTCAGACGATCGGTCGAAAGCCGCGTCAGCCATACTGAAACGACACGCTTGTTCATGTCCGGATTCTCCGCGCCATGTCACCATCCAGTCTCCCGACGTTGTCCTGTTTTCCAGGTCGCCGCCCATACGCCCCCCCGGACGCCCCCCCCAAACCACCCCTATAATGTTCAAGCCCGACCCGCCAACGCGGGCGCCCCGATTCTTCGGTCCACGGGATGCCAGGCCGCATCGATGGCGCGCTATCGACCCGCCACCGACTGGCGAGCGCGCTGGGCGCAAACCCACCGCGCTGCGCATTATCTCGTTGCGGCGCCTCATCCTGCTGGCGCACAGGACCACGCACCAGCACCAACCCCAGCGCGCCGCCAGTCTCCGCCGCCAGTTGCAAGCGACGGCTGGCGGTCAAATCCACCGTTCCGCCGGGTTCGCCCACAACCGCCGCCAGACCGGGCGTGCGCAAGCCTTCCTCCATCGCCCACAACATGTCCGTTCGATTAGCGCAGCACGCGACCACCAGACGATTGGGCGCCAGCCCGAACGACACGAGACCGGGCCCGTACAAATGTCCGCGCGCATATTGATCAACACACCACAACACCGGCCCCTCCATCCGCCCCGCCGCCATGGCCGCAAAGCCGCTGGCGGCGATTCCGGCGATCTCATGCACCGCGCCGCGCCGCAACCCGCCGCCGGGTAGAACCGCGTCAATCGCCGAAACCCCCAGCGATGCCCCCCCCAACGACGTAACCGCCGCGCCACCGCGCGCGCCTTCCATCACCGCAACCCGCGCCCGCAACGCTTCAACAACCGCCAAATTACCAAACGAGCCCATGGGGAAACCCTAAATGTTCACTATTTGTTCTATTTTCTACCGCACTCAGAGTCAAGCCAGCATCATC
>JBLHZD010000028.1:0-19966 GCA_047631095.1 Alphaproteobacteria bacterium
GATCGCTTCCGCCCGGCGGCGAAGATTGTCGTATTTGGCGTCGCTGATTTCCGGCGCATCGTTCTGGTGATACAAAATGTCGTGTCGGGCGATGTCCGCCAAAAGCCGATCCCACTCCGCGTGGATCAAAGCCTCGCCATTGTTGGATTTAGCCGCAGACCTGGTTTTGCCCGCAGACTCGGTTTTGCCCACAGACTCGGTTTTGCCCACAGATTTGGTTTTTTCGGGCGACGCCGCGCCGGCTGTCATGATGCGACGCCATCGATCAGGCGATTGGCGGCGGCGCGCGCTTCTTCCGTCACCGTGGCGCCGGACAACATACGCGCGATTTCTTCTTGTCGCTCGGGGCCGCTCAGGCGGGCCACTATGGTGGTCGTGTTTTTGGCGCCGTCAGATTTACTAACCCGCAAATGATCGCGCCCGCGCGCCGCGACCTGCGGTGAATGGGTGACGACGAAGACCTGCATGGTTTCCGCCAGTCGGGCCAAACGTTCGCCAACCGCATCGGCGGTGGCGCCACCGACGCCGCTATCGACTTCATCGAAGATAAGCGTGTGCAGCGACCCACACTCCGCCAGCACAACCTTCAGCGCCAGCATGAAGCGGGAGAGTTCGCCGCCGGAGGCGAATTTTGCGATGGGCCCTTTAGGGGCGCCCAGGTTTGTGGCGACCCTGAAATCAGCCCGGTCGACGCCATCGGCGTTCCAGTCGCCTTCTTCGCGTCGTTCGATAACGGTCTCAAACGCCGCGCCGCCCAACCGTAAAGGCGGCAGTTCTTTCATAACGAGTTTGTCCAGCCGTTTGGCGGCGGTTATGCGGGCCTTGCTCAAGGCCTCCGCGTGCAGGAGATAATCTTTTTGCGCCGCTTTCGCCTCGACGTTCAGGCGCGTCAGCGTCTCGGCTGTATTGTCGATCAACGCCATACGATCCGCCATTTCCTGACGCAAGGCGGGCAGGGCGTCGATGGACACGCGATGTTTACGGGCCAACTCGCGCAACGCGAACAGGCGCTCTTCGGTATTGGAGAGTTGCGCGCCGTCCAGATTGATTTCGTTCGCGGCGTCCAGCAATTGGGCGGTGACTTCGTCGAATTCCGCCATGCAGCGATCAATGGCGGCGATGGCGCCGTCCAGCGCGTCGCCCGCCTTGTCCATCAGGCGCTCCAGCCGTCGTGACGCGGCGTGCAGGGCGCCGGCGACATCGGCTTTTCGGGTGACCTCTCCGCGCGCCGCCTTCAACCCGTCGGCCAGTTGCTCTGCATGCATGAGGACGCGCCGTTGCTCCGCGAGCGTGGCTTCTTCACCAGGCTGTGGGTCGATGTCGTCCAGTTCGGATACCGCGTGGCGCAAATATTCTTCGTCTTCCGCCGCCTGCTCCGCATCGCTGCGCGCTTTGCTCAGCGCCTCATCGGCGGCGCGCCAGGTCTTGAACGCCTGGGCGGTGGCGCTGTGCTGGTTAGTGAGCCCGCCAAACAGATCGAGCAGGGGTAAATGCGTCGCCGGGTTCATAAGCCCGTGTTGCTCGAACTGGCCTTGAATTTCGATCAACGTCGCCCCGACGCGGCGCAACAGGCTGATGCTCACTTGCTGGTCGTTGATATAGGCGCGGCTGCGCCCATCATTTCCGACAATGCGCCGCAGGACGAGCATATCTTCCCGTTCGACGTCAAATTCGTCCAGTAAGGTTTCCGACGCGTGGCCGGGCGGGCATTCAAAGGAAGCCGATACGCTTGCGCGTTCGGCGCCGTGGCGCACCAACCCGCCATCGGCGCGCGCGCCCGTGGCCAATCCCAGCGCATCCAGTAAAATCGATTTCCCCGCGCCGGTTTCGCCGGTCAGCACACTGAGTCCGTTATCGAACGTTAGATCGAGTTTTTCGATCAGGACGACGTTGCGAATGCCGAGGGACGTCAACATGGGAGGGGCGCCACCATCGCGGTTTTATTTCGCCCAATCCCAGGCCCAGCTCAGCCAGGAACCTGATTTTTGCCCGGGCTGAAGACCGCGGCCGTCCAGCAACGCGTAACTGTCCTGATACCAGGGGCTGCCGGGATAGTTATGGCCCAGCACGGCGGCGACCATTTGCGCTTCGTCGGTGACCCCCAGCGCCAGATAGGATTCGGTGATGCGGTGCAGCGCCTCGGGCACATGGGTGGTCGTTTCGTATTTGGACAGAACCACCTTGAACCGGTTGATCGCCGCCAGATATTCATGGCGCTTCTGATAGTACCGGCCAATCGTCATTTCCTTACCGGCCAATTGGTCAAAGGTCAGGTCCAGTTTCGCCCGTGAATCACGTCCATAGCGCGTATCGGGATAGCGGCGCGCAACTTCCTGCAAGGATTTAAGCGCCAGGCGGGTCATTTTCTGGTCACGCTCAACATCGGAAATTTGTTCGTAATACGACAAGGCCTTCAGATAATAGGCGTAGGCGATGTCCTTGTTGCCAGGATGCAGTTCAATGAACCGGTCCAGACCGATGATCGCTTCGTCGTATTCATCGCGTTTGTAGGATGAATAGGCGGACATCAGCTGCGCCTTGGTCGCCCAGACCGAGTAGGGGTGCTGCCGTTCAACTTCGTCAAACGCTCGTGCGGCTTGGGCGTATTCTTCCAGCCGCAGCGCGTTGACGCCGCCATTATACAGCGTCTCCACCGTACGCGCCTGATAGACGGGGCCGTCGTCTTCGGCGCAGGCGGATAGCAGCAAAACCGCCGCAATACAGACTATTCGGTATACCGGTTGAAACGGAGAGGATTTGACGATAGATTTCATTGCAGATAGCGCGCTCTGTACTTTCAGGTGCGGCGTCTCTCTACGACGGCAAGCGCCGTTTCAGGACGACGATGAATTATAACACCCCGCCACGGGTTTTCCCACAGGCGATGCGTCGAAAGATCAAGGCTGAAAAGTGCGGGCTTTGCGTGATAATGGCGCGTTGTTGATATTCCGAATGCCGGGAAGGCGGTCAGGCGCCGATAGCGACCGCATCCATCACCCAACGCTCCGGCGCATAGCCGTATTCCGGGGTCATGCGCACCCGGGTCCAGGCGTCTGGATTGGCGAAAAGCGCCCGCAACACTTTGTTATTCAACGCATGGCCGGATTTTTCACCACGGAAGCAGCCTTGTAATGGCGCGCCTGCAAGATAAAGGTCGCCGATGCAATCGAGTGCTTTGTGACGCACAAATTCGTTGGCGTAGCGTAATCCGTCCTTGTTCATGACCGCGCTTCCGTTCATGACGACGGCGTTGTCCAGAGACCCGCCTTTCGCCAATCCGGCTTCGCGCAGGGCTTCGACTTCATGCAAAAACCCGAAGGTGCGGGCCCGGCTGATTTCCGATTTAAACGCCGCCGGCGTCAATTCCAGCGAAAATTCCTGTCGACCAATGGTCGGGTTATCGAATTCAATGCCGCATTCGATGGAGAAACCCTCGGCGGGTTCCAATACTGCGGCGCTATCGCCGTCGCGGACGATAATGGGCTCCAGAATCTGAATGAAAGAGCGCGGCGCATTCTGTTCGACAATGCCGGCGCATTCGGTCAGAAACACGAAAGGCGCGGCGCTACCGTCCATGACGGGGATTTCGGGGCCGTCGATTTCAACGATCAGATTATCAATGCCGCATCCGGCCAAGGCGGCCATCAGATGCTCGACCGTCATAATCGAGACGCCCTCGTCATTGCACAGGGTCGTGCACATGCGGGTTTCGCTTACGAAGTCGAAACGCGCGGGAATTTCATTGAACTTGTCTTGAATATCGATACGGCGGAAAATAATGCCTGTATCAGGTTCCGCGGGGCGCAAATTCATTTGCACAGGCTCGCCGCCGTGCAGGCCAACGCCCGTGCACTGAATGCTGTCTTTAAGGGTTTGCTGCCAATATGTTCCGGCGGCTGGGTCTTTAAGCTCCATACGCTGGAGTCCCTCTCTTACACTGCTCTTGCTGTTACGACCTATTGCACTGGCTCTTTGTCTACAGGTCTACAGGTCTACAGGTCTAAAACACTACAGGTGTCCAGGGGGAACCACAAATCACTCTTTGTTACGAATTGTTACGCGGCCGAGTCCGATGACTCGGCCGCGTAACACCCTGATATTAAACCAAATAGAGGGTTCTCTCTAGTTGGCTTGCCGACGTAGAAACGCCGGTATTTCCAGCAGCTCCGCATCTGCGGCGGACGGCTCTGTCGAGGCTTGTGATTCGAGCCCTTCCAGAGTCGGTTGCTGCGGCGTTGCTTGCGCCGTTTCGGCCTTGGCCTCTGTTACGACGCGCCGTGTTTGCGGCTCCTCGCGTTGGGTGCGCGCACGACCCGCTCCGGTCATCCGTTCGAACAAAGTCGGCGCCCGACGTTTGGGCGCAGGCGGTTCGCTGGTGGCGTTTTCCATGGCCGCAACAGCAAAGGCGTCGGCTGGTTTGGCGCTGGTCGCGTCGCCGGGACGCATTGGCTGCGGTGGAATAAAGGCGGGCCGATTGATGGTCTTCGGCGCCTCTTGCGGGGCTTCGAGCTCTGGGTCGGCGGCAGGCGCACCGTCTTCGCTCGCGGCTAGATCCGCTCGGGTCTGGTCGCCAATCTCGGCGGCCGGCTCACCCATGGGCAACGGCGTTTCGTCCGGTTCATCAATCGCTATGGTTTCCGCCACAGGGCTTTCGTCCGTGGCGGCGGCGACCATGGGAACCGGGTCTTCTTCGGCGTCCGGCTCGGCTTTGGGCAGCGTTGCGGCCATTGGCGCACGTACGAGGCCTGTCGGCATCGGGCGCGCCGCAGTGATCGGAATCCCGTCAATGCCCGTGGCGACTACCGAAACCCGCATCTGGCCTTCGAGACTTTCGTCGAAGGTGGAGCCGAAGATGATGTTCGCCTGATCGTCCACTTCCTCGCGGATGCGGTTGGCGGCTTCATCGACCTCAAACAACGTCATATCGCCGCCGCCGGTGATGTTGATGAGCACGCCCTTGGCGCCTTGCATCGTGACATCGTCGAGCAGCGGGTTGGAGATCGCGCGTTCGGCGGCTTCGATGGCGCGTTTATCGCCGTCAGCCTCGCCCGTGCCCATCATCGCTTTGCCCATTTCGCTCATCACGGTGCGAATATCGGCGAAATCGAGGTTGATCAAACCCGGCATAATCATCAAATCGGTGACGCCGCGAACGCCGGAATGCAAAACGTCATCCGCCATTTTAAACGCGTCCGCAAATGTCGTTTTTTCATTCGCGATACGAAACAGGTTCTGATTGGGGATGATGATCAGCGTATCGACATATTGCTGAAGTTCTTCGATCCCTTCATCGGCGATCCGCATCCGGTTGATGCCTTCAAACTGGAACGGCTTGGTCACAACGCCGACGGTCAGGATGCCTTGATCCCGCGCCGCGCGCGCAATGACGGGGGCCGCACCCGTGCCGGTGCCGCCGCCCATGCCCGCCGCGATGAACACCATATGCGTACTGTTCAGGTGGTGTTGAATTTCTTCAAGGGATTCTTCCGCCGCCGCCGCGCCGATATCGGGTCGCGATCCTGCGCCCAACCCTTGGGTCACTTCGGTGCCCATCTGGATTTTTCGGTCGGACAGGGTTTGCTCCAGTGCTTGCGCGTCGGTGTTGCAAACGACGAAGTCTACGCCTTCCAGATTAGAGCGGATCATATTGTTGACGGCGTTGCCGCCAGCGCCGCCGACGCCGACCACCAAAATGCTGGGCCGCAAATCGGGCCCGCCTGGTGGCATGCTCAAATTTATAGTCATGGTCGCCTCCTTGGTTTTGATTTTAATATCAGGGGGTGTCGGTGCAAGCCGACATATTCCCGCCGCATTTCAGGGCGACGTGGAATTCGGGCGTCGACGAGCGCGGCATTCAGGCGCGGGGCCCAAACGGCGGTCGTCGAAACAATAGAAGGGGCGGCGGGGCGGCTAAAAATTATCACGAAACCACCCTCCCAGACGGCCAAAGCGACCGTTTCTCGAGGCCCGGTTTGCGGGCGTCAGTCTGATTTCGCCGCGATTATCCAGGGCGTAGGACAGCAGCCCGGCGCCGGTCGCAAAGGCGGGGCCTTCCGTCGCCTCCGCCAGACCGGTGGTGCGGATCGGTCGGCCCATGCGAACCTGTTTGTCGAGGATTTGGCTGGTCAATTCACGAACACCGGGTAACTGACTGGCGCCGCCGGTCAAGACGACCCGTCGGCCCGCGACCCGGTCCATGCCGCTGTGCTCCAGCTTGGCGCGGACAATTTCCAGCGTTTCCTCCAGTCGGGGCGCGATGATGCTGACGAGGAAGGATTTCGGCACCCGGTTATTGACGCCTTCGTCATCTTCGCCAATTTGCGGCGCGTCGACGATTTCCCGTTCGTCGGTCGGCGAGGGCAAAGCGCCCCCATGGAGGGTTTTCAGGCGCTCCGCATGATTAAGCGGCGTCGACAGGCCCCGGGCGATGTCATGAGTGACATGAACGCCGCCGACCGGCGCGCTATCGGCGTGCACCATGGCGCCGTTGAAAAAGACCGCGAAGGAGGTGGTGCCGCCGCCCATTTCGATGAGCGTGACGCCGAGATCCATTTCGTCCTCGACCAGGCAGGACAGGCCGGATGCGTACGGGCTGACAACATGGGCGCTGACATTCAAATGACAGCGTTGAATACAGGTGTTCAGGTTTTGCACCGCGCCGGCCAGGGTCGTGATCATGTGGACATGCACGCCCAGTGTTTGCCCGTGCATGTTGCGGGGGTCGCGGATGCCATTGGAGCCGTCAATCCGGTAACCAACGGGGATGGAATGAATGAGCGCGCGCTCTGGCGGGTGATCGCGCAGCTTGTTCTCGTTTAAAAGTTTGCGAATTTCGCTATCGCCAATCGCGCCGCTGCCGATGGCGGTTTCTGTTTCCACGGTGTGGCTCGTCGGTCCGCCGCCTGAGATGCTGACGACCACGTCATGAATGGTCACGCCCGCCATTTGTTCTGCTGCGTTGACCGCAGCGATGATGGATTGCTCCGCCTGTTCCATATCGATGATCGCCCCGGCCTTGAGGCCCTGGCTGGCGTGATGGCCGATGCCGATGATTCGCGCACCGAGCTCGTCATCGATCTCGGCGACGAAACAGCAAATTTTCGTCGTTCCGACATCCAGCGCCGCGATTATTCCTTTTCGAGCCAACGTATCCCTCGTCCTGTTCTCGTGTTACGTGCTGCCGTCACGGCGTTTACGGGCGGCTTCCGGACGCATGCGCACAATCAGGCGATCCGGTATTCTCATGTCGACCGTGGTGATGTCGCGATCCAGCAGGGCGTGTTCCTGATCCAGCTCGATCAATTTCTTCCAGGCGTCTTCCGGGTTTTGTTCCGGCAGGCGCACGTCAATCTGATCTTCCAACCGCAAATTCCAGCGCCGCCCGCCAACCCAGACGGCGGCGGTCACCCGTCGCATCAAATCCGGGGCGCCCGATAACATTTTCAACAATTTCGCTGCATGCTTTGGCGCGTCGGCGCCAACGATGACCTTGAGATGACCGTATCGGTCCAGACCTTCGCGACCGATGACCACGCCTTCATCGTCGACCAGCACCAGTCGGCCTTTGCGTTGCCAGATCGCCATGGCGCGCCGCTCGCGGATGTGGACATAAATGGTGTCGGGAAAGCGCCGCTCTACAATGGCGTCGGCGATCCAGTCCAGTTTGGTGAGCCGGGCGCGCGCATCGACAGGGTCATAGGCCAGGATCGGCGCATTTTGATGCGCGTCGAGCGCCAGCATAATTTGTTCCTGAGTCGTCTCCTGTCGGCCTTCGACAAAAACATCTTCAATTGAGAGTCCGGCGTTGGCGGTCGCGGCAAAGAAAGATTGTTCCACCTGCGCGCCGATTGCCGCGACGTGGCCTCGGTCCACAGCCCAATAGCCGCCATAGGATGCGGCCCCGATGAGCATCGAAAGGGCGGCGACGATCATCGCCGGACGGGTCCAGCGTGGTAAGGTGCGGCGGCGCTTCGCGGTTTTGCGCGCGACAGTCCGGCGCGGTGCTTGCTTTTTGGCGGGCGGGTTTACGCGTCGCATGCTGCGTTCTCCACCATCCAGCCGACAAATTGCGGAAAGTCGATCCCCGCATGGGCGGCCTGTTCGGGCGCCAGGGATAAGGGCGTCATGCCCGGCTGCGTGTTTACTTCCAGCATCCACAACGCGCCCGGTTGACGTTCGCAGTCGTCATACCGGAAGTCGGCGCGACTGACGCCGCGACAACCCAGCGCGCGATGCGCGGTTTCTGCGTAGTTCATGGCGTCTTGGGCGACCGAATCCGGGACCGGCGCCGGGCACAAATGTTCGGTTTTACCATCGGTGTATTTTGCTTCGTAGTCGTAAAACCCATTGAGCGGGCGCAGCTCGGTCACACCCAAGGCGCGTCCCCCCATGACGACGACGGTCAGTTCGCGCCCCGGAATATAGGGCTCCACCAGCGCGTCGCAGTTTTTTGGCCAATCGTCCAATGGCGGGCGATTATCGCCGGGGCGAATGATATGAACGCCGACGCTGGAGCCTTCATTGACCGGCTTGATGACATAAGGCGGATCTGGCATTTCCGCATCGGCCAGCGCGCTTTGTTCAAAAATGCGGTCATCGGGACAGGGAATGCCGTTCGCCTTGAAAATGATTTTTGCGCGTTGCTTGTGCATGGCGAGGGCTGAAGCGAGAACACCGGAATGCGTATAGGGCACGGCCATCATGTCGAGTAGGCCCTGAATGGCGCCGTCTTCACCGAACCGGCCGTGCAACGCGTTGAACACCACATCGGGCGCCGGGGTGAGGGCGGCGACAAGGCCTTTCATGTCGCGCGTAACATCAATGCGGCTGACGGAATATCCGGCGCTCTCCAGCGCATCGGCGCATGCGAGGCCGCTCGCAAGCGAGACCTCGCGCTCCACCGACCAGCCGCCATAAAAAACCGCGACGGATTTAACCATGACGCGCCTCCCTGGGGTCCTTGGACCCTAACCGCTGGATTTCCCATTCAAGCGCGACGCCGCTGGATCGTTGGACCCGTCGGCGAACCTCTTCGCCAAGGCCTTCCAGATCGGCGGCGGTCGCATCGCCGGTATTGATCAGGAAATTGCAGTGCTGTTCGGAGACTTGCGCGCCGCCACGAACCAGCCCTCGGCATCCCGCCGCGTCGACAAGCTCCCAGGCTTTCAGGTTTGGCGGGTTCTTGAAGGTCGATCCACCGGTGCGGGTGCGGATGGGTTGGGACTCGCCGCGCGCGGTGGCGATGTCGGCCATTTGCGCCGCGATTTCCTCGGTCGCGCCCAAGTGAACCCGCAATTCGGCGCTGATAAAAATCCAGTCTTCCGGTGCGTTGCAATGGCGGTAGGAATACCCGAGCGCGTCGGGTGTTGTTTCATGCAAGGTTCCGGCGCGATCAACGGCCCGGGCGCGGATCAGCACATCTTTGATTTCTGTTCCATACGCCCCGGCGTTCATCCGCAGCGCGCCGCTAATAGCGCCGGGAATGCCCGACAGAAACGCCAGACCTGACTGCTTTTCGCGCGCTGCGGCCCGCGCGACCGTAATGTTCAGCGCCGCCGCGCCCACATGCGCTACATCGTCCTCGAATTCGATATTTGAAAAGGCGCCGCCCAGTCGGATAACCACGCCAGGCACGCCGCCATCGCGAACCAGCAGGTTGGAGCCCGCGCCGATCACCGTGACCGGAATGTCGCGCGGCGTTTCCGTGAGAAAATGACGCAGGTCTGCGAGATCGGCGGGGGTGAAAACAATTTCCGCCGGACCACCGACCTTGAACCACATGATCCGGCCAAGGTTGAAATTCTCGACATACTCGCCCCTGACGGGGGGCAAGCGATCAACAAGGGTGCGAATTTTCGTCATGAGCATAACCGCGCCGTCTCTTTCGCCGCGTCAGAAAGCCGCCGCAATTCGTCCGGCAGGGACTGGGCCCAATTGGTAATGGTGCCAGCGCCAAGACAGAGCACGTAGTCGCCGGATTCCATCATGTCGAACAAAATTTCAGAAAGGTCGCTCGGGTCTTCCATGTATTCGACATAGCGGTGTCCGCGCGTTTGTAATCCTTCGACAAGCGCGTTGCCGTCGATGCCGTCAATGGGATCTTCCCCGGCAGCGTGAACGGGCGCGACAATCACCGTATCGGCGTCATTGAAACAGGTGCAGAATTCTTCAAACAGCGCCATGAGGCGAGAGAAGCGATGGGGTTGCACTACAGCGATGACGCGATTGCGGCTGACGCCGCGCGCCGCATTCAGGACGGCGGCGATCTCCACCGGGTGATGGCCATAATCATCAATGATGGTGACGCCGTTCACCACGCCGGTTTTGGTGAACCGCCGTTTAACGCCGGAGAACCGCCGTAACCCTTCGGCGATTTTTTCATCCGGCAGGTTCATTTCCTGCGCGACGGCGATCGCCGCCAGCGCATTGGCGACATTGTGTTCCCCGAACATCGGTAGAACGAGGCCTTCCAGTGTACGGCGTCCGTCGTTTCGGGTTTCGATATCAACGTCGAACATTGTGCCGTCAGCAATTATGCGTAAGTCTCGACCGCGAATTTCAGCCTGGGGGCTAAATCCGTACGTGATGATGCGCCGGTCGCTGATCTTGCCGATCAGGGCCTGAACATCGGCATGGTCGATGCACAGAACGGCGAAGCCATAAAACGGAATGTTCTGGATAAAGGTCTGGAAGGCGTCTTTTTCGGCTTCAAACGTGCCGTAATGGTCCAGATGCTCCGGATCGAGATTGGTGACCACGGCGATGGTCGCCGGCAGCTTCGTGAAGGTGCCGTCCGATTCATCAGCTTCCACCACCATCCATTCGCCATCGCCGAGCCGCGCGTTTGTGCCATAGGCGTTGATGATGCCGCCATTAATGACCGTGGGGTCCAGCTCGGCGGCCTCCAGCAAGGACGTGATCATGGAAGTTGTTGTGGTTTTTCCGTGCGTGCCGCCGACGGCGATTGACCATTTCAAGCGCATCAATTCCGCCAACATTTCGGCGCGCCGGACCACGGGAATCATCTGCGCCTTCGCGGCGACGACCTCGGGATTGCTTGGGTTGATCGCGGAGGAGACGACGATGACCTGCGCGCCGTCAATATTGGCGGCGTCATGCCCGATGGCGACGGCGACGCCCAGATCGCGCAGTCGTAGCACATTGGCGCCGTCCGACACGTCGCTGCCTTGTACCTGATAGCCAAGATTGTGCAGAATTTCCGCGATTCCGGACATGCCGATCCCGCCGATTCCGACGAAATGGATGACGCCGATGGATAAGGGCATCGCTCTCATGCCAGGGCCTCCTGTCTTGCTACGCCGAGCGTATTGCCATTTCCATTGCCATTTCCATTTCCATTGGCGACCCCGTCCACCACATCGGCCAACCGGCCCGCGGCTTCGGCGACGCCCAGCAATGCGGCGCAGCGCGCAGCGGTCTCTAATGTCGAGGGGGTGGAAAACAACGACGTCAGACGCGACGACAGGGTTTCCTTTGTAAAATCATCATTAGGGATCATCCAGGCGCCACCCGCATCGCACAATCGCGCGGCGTTGATGGTCTGGTGATCGTCAATGGCGTGCGGATAGGGCGCCAAAATTGCGGGGCGTCCCGCAGCGGTAAGCTCTGCAATGGTCGAAGCGCCGGCGCGGCAAATCAGCAGATGCGCGGCTTGAATCTGCGCCGGCATATCGTCCAGGAAGGTACGCAAATCAGCCTCGACGCCGGCGGTCCGGTATTTTGCCTGTGCGTCGGCCAGATCTTCCGCGCGGCATTGCTGGACCACGCGCACACGATTGCGGAATTCGTCCGGCAAGGTCGCCAGCGCTTCGGGTACGACGGCGCTGAAAATATGCGCGCCTTGTGATCCGCCGATGATCAACAGCCGGATTGGGCTATTGGCGCTGACCCCGGATTCGATTCCGGTATAGGCGCGCCCCTGAAGCGCTGCGATGGTGGCGCGGATCGGGTTTCCGGTCCAGACGTTGCGCGGCCGATCAGTATTGCGAAGGTGCGAGGTCGTCTTGAAGGCGGTTGCGATGCGGGTCGCCTTGGGCGCCAGAAACCGGTTGGCGCGGCCGAGCACGGCGTTTTGTTCATGGATGACGGTCTTTAGGCCCAGATGGCTGGCCGCCAACAAGGTTGGCACGGTGGGATAGCCGCCAAACCCGACCACGACGGCGGGGTTGAGATCGCGCAATAAGCGGCGCGCCTGAAAATAACCGACCGCCAGCTTTGAGAGCGCAATGATTTTTGCAAGAGGACCGCGACCGCTGACGCCTGCGGCCTTGATGAAATAAGTGTCGAGACCCTCGAGTGGCGATGAGGGCGCGGTCTCGGCGTTGGGCGGGCGTTTTGCGTCGGCTTGCGGCGTATAGGATTCGCCGCGCCGGTCGGTGATGAGCGCCAGTTGAAACCCGCGCGCGTCCAATTCCTGCGCCAGCGCCTGTGCGGGAAAAACATGACCGCCCGTGCCGCCGCTCGACAGCACGATTAGTTTTTTGTTTGAAGGTGTTGTGGTATTTGCGGTTACGGTCATTCTTGGCCTCCCGCGCGTTTGCGCGTCAACGCCAGCAACATGCCCATGCCAAACGCCAGTGCGAGCAACGACGACCCGCCATAGGAAATAAACGGCAAGGTCATGCCCTTGGTCGGCATGAGGCTCAATGTGGACGCCATATTAATCAGCGCCTGCAGGCCAAATTGCACCAGCAACCCGGTCACCGCGAGCACGACGAACAGATCCGTTTCCTGCAGAATCCGCGAAAACCCACGCAGGACAATTGCGGCGAATACGGAGACGATAAACAGACAGGCGATCAGGCCGAATTCCTCGCCCGCCACCGCCAGAATGAAATCGGCGTGGGCGTCGGGTATGCTGGTCTTTACGGTGCCGTGGCCGGGGCCGCGACCAAACAATCCACCGTTCAGGAAGGCGTCCATAGCGCGTTCGGCTTGATAATTGTCGCCAACGGCCGGGTTCAAAAATCGGTCGATCCGGCTGGCCACATGGTCAAACAGAAGGTAGGCGGCGATGCTGGCGCCCAACCCGACGATGGCGAACAGGCACACCCAGACCATCGGCAGTCCGACCAGGAACCATTGGGCGAACCAGACGACCGTCACGACAATTATTTGGCCGACATCGGGTTGCAGCAACAGCAGCGTGACCACGACGACATATAAACCCGCCGCGATCCAGTACCCGGGAATGTCGGCGCCCAGACGCCGCGCCGCGAAAACCCACGCGGCGACGACGGCGAAGGCGGGCTTCACGAATTCGGAGGGCTGCAAAGAAAACCCGGCGATGGGCAGCCAGCGATGTGCGCCTTTGATCTCCGGTCCAAAAAACAAGGTCAGTATCAGAAGGCCGATAGAACCCGCAAACGCCGCGACCGCCAATCGGCGGATGCGTTGCACGGGCAACATGGAGACCATGAACAATATGAGGGCGGCAGGCCCCAAAACCATGGCCTGTCGGCGCAGGAAATGTTGTGGATCCAATCCGATCCGCTCTGCGACAGGTGGGCTGGCGGCGGCAATGAACATGATCCCGAAGGCAGCCAGAACGGCAAAGCCCAGCAGGGTCCAGCGATCCACGGTCCACCACCAGCGCCCGAAGATTGAGCTGTCATCGCGTGCAATTGCGGGCATCAGGTCCGAGCCTCCCCGCAAGAATCGTCTTCCATATCCTGGACGATGGCGGCGAAGGCGTCGCCGCGCGCCTCGAAATTGGGGAACTGGTCGTAGGACGCGCAAGCGGGCGACAGCAGAACGACCTTGTCGGCGCTGGGGGCCTGTTGCGCCATGGCGTGGGCGGCGCGCAAGGCGGTGGTCAGATCGCCGGACATGTCATGGGGCGCCTTACCGTCGAGGGCGGCGTGTATTTCATCCGCCGCCGCGCCAATCAGGAAGGCGTGTTCGATGCGTGGGAAATAAGGTGAAAGTTGATCGAGCCCGCCGTCTTTGCCCAGACCACCCGCGATCCAGTAAATAGATTCATAACTCGCCAGCGCGTTGGCGGTCGCGTCGGGGTTGGTGGCCTTGCTGTCATTAATGTAGCGAACGCCGCCGATTTCCGCGATGATTTGCTGGCGATGAGGCAGGCCGGGATAGGTGCGTAGACCCTCGATAATATGCTCAATCGAAACGCCCGCCGCGCGCGCCGCCGCATAGGCCGCCGCCGCGTTTTGATGGTTGTGGCGACCGGGCAGGGTTTTGATGTCGCGCAACGACAGGATGGAGGTAGGCGCACCGGACAGTGCGTCAAAGAGCACGCCGTCCTTGGCGAAGACGCCGCCGTCCGGCGCCGTTGCGGCGGAAATCGGGATGACGTTGGGACCGCCGCGCGCGCGCAATTCATCATAGATCGCCATGGCGTTTGGATCGTCAATCCCAATGATGACGGTTCCGTCTTTATCCATGCAGTCGAAAATGTGTTTTTTGGCGGCGATATAACCGTCGAAATCGCCATGCCGGTCAATATGGTCCGGGCTGATATTAATGAGAACGGCGATATCGAAGCGCAGCGTGTCGATGAGTTCCAGTTGGAAGGACGACATTTCCAGAATATAGGCGCCGTCGCCGCCGCCCGTGTCGCCGTCCCCTGTGTCCCCACCCACCGGATCGAGGTCCAGAGCGGGCGTGCCCAGATTTCCGCCAGTTTGCGCCTTGCGGTTGGCGATGTCAAATATATGGCCAATCAATGCCGTGGTCGTTGATTTGCCGTTCGTGCCCGTGATTCCGATAAATCGTGCGCCGCTCTGTTCGCGCGCCAGAAGTTCGATGTCGCCAATGATGGGAACGCCCGCCGCGCGCGCCGCTGCCGCAACGGGATGGGGCGCGGGAAAGGTGAGGGGAATGCCGGGGCTGAGGACGAGGGCGTCGATATCGCGCAACGTTTCGGCGGTAGGCTCGATGACGGTAAAGCCTTCGCGCGCCGCGTCAGCCTGCTTGTCGACGTTATCATCCCAAACCTGCACGCTCGCGCCGCCTTTAGAAAGGGCGCGCGCCGTCGACAGCCCGGATTTACCCAGGCCCATGACGGCGATGTTTTTTCCGGAGAAGGTGTGGAGGGTTATCACGGCGCCGCTACCTCAACTTCAATGTGGCGAGGCCGAACAGCGCCAGCACGACGGCGATGATCCAGAACCGGATGACGATGGTCGATTCAGCCCATCCCTTTTTTTCGAAATGGTGATGCAGCGGGGCCATGGCGAAAACGCGCCGACCGGTTAGCTTGAAGGACGCGACCTGGATGATCACCGATACGGTCTCCAGCACGAATAATCCGCCGATAATGGCGAGCACCAGCTCGTGTTTTGTGACGATGCTGATCGCGCCCAGCGCGCCGCCGACCGCCAGAGAGCCGGTGTCGCCCATAAAGATCATGGCGGGCGGGGCGTTGAACCATAAAAAGCCGAGGCTCGCGCCGACCAGGGCGCCGCAGAACACCGCCAGTTCGCCAACGCCGGGGATGTAATGGATTTGCAGATAGCCGGAAAATACGGAATTACCCGTTAGATACGCGATGAAGCCGAAGCAGCCCGCCGCGATCATGACCGGGACGATGGCCAACCCGTCCAGCCCATCGGTCAAATTGACGGCGTTGGAGGCGCCGACCAGAACGAACACGGCGAAGGGGATGAAGAACCAACCCAACTGAATGAGCAGGTTTTTGAAAAAAGGCACAGCCAAAGCGCCGGATTGCGGCGCGTCGGTTGCGGTCATGGTCCAGTACGCGGCGATGCAGCCGATCAGGACCTGAAAGATAAGTTTATAGCGGCCCCGCAAGCCTTTCGAATTGCGTTTCGTCAGTTTGAGGAAATCATCCGCGAAACCGATAGCGCCAAAACCGATGGTGACGAACATCACCAACCACACGAACTGATTTTGAATATCGGCCCACAATACTGTGCTGACGATGATTGAAATCAGAATCAGGAACCCGCCCATGGTTGGGGTTCCCGCCTTTTTGAGATGCGTGTCCGGCACGTCTTCGCGAATGTTGGAGGCGCCGCCCTGACGGTTTTTTAACATATTGATGATGGTCGGACCCAGGACAAAGCAGATCAACAGCGAGGTCATGATGGCGCCGCCGGTGCGAAAGGTCAGATAGCGGAACAGGTTTAAGAACTGAATATCTTCCGCCAGGGGGGAGAGGAGATTGAACAACATGGGCGCCCTATCCTTTCTTCACGGATTGAGCGTGGATGGCGTCAATTACCACGGACATGCGGCTGCCCAAGGAGCCTTTGATCATCACCACGTCACCCGCCGACAGGGTTTCCACCACGGCTTTTGCAACGCCTTCGCTGGCGTCCGCATGGGCAGTCGTCTTGGCCGTTGGCAGCGCATCGTGCAGGCGCGCCATGTTAGGACCCACTGTGAAGACTAGATCAATGGCGTTGGCGCTCACTGCCTCCGCCAAATCCGCGTGACGCGCGGCGGCGTCCGGGCCCAGTTCAAGCATGTCGCCCATAACGGCGATGCGACGGCCTTCGGTCTTTGCGGCGCCCAGCACAGCGAGCGCGGCACGCATGGAGGAGGGATTGGCGTTATAACTTTCGTCGATCACCGTAATTGCGCCGGACTCGATCTGGATTGTCGTGCGCGCGCCGCGACCGGGCAGGGGGTGTAAACCCACCAATGACGCCGACGCATTTACGACATCCGCGCCCAGCGCCGATACCGCCGCGAGCACCGCCAGACTGTTCAGCGCCCAGTGTCGTCCCGGAGCGCCCAGCGTGAAACGCATTGTCGCGCCGTCAATGTCCGCGCACACGATGCTGTGGTCGTCTTCCAATACGAGATCGGTCAGGCGGGCGGTGCTGTCCGGATGCGCGCCGAAGCTTCGAATACCGCTTATGCCCGCCGCTGACGCCGCTTTATGGAGGTGCTCAAAATAGGCGTTGTCCCGGTTCAAAATAGCAACGCCATCGGCGCCCATGCCTTTAAAAATTTCCGCCTTGGCGTCGGCGATGGCGGCTTCTGAGTCAAAAAATTCAAGGTGAACTGCATCGATATTGGTAATAATTGCGATGTCCGGGCGCGCGATATGGGTCAGCATGTCGATTTCGCCGGGTCGGTTCATGCCCAGTTCGAAGACGCCGAAATCCGTGTCGGCGCTCATACGCGACAGGCTCAGGGGCAGACCCCATTGGTTGTTCAGATTGCCTTGCGTGGCGCAGACCCGATCTTGTTGGCCCAGGACAAGTGCCAGCGCTTCCTTCACCCCGGTTTTACCCATACTGCCGGTGACGCAGACAATCTTTGCATGGCCCCGGTCGCGCGCGGCGCGGCCCAGCGCCTCTAATCCGGCGGTTGTGTTTTCCACGACCAGCAATGGACCCGAAGCTCGGCCCGGCGCGCCCGGCGTGTCATGCACCATCGCCGCCGCGGCGCCCTTGGCGAAGGCCGCTTCGACGAATTTACCGCCATCGTGGTTGGGGCCTTGAATGGCGACGAATAAATCGTCCGGCGCCACGGTTCTGCTGTCGATAGACACGCCGCGCGCAGTCCAGTTTCCCGTCGTGGCGCCATTGGTCGCGGCTTCGGCCTGTTTTGATGTCCACAGCGCGGTCATGACGTGTGGTCCTGTTGTGTGATTGCAGTACGCGCCACTTCAGAATCGTTGAAGGGCAAGACGTTATCGCCGACAATCTGGCCGGTTTCATGGCCTTTTCCAGCAATCAATAAGGCGTCGTCGGGTCCCAGCGCGCCGATGGCCTTTTCGATGGCGCGCTTGCGGTTGCCGATATCGTCGGCGTTCGGGCACGCCGTCAATATAGCCGCGCGAATATCCGCTGCGTTTTCGGAGCGAGGGTTGTCGTCGGTGACGATGATTTGATCTGCGAGCCGCGCGGCGATGGCGCCCATTTCTGGGCGTTTTCCCGTGTCGCGGTCGCCGCCGCAGCCGAACACCACGGACAATTGACCTGATATATGAGGCCGTAGCGCGCGCAAGACGGTTTCGAGCGCGTCGGGCGTATGGGCGTAATCGACATAGACGCTGGCGCCGTTGGCGCAGGTCGCGACAGGCTCCAGGCGTCCGAGGACGCCTTCCAATGTGGCCAACGCCTGCGTTGCTTGCGCCGGGTCACCGCCACAACCGATGACAAGCGCCAGCGCGCATAACGCGTTGTCGATCTGGAAGGCGCCGGGCAGCGCAAAGTCTATTTCGTAGGAGGCGCCTAAAATCTCCAGCGATAACGCCCAGCCATTGTTACGGGGCGTCGCAGAGCGGCACGCGATATCAATTGGCGCATCGCTTGATTCTATGCGGCCATAGGTCAGAAATTTGTGGCCGCGTTCGGCGGCGATGGACGCAAGGGTTGCGGTTTCTGGCGCGCCTGCGGGCGCTACAGCCAATCCGCCGGGCGCCAACAAGGTGTCGAATAAACGCAGTTTGGCGCTTCGATACGCCGCCATGGTGTGGTGATAGTCGAGGTGGTCGCGGGTCAAGTTGGTGAAGGCGGCGGCGGTGACGCGCACGCCGTCCAGCCGGCGCTGGTCCAGCCCGTGGCTGGATGCTTCCATCACGAGATAATCCACGCCGCTGGATTTCAATTCCGCCAGGGTTTTATGCAGTTGAACCGGGTCTGGGGTGGTCAGGCCGGGACCACTCGACATATTGGGTGCGGTGAGTCCCAGCGTTCCGGTCGCCGCCGCTTTATAGCCAAGGGCGGCCCAAATCTGGCGGGTGAAAGAGGCGACGGATGTTTTTCCGTTGGTGCCCGTGATGGCGGCGATTGTGTCGGGTTGGGCATCATAAAAACGCGCGGCCATGCGGGCCAGACGCCGACGCGGATCGGGATCGGTCAAAACATTTACGTCGCGCGCCGGGGCGTCCTGCGCCCAGTCTTTCAATTGAAAGCCCTGGGGCGCGAGAATCGCGGCTGCGCCATTGCGCAACGCTTGGGGAACGAAGGCGCGACCATCCACGCGCGCGCCGGGGAGGGCGGCGAACAGGAAGCCCGGCTCAACCTTGCGGCTATCCGCTGTAAGGCCGGTTATCTCCGGGTTGGGGTGGGCGCGTTGTGAAATCACGTCGTTCGTTTCCGTTCCTTCCGATAGCTCAGTAAGACGCAAGCCGTCGGCCCTCGGGTTTAATCTCGATGTCGAGTTGTTGTTTGATGGCCGGGTCGGATTCATCAACCGGGGCGATGCCCAGGAAGGGCGCGGCCCGCTGGACGATGCGCCGGACCACGGGCGCTGCGATCCAGCCGCCGGTTGCGTATCCGTGTGTGTGTTTATTGCCTTGCGGTTCGTCGACCAGCGCCAGCACCACATAGCGCGGGTCGTTCATGGGAAAGGCGCCCATAAATGAGGAAATAAGCGCGCGGCGATTGTAACCCCGGCGGGAGGGTTTCTCCGCTGTACCGGTCTTTCCGCCGACCAGGTAGCCAATCGCGCCCGCCTTGCCGCCGGTGCCTTTTTCGACGACCAGCCGCATCATCCGGCGCATCTCCATCGAAGTTTCCTGCGACATGACGCGTTCACCACGGATGGCTTGTTTTCGGGAGGCCTCGTCGGACACCGCGCTTTCCTGTGGCGCGTCGTCAGGGCGAATAAGCGTCGGGCGAACGAAGACGCCGCCATTGACGACGGCTGCCACGCCGGCGGTGAGTTGTAAGGGACTGACCGCCAGGCCATGGCCGAAGCCGATGGTCATCGTGTTGATGGGGCGCCAGGGTTTCGGCTGTATCGGAGAGCCGACTTCGGGCAATTCAATTGAGGCGGGGCGAAGCATGCCGAGGCGCGACAGAAATTCGCGCTGTCCTTCGCCGCCAACGTCGCGCGCCATTTTCGCGGCGCCGATATTCGACGAATACATGAAAATTTCCGGCACCGAGAGCCAGCGTTTCTTGGCGTGGAAATCACGGATCGTGAATCGCGCCACCTTTAGCGGCTTCGTGGCGTCATAGCCGTCGGAAACACTCACCACGCCATAATCCAGCGCCATGGC
>JBLHZD010000029.1:0-19955 GCA_047631095.1 Alphaproteobacteria bacterium
CGCGATCTGGCGTTTGCTGGCGGCGGCGTTGGCGACCAATCCGCGCTCGTTCCCCAAGAGGAATTTCGCATAGGTCCAGCCCTTGTTCTCTTCGCCGACGAGATTCGTAACAGGAACGCGCACATCGGTAAAAAACACCGAGTTGATTTCCGCACCGCCGTCGATTGTTTGTATCGGCTGAATTTCGATTCCCGGTGACTTCATATCGATCAACAGAAACGAAATGCCTTCCTGAATTTTGCCCTCGGCGCTGGTGCGCACGAGGCAAAAGATCATATCCGCCAAATCAGCGTAGGAGGTCCATGTTTTCTGGCCGTTTACGACGTAGTGATCGCCCTCGCGGATCGCTTTGGTTTGAAGCGACGCCAAATCCGATCCCGCCCCCGGTTCGGAATATCCCTGACACCACCAATCGATATTGTTGGCGATGCGCGGCAAAAAATGTTGTTTCTGCGCCCCGCTGCCAAAGGTATAGATTACCGGGCCCACCATGGTGACGCCAAAGGGGCTGATCGGCGGCGCGTCGCCATGTGCCAGTTCTTCCTGAAAGATATGCCGTTCGACCAGCGACCACCCGGTGCCGCCATGCTCTTTTGGCCAGGCCGGGACCAGCCAGCCTTGTTTCGCCAGAATACCCTGCCAGCGATGAATATCGTCTTTATGGAGGTTGTGGCCCTTCAGGACCTTTTCCCGGATATCAGGGGGCAAGTTTTCTTGGACGAATGTACGGACTTTTTCTTGAAATGCCCGATGTTCTGCGGAAAAGTGCAAATCCATAATACGCCTCGTTCAATCAAGCGCTGACAACCTTTACGGGCGCGCTTCGCTACATGAATGAGGTACGCGATTGACCCGGGTCAATCAACCTAATTGGCTAGGAGGACGATCATGGGTTACGACGCGCCATTCAAGGATATCAAGGTTGTGGATTTGAGTCAGGGCGTCGCGGGGCCATACTCCGCAATGCTGCTGGCGCAATACGGCGCCAACGTTATCAAGGTCGAACCCCATGACGGCGACTGGTCGCGGTTTATTTCGACCCGGTTTGAGGATCACTCCGCCTTTTCAGTCCCCGCGAACCTTGGCAAACGCAGCATCGCGCTTGATTTGAAATCCGAGGATGCGAAAGACGCCGTAAGGCGCTTTATCGCGGACGCCGACGTGTTTATTGAAGGCTTTCGCCCCGGAGTCATCGACCGCCTCGGTTTCGGCTACGACGCCGTCTCAAAGATCAACCCCGGCATCATCTATTTATCGATTTCCGGTTTTGGTCAAAGCGGTCCCTACCGCGAACGTCCCGCGATGGACCCAATTCTGCAAGCGTTCACGGGATTAATGTCCCAGAACAAGGGGTTCGACGATATCCCACACCGGGTTGGCGTCATCGTCAGCGATATGACGACGTCTCTCTATGCCTTTCAATCCGTCGCCGTTTCCCTGTACGCCAAACGCGATGAGCCCAAAGGCCGGCATATCGACGTCAGCCTGATGCAAGGCACCGCATGTCTACAGGTTATCCGGATGATCATGACGCATATGGCGGGCGGCGAGGCGAAACCGGGCCGTGTTCCCGCCGGATCCTTCGAGACCTCGGATGGCTGGATATACATCCTGCTGTTTAAGGAAAGTGAATGGGCGCCGCTATGCGAGATGCTCGACCTCAATCATCTTCGCGATGACCCGCGTTATGTGGACAACGCCAGCCGGATGGCGAACCAGGACACGCTCATGCCGATTGTTCAGGCGGCGTTTAAGGGCAAAACGTCGGATTATTGGTGCGAACATCTAACCAACGCGCGCACCATGCATGAAAAAGTCAATGAATACGCCGATTTCCTGAAGCACCCGCAAGTCGAGGCGATGGGGCTGATCACCTGGCTCGACCAGCCGGGCATTGGCCGGGTCCCCGTGCCCAATGCGCCGGGCATTATGCCGTTGGAGCCCGGCACGCCCTTGGCGATGTCGCCGATCGTCGGCGAGCACAGTGAGGCGATTCTGCAAGAACATGGCTACAGCGATGCGGACATTGCGGCGCTAATTTCTGATGGCGTTGTAAAGATTGCGTAACTACATATACGCGCAATGTTTACTGTCAGATATATGAGGGTCTCGATGCGCCGCCTATTTTTGTTATGTCTATTTACATCGCTATTATCCACCGGTGCCATCGCCGGTGAAACAGCCACCCATCCCGGCGTCGATACGGGCGTGTCACAAATTCAGGGCATCCCTCAAATTGAGGATTTCATGTTCTGCGAAGGATTGTTGGAAAAAGGCTGCGCGCTCTTCAAGGCGAAACGTTATGAAGAAGCCTTTGCGCAATTCAACCGGTGGGCGGAGCGCGGTGAAGCCGGCAGTATGAATAATATGGGCGTCATGCTGGAAGCCGGACTTGGCGTACAAACTGATTTTGACCGTGCGCGGAAACTTTATTTGCTGGCGTCGGAGGCTGACGTCGCGATCGCCCAGTACAACCTGGGCATGTTTCTGGGCGCAAAATATATGGAGGCCGCTCATGCAACACGAAAACTTACGAACGCTGAACAAACCAGCCGCACCGAAAGTTTACTAAACGGCTACAAATGGTTACGCCTGGCCGCGCGCCAAGGCCATAACAAAGCAATGGCGGGGGCGGACGAGTTGGAGCCCTATATGAGCAAAGAACAAGTGAAGATGGCGTTGCACCGTATTGGTTGGGTGCTGAAAAACATCAAAGACAAAGAAAACAAATACAAAATTAAATAAGTCAGTTTTTCGAATTATATTCTATACTCGCTCAAGTATACATCAGTAAACATAACCCTTATTACTTATAATATATACTATGCCACCTAAAATTGAAAACAATAACGTTTATTTTACTTTTCTCCGGTAAACACAGTTCTATGGCAAATTTGTCCAAACAATCTGAGACAAATTGGCCATAGAAATATTCGGAAATATTCGGAATATTCGGAAACATTCACCGGCGCGGCCTCAAGGCGCCATAATACTGGCGTCTTATTGTCGAAGACGTCGACGCGGAGAGAGAATTGGTCGCCTGCTTTTTTAACCGCATAAAGGCGTCACCCGCGCGATATCAGTTGTTTCAGATTATCCTGGTGATGATTTTGATCGTCTTGGGCGTCATGAGCGCCTCGATTTGGGTGCTGTACAACACCGCCCTGAACGCCGAACGCGCCCGGTTATCCGAAGGCGCTCAGAGCCAGGCCCGTTTGATTGAGGCAATCACTCGTTTCAATAATCAGGACAATATCTCCAAGGGGCCAGAACACGCCTTTGATGCAACCTTGACGCAAGTCACCGATGCGCATGAGAAGCATAAGGGGTTTGGAGAAACCGGTGAATTTACATTGGCGCAACGGCAATATGGCAACATTGTCTTTCTGCTGCGTCATCGCCATTACGATTTCGGCTCGCCGAAGCCGATTCCGTGGGAATCCAATCTTTCCGGACCAATGCACCGCGCCCTCGAAGGCGCCTCCGGGGTCATGACCGGCATCGATTATCGAGGCGTTCAGGTTCTTGCGGCCTACGAGCCTGTCGCCGCCTTTGGCGCGGGTATTGTCGCCAAGATCGATATGTCGGAAATTCGAGCGCCCTTCCTCAAGGCCTCCGCCCTCACCTTTTTGGGCGCGCTCATTATTTTATTTTGGGGCGTCGTTTTATTACGGCGCATTTCCCAGCCTGCGATCGCCCATGAAAAAATTCAAAAAACGCTCAGGCAGAGCGAGGCCCGGTTTCGCAACCTTGTCGAGGGGTCAATTCAAGGGTTTCTGATTCATCAGGATTTGAAAATTCTGTTCGCCAATCAGGCGATCGCCGACATTTTGCGCTATGACAGTCCAAGCGAGCTCATGGCGCTGGATTCACTCATTAAAACAATCCCGGTATCCGAACGCGACCGAATACGTCGAAATAAAGACGCTCGAATGCGCGGCGACGATGCGCCGGACACTTATGAAATTGAATGTCTGGCGAAAGATGGATCTCATGCCTGGGTGGAAATCCGCTTATCCGTCGTCGACTGGAATGGCCAGACTGCGATTCAGGGTACGTATGTCGAAATCACCCAAAGAAAAACCGCCGAAGCGCGTCGGCGCGACAGTCAAGCGCAACTACAATCCATTCTGGACCACTTCCCAGGCGTAATATTGCTTAAAAATGTTCAACGACAGTATGTTCTGGCGAATAAGGCCTATCTACGTCAATGGAGACTGACGGAGGACCAGGTTATCGGCAAGACGGCTGATGAAATATGGCCTCGGGCCCGCGCAAACGAAATCACGGATCGGGACACTCAGGTTATTGAAAGCGGGCAGATCGCTACCGGTTAAAGCGACATGAAATTACCAAATGGCTCGATCGTTCCCATGATGTGGACAAAATTTCCCGCCTATCAGACCGACGGCGAACTTATGGGAATTGGCATCATTTCCGTCAACAACACGGATTTGCGAAAAGCCCTGGACGACGCGCATAAGGCGAATAAGACCAAACAGGACTTTCTGGCCAATATGAGCCATGAATTGCGAACGCCTCTGAACGCCATTATGGGCTTTTCGGAAGTCATGGAAATGCAAATCCTTGGCCCGATCGCCAACGACCGATATTTGAGCTACGCGCATGACATTTCCCAAAGCGCCCGCCACCTTCTTGATCTGATCAATGACATCCTCGATATCTCCAAGATTGAAGCGGGCAAGCACGAGCTTGTTTATTCAGACGTCAATATCTCGGAAATTGTGGACGCTTCCGTCCGTGTGGTGCACGGCCAAATGGACCAAAAACGGCATCAGTTTAAGTTGGAAATTGATCCCTCGGTTTCTCACATAACCGCGGACCCGTCGGCGCTTCGGCAAATACTTGTTAATTTGTTATCAAACGCCACAAAATTCACCCCGGAAGACGGGACGATCAAATTGGAAATCACGCCGCATTCAGACGACGGTATTCTCTGCATTCGTATTTCGGATACGGGGATTGGCATTCCCAAAGACGATATTGCTAAAATCGTGACGCCATTCACGCAATCCGGCAACATCGAATTTGCGGGCGAAGGCGGCACAGGCCTGGGTCTTTCCATCGTCGACGCGCTGGTGCGGCTGCATGGCGGCGTTTTGGATATTGAGAGTGAGATGAATAAGGGCACACGGGTATCCTTATGCCTCCCCCGCACGCAACAAGCGCCGGAACCAACCCCGGAATCAGAACCGGAAACGACGCCTGATCGCAACGCCTGATCACAACGCCAGATCGCCACACACCGGCCCATTAGACCGCAGCGTTACGCAGCTTGAATCGTTGAATTTTACCGGTGGCGGTTTTAGGCAGTTCCGCGACGAAATTAAACCATCTTGGATATTTGTACGGCGCCAATCCGGCCTTGCAGTGCTCTATCAACGCGGACATCAGCGCATCGTCGCCAACCGCCCCATCGACCAAAATGATATAGGCTTCTGGCTTTATCAGCTCATTATCATCGGGACGACCAACAATCGCCGCTTCCAATACCTTTGGGTGTTCGATCAACCGCGCTTCGATTTCAACCGGCGAACACCAGATGCCGCCAACCTTCATCATATCGTCGCTGCGACCGCAACAGACAAAATAGCCGTCTTCATCCTGATAATATGTATCGCCCGTATGCACCCAGCCATCGTGAATGGTTTCCGCGCTTTTTTCCGGGTTTCGCCAGTAGTATTTAAGCGTGGAGCCCCCCTTGATCCGAAGGCCGCCAATTTCCCCCATGGAGACGTCATCGCCATGCTCGTCCACGATACGCGCCTCATAGCCCGGTACGATTTGTCCGCTCGTCCCCGCCTTTACGTCGCCCCTATGATTTGAAATAAATATATGGAGGATCTCTGTTGTCCCTATGCCATCCAGGATGTCGAGGCCTGTTTGCTCTTTCCAACGGCGCAGGATGTCCCCTGGCAGCGGCTCGCCCGCCGATACGCAATATTGAAGCGACGACAAATCCGGCGCCGCCCCGCCATCCGCCGCCCGACTATCCAACGACTGCAACTGCGCGGCATAGAGCGTTGGAACGCCGAAATAACAAGTTGGTTTATACGCCTCGATCATTGAGAACATATCGTCCGGCGTGGGCCGAGCCGGAAACAAAACCGCTTGCCCGCCCACCCAAAGCGGAAACGTCATCGCATTGCCAAGACCATAGGCGAAAAACAGTTTTGCGGCGGAAAAACACACCGCGTCTTCATCCAACCCCAGGACGCCAACGCCATAGAACTCGCTTGTCGCCACCATATCCCGATGCGCATGAACCGCCGCCTTCGGCGTTCCGGTTGAACCGGAGGAAAACAGCCAGAAACAATCTGAATCAGCCGTCGCCGGCGCAGGCTCCAGCGTTGTTGGCGCGGCGTTAATCAAGTCTACCATCAATTCCGCGCCCTGCCCGACGACGCCTTCCCCATCCTGCCCGACTTCGCCTTCGGTGGCGTGAATATGGGCGGGTTTGTGATCGCTCATCGCCAAGGCGGATTCGATCTCACCGCCAAATTCCGGTGAATAGATCATCGCCGCGCATTGTGATTTTTCGATCATGAATTTGTAATCGCTCGCGCGCAGGAGCGTATTCAAGGGCGCGGGTACAAATCCCGCCTTGATCGCGCCCCAGAAAATATAGAAAAATTCAGCGCAATCCTTGACCGCCATCAACACGCGGTCACCCGGCGCCAAGCCCATGGCGCGCAGTGCATTACCGCACTGGTTTACGCTTGTGGCCAGTTCGGCGTAGGTCACCGATCCGGCTTCCGCCCTGATCACGGTTTCGCCACCACGCCCTTCGCTCATATGCCGGTCAATGAACGACGATGCGACATTAAAATTATCTGAAAAAATCAGGGCGGACGGCGTCACCGAGCGATCAACGGAAACAAAATGGTCGCGCATTGCAGGATTTTCCCCAAATAAATTCGTCGCGAAATATCAGTGCCGGAGCGATATATCAATATCGGACCGGGCCGACCCTAATATGAAACCACGAATTGTCGATAAACGGAAACGGGGGAATGCACGCGAAACGAATTCAATACCCCGAAGCGCCGCAGATTTTACAAATCCATACAGGCGGCGACTCGGGAATTAGAGCGTCAGAACTAGGGCGTCAGAATCAAAAAGCGGCGCGCGAACCAGCCGACGCCGCCCCCGAACAAAAAACGACTTATTTGTTAAGCCGCTTTTTTCTGATAATTGAATTGCGGCACGAAAGGCTTTGTTTCCTCATCGTTGCTGCGGATCGACGCATGATAATGCTTCGAGCAGTACGATTGCCCTTCCATTCGCCCGGAACCACAATATTCATGGGTTGGCTTTTCGGAAAACCCCCAAGTCGGCCAGAGGCAGCCAGCGCAGTGTTGCTTGATTTCAGCCATTGTCTTCTCCAAAGTAATAATCATTTGAAGGGTTATATGTTGCATTGCAGCAAAACATCAAGACCCTCTACGTAAAACATTGGTGCGACCTTCGGACGCATCCCGGAAATTGCGCTAAGTCTCGATATCCAGCAACGATTGATCCAGATCCTGTTGCGCCCGAATAACCAATTCATTAGCTTTGTACGCCATGATCGCTTGCTTCTGTTCCAAGTATTCCTCGAAAACGTTAATATTTGGAAAAGATGAAAACCCGGTCTGACTCGAATTATCAGGAACAATGACGGCGCCTGGCGCTACCGGCGACAAGGCCGTCCGAACACCGCCGCCAGCGACCGATTCATCAATGGCGCGTTGCGGTGCAAAACCGGCGGTTGCCGCGACCTGATCAGATAGGGCGGGTCGAGATACGCTCGCATTCGCAATATTGTTCGCCGAAACCGAAAAACGACGCGACGCCGCCTGCAATCCACTCACGGCTATGTTCAACACCGACGCCATGCGTCACCCATCCAACTTGTTACAATTTTTCAATTATAACCGATCAAACGCCCTATACATGTGCGCGCAATCACAGGGGGGCGGCCATAGTTCAGCCCTTACAAGACGCGTTAGAACAATGTCCGCTTAGACGAGGTCTGCCTGGACTTGGTCAGCTGGGACTAGGCCCACTTGGTGCGGCGGGAACGCCGAAACAATCGCATCGGGTTGGGTAGTCGGCCAAGCACCCGCCGCGGTGTTTGTAATATCCTCGGCGCCGCCATCGCATCGGCAATACGTCTATCAAGAAATGACCAGCTATCCGCGCTTTCCGGTGATTTGTCATTCAACCAATAGAGCACCACCGCGCCATAGACCCCTGCCAACAACCCGCGCTTGGTGTAGTAATTAAAGTCAGCCGATGTATCCCCCGCGGCAACCCACATAGCGTCGACAGTTTGGCACAATAATCGCGCGCCAAGGGCTGCGTTCAACGGTAAGGCCAGAAAGGACACCGCGCGGCGAACCGCTTCACGCTGCGGCTCCGCGTGCTCCAACCGCGTCCGAACCGCCATTGTAATGCGCTCGCGCGTGCGAAGCGTTTGCCAATCCGGCCGCGCCTCCAGCGCCGCCAACATCCGATGATCCGCCAATCGGCTGTGCAGGGCGATCATGCCCCCCGTACTCCCCGGATAGGCGCGCCGCGCCGCCTCTACGCTAATTCCAGCGTCAGCAGCGCCACGCACCCAGGCCTCGGATCCCCAGCCGTCAAACGGCGCATGGCGAACCGCCGCTTCCAGAATTTGTGTTTGAATCTCCATCATGTCGCCGCCTCGTCTTCCGTATCGGGCGTGCGATAGTGGCGCATTTCCTCCCGAAACATCAAATTTCCTAAATCGGTCATTCTTTGGGGATACAATATACCATCCAAATGATCGCATTCGTGTTGCACGACGCGCGCATGAAACCCCTCGACCGACCTGTCGATCACCGCGCCGTCGGGCGCCAGGGCGGTGTAGCGGATCGCATGATGGCGTGGCGTCAACCCCATCAACCCCGGCACGGACAGGCACCCTTCCCAGTCTTCCGCCATTTCATCCCCGATTGGCTCGATAACCGGATTAATCAAAACCGTTGGGGCAAGCGGCGCGGCCTCATCAGGCGCATCTTCGTTTCGCGGCGCGTGGAAGACCACCAGCCGTAGGGGAACATGAACCTGCGGCGCGGCTAAACCGGCGCCGTCCGCATCCTCCATCGTTTCAATCATATCAGCGATAAGACGATGAA
Source organism: Alphaproteobacteria bacterium (assembly GCA_047631095.1). GTDB lineage: Bacteria > Pseudomonadota > Alphaproteobacteria > UBA8366 > JABJJH01. The sequence goes on from JBLHZD010000029.1 coordinate 9,165, forward strand.
TATTCTGTGAAAACGGGGTTTCCACCGCAACGGCGGAACGGCGTAAAACAGGGTGTCCCATACGGGCTATTTTCAAGATCGACATCGGCGTTAATAGGCCTCTCGTCCCAATGCTGTAAAGACGTGGTGAAACTTTCGAAAATCAGGTATGCTTTATGACTTTCCAAGGGTGCGGCTGCATGATACTAACCTGCAACTTTAGTAAGCCACATGCTTTATCTTAAATCCAAGCTATCAGGAGACGATCCATCGTACAGGTAGTCGTACGCGACAATAATGTCGATCAAGCCCTTCGCGCTTTGAAGAAAAAAATGCAACGCGAAGGCGTATTCCGCGAAATGAAACTTCGCCGCAATTTCGAAAAACCTTCGGAACGCCGCGCGCGTGAAAAAGCGGAAGCAAAGCGTCGGTATCGTAAGCTTATGCGTAAGCGCATGGAGCGAGAAGGCTACTGACCTTCCTTCACTTCCGTTAATCCGGATTGAAGTTATGCGTCCCTGAACCTATGGTTTGGGGAGGTTTTCGTGTGCCTGAATTTTGCACGCAGCTTGTCCTGAAATTTGGCCCCATTATTAGGAAAGGTCCGGTTATGGTGAAAAAAAGAGACGGCGATCCCTGGATGCCGGCACCCAAATACAGCCAGACCTTAAGCGGCCTAACCGTAAACTTGCTGGTCAGGGACGTGCCAAGATCCGTTCGATTCGCCAAAACGGTGTTTGGCGCCGACGCGGTCTATGCGGACCCTGATTTTGCGGTGATGCGGGTTGCGACGGATACTTGCGCAGCGGAATGGATGCTGCACGCCGATCACACCTACAACGACCACCCGTTAACGGGAATCGCCACAGGCGCAGATGGACGCGGCGCTAGCGCCGAATTCAGACTGCACGGCGTTGACCCCGACGATGCAGAAGCGCGCGCGCGTGACGCGGGCTACACCATCCTGGAGGGCGCGTTGGATAAGCCCCACGGGCTGCGCGAAGCCTATATCCTCGATGATGATGGATATTGCTGGGTCCCCGACCGCCCCCTCTAATCCGTACACGTCCGGCATTCATTCAGCTACTTTCGCGTCACCTGCTTTCACGCGCCTGTCACGTCAAATTGACTTGCCGGATTTTGCGGCGGCGGACAAACTTTGCCGATGATGACAGTATTTAAAGCCAGTATGGCGGCCTTGGGCATGGTTACAGCGCTCACCTGGGCCAGCGCGTCGTTTGCGGAACCGGACTATTGGAAGCACGAATGGCGCAAGACCGACTTTTCGAAACATTCGATCCCCTATTCTGAAATCCGTTCCGGTGGACCGCCAAAAGACGGTATTCCCCCGATCGATGACCCAAAAATCGTTCCGATCTCCGAGGTAACGGATATCGGTAAAACGGAACCTGTCGTCGGGTTGGTTATAAACGGCGAAGCGGTCGCCTATTCGTTGCGTATCCTCATGTGGCACGAAATTGTCAACGATACCGTCGCGGGCGTGCCCGTCGCCATCACCTTTTGCCCCCTGTGCAACGCGGCCATCGTGTTTGACCGGCGTCTGGAGGGAAAGGTCCTGGATTTCGGAACAACCGGAAAGCTGCGTAAATCCGATCTGGTCATGTACGACCGACAAACGGAAAGCTGGTGGCAACAATTCCTGGGCGAGGGAATCGTTGGAGAGATGACGGGCAAGCGCTTGAAAATTTTACCGTCGCGCCTCGAATCATGGGAAAACTTCAAAGCGAGAGCGCCACAAGGCAAAGTGCTGGCGCCAAACGTCGATGGCATGCGCGACTACGGCTCAAATCCGTATACCGGCTATGATTCCCTGGCGCGCCCGTTTCTGTATGACGGTGAAACGCCCAAAGGCGTCGCACCGTTGGGCCGCGTTGTTTCGCTGAACGATAAATCCCAGGCCTGGAGCCTGGAGTATTTGCGACAGAAACGCGAAGTGCGCCTATCCGATGGCACAGTCATCAATTGGACCAAAGGCCAGAATTCCGCGCTCGATACGGAATTCATCCATGATGGTAAAGATGTGGGCAATGTCACCGTACAAAAAAACGGCGAGGATATCGCCTATTTCGTCGATTTCGCCTTTGCGTTTCACGCTTACTACCCGAAAGCGACGCTCCACACGAAATAACGCAAACAGGTCTTAGACGTCGTCGAACGCCTTGACGATGCCTTCGCACATGGCCTTGGCGTCGCCAAACAACATCATCGTATTATCCCGATAGAACAGTTCATTATCGACGCCGGCGTAACCTGAACTTAAAGATCGCTTAATGAACAGGACGGTGCCAGATTCCTCTACATCGAGAATGGGCATTCCATATATCGCGCTGCTTGGATCGGTCTTGGCGGCCGGGTTGGTGACGTCATTGGCGCCAATAACAAACGCGACGCTGGTTGACGCAAAATCCCGATTGATCTGGTCCAGTTCAAATACTTCGTCATAAGGCACGTTGGCTTCGGCCAACAACACGTTCATATGGCCGGGCATACGACCCGCGACCGGGTGAATGGCGTAACTGACCTTGATGCCCTCCGCCTTCAGCATGTCCGCCATTTCGCGCAGGACATGCTGCGCCTGCGCCACCGCCATGCCGTATCCCGGCACAATAATGACACTATCGGCGTTTTTCATGATAAACGCCGCGTCTTCGGCGCTGCCCGGGCGAACAGTCTTATCCCCTTCGCCAACATTCGCCGGCGCCCCGGATTCGCCACCAAAGCCGCCTAAAATGACGCTGATGAAGGATCGGTTCATCCCCTTGCACATGACATAGCTTAGGATCGCGCCAGAAGACCCTACAAGCGCGCCTGTAACGATCAACGCGGGATTGGCGAGCGTGAAGCCGATACCACACGCCGCCCAACCGGAATAACTGTTCAGCATGGAGATAACGACCGGCATATCGGCCCCGCCGATGGGCAGAATAATCATGAACCCGAAGATCAACGAAAGCACGATGATCATCCAGAACGCCATCGGCGCCTGTGATGCGCATAACAGGCCAATCAAACCGATGATAACCAGTCCCAGGAAGCCATTCACCGCATGTTGGCCCGTAAAGGTCACCGGCGCGCCGCTCATAATGCCCTGTAGTTTGGCGAAGGCGATGATGGAGCCCGTGAAGGTCATGGCGCCAATGGCGGCGCCCAGGCTCATTTCCACAAGGCTGGCGACAGCAATTTCGCCAAACGTCCCGATATTGTACGCTTCAGGTTGGTAAAAGGCGGCGGCGGCCACAAACACCGCAGCCAAACCGACCAAACTATGAAAGACAGCAACAAGCTGCGGCAACGCCGTCATTTGAATTCGCAGGGCGATAACGGTGCCAATGGAACCGCCAATCAGCACGCCAACGACTATTGTCGTAAAGCTCATGACCTGTGGCGCCGCCAAGGTCGTCGCAATGGCGACCACCATACCGACAATACCGTAGATATTGCCGATGCGCGCGGTGACGGGCGAAGACAGCCCGCGCAGCGCCATAATGAAACAAACGCTGGAAACCAGATACGCGAAGGCGGAGTAATTTTCATCCATGCGCCGCGCCTATCTTTTTTTCTTGAACATTTGCAGCATTCGCTGCGTGACGATGAACCCGCCAAAAATATTTATCGACGCCAGCACGACAGCGATAAACCCAAAGGTCTTCGATAGGCTGATGCTCTCCGGACCGGCGGCGATCAGGGCGCCAACGATAATGACGGAAGAAATCGCATTAGTGACGCCCATCAACGGCGAATGCAGCGCGGGCGTTACGTTCCAAACCACGTAATAGCCGACAAAACACGCCAGGACGAACACGGTGAAAAAGAAAACGAAAGGATCCCCTTCCGATACAGAGGTCGTCACCGCCAGATGGCTAGCCTGCGCCAGTACGGAATCCGCCTGCTCGGCCAGAGCCTTGGCGTTGCCCGCAAGGGACGCCGCATTTTCAACAAGACGTTCGGTTTTTTCCACGTCTATTCTCCCGCCCTCGCCTCAACTGGTTCGCCGTCCGAACGGGTCTCCTTCGAAGGTCCGTCAGGCGCTTGCGCGGCTCGAATGACGTCGTTTACAATTTTCCCGCCCTGCGTCACCAAAGTGCCTTTGATGATTTCGTCCTCTTCGTCAATTGTGAAGGCGTTATCTTCATCTTCGCCATTCATCATCGGCGTCAGAAAATTCAGCAGATTTTTCGCATAAAGTTTGCTGGCGTCATCCGCCAAACGCCCCGGCACATTCGCATGGCCAACAATCTTGACCCCGTTTTTCACCACGACCTTGCCCAGTTTGGATAGCGGGCAATTTCCGCCCGCCTCCACGGCCAAATCAACGATAACCGCGCCCTGCTTCATGGACTTCACCATATCTTCATTCACCAGCACCGGCGCCGGTCGCCCGGGGATCAAGGCCGTACAAATAACGATATCCTGTTTCTGGATTGTTTCGGCGATAAACGCGCGTTGTTTTTCCTGATATTCCGCGCTCATTTCCTTTGCGTAACCACCGGCGGTCTGCGCTTCGAGAAATTCGTCATCTTCGACCGCAACGAAACTCGCGCCGAGGGATTCAACCTGTTCCTTTGTCGCCGGGCGCACATCAGTCGCCGACACCACCGCGCCCAGACGCCGCGCCGTTGCAATCGCCTGCAATCCCGCGACGCCAACGCCCATCACCAAAACCCGCGCCGGGGGTATCGTCCCCGCCGCCGTCATCATCATCGGAAACGCGCGGCCAAACTCCGACGCCGCATCAAGCACCGCCTTATAGCCCGCCAGATTGGATTGTGAGGATAAAACATCCATCGATTGCGCGCGGGTGATGCGCGGCAGCATCTCCATCGCAAAGCCGGTAACGCCTGATTTCGCCAAGGCGTCGACAAATTCCGGTTCGCTTCGCGCCGCCATCAGGCAAATCAGCGTTTGGCCGGGCGAATATTTTGAAAGTTCGTCGGTGCGTTCGCCCGCGATCATGGGTCTCTGCACCTTCAAGATGATATCCGCGTCCTTTAACGCCGATTCCGCATCCTTGGCGATTGTGGCGCCAGCGTCCCGGAACACGGCGTCCGGCATTGACGACGCCACGCCAGCGGATTTTTCAACAACGACCTTGGCGCCCAAGCCAATGAGCTTTTTAACAACTTCCGGCGATGCCGCGACCCGGGTTTCATTCGGCCGCTTCTCACTCAAGATCGCGATCTTCATAGTCTCAAACCCATACGCAATTTCAAACCGCAATCACGACGCCTCACCCTCGGCGCCTCATCTATTGGACGGTAGTATTATCCGACTTTGGAATTCGTACAAATCATTTCGTAAGTTTCAGGCGTCCGCGACAATTTGGCCGTTTTCATCAATAACAAACCGCGTTTCCTTAGCGCGATGGCGAAACGTCAAACGCATCCGACCTTCATCATCGTCAATGCCCTTTTCCGCCGTCTGGAAAACCCGTCCCGCCTCCATCTCCGTCATGAATTCCTCTGGCGTCAAACCAAGATCCGGGGCGACGAATTCAACATCGACAATGATTTCTCCGTCGTCATTTATCGATACAGGCTCAAAATCAATTTCATCGATTTTATGGGCCATAATATTCTCCTAAAAAATTTGTTCTCACGCCTGAATTCGTCAGGCCTTTATGTCGTGAGCCCAACGCCGAAATCAAGTCCCGTCGGGCCCCGGCGCCAGCCTGTGAACATTGTTCCACCATCAAAGCAATATCACGAACCTTATTCTGCGGGAACAGGCGCGCGCATCCGCCCTACCAGCACCTCATTACCACGCGTTGGATTTTGCGGAACATTAAAGGCCATCAACAGGGAAATCGACGCCATCGCCGCCCCGGACAAAAACACCGCTGCGGGCGAGGTCAGCCACAACACGCCAAAGGCGGCGGGAATGACAATCGCGGCGATATGGCTGATCGTAAAGCTGACGCCGGCCGTGGACGCTATATCCGCAGGGTCCGCAATTTTCTGAAAATAGGTTTTCATCGCAATGGCGAGCGCGAAGAACATATGATCAAGGACGTTAAATCCGGCGGCGACGGTCGCGTTTTCGACAAAAGCGTAAGCGCTGAAAACACCAATCAGGCCAATATATTCAAAAATCAGCGCCTTGCGTTCGCCGTATTTTCCGATCATTCGCCCAATATGGGGGGCCAGCCATATATTAATGGCGGCGTTGATCAGATACAGCACGGCGATGGCGCTGACGCTGTAGCCAAATTTCTCCACCATAAGAAACCCGGCGAAAACGATAAAAATCTGTCGCCGCGCCCCGGACATGAACGTAAGCGCATAAAACAGCCAATAGCGGGAGCGCAGAACCATATTTTTGTTCTGAACGACTTGATCGGGAAAACTCGGAAAAGCGGCCCAGCAAAACGCGGTCAATCCAAGCGCGACAACGCCACCGATCAGATAGACCCAGACAAAATCGAATTTCAGGAAATCAAACGCCAGCCAGACCCCGCCAAAGGTCAAGATCGATGCGCCAGCCTTAACAGAGATCAACTTTCCCAAAATTTCGGGCGCGTGTTCCTTGTCCACCCATTGCAAGGACAGGGATGTTTGCACTGCTTCATAATAGTGAAACCCGACCGACATCAGGACAGTGGTGCAGTACAACCCGATGATGCTTGGGAAAAAACCGGTGATCGCGGTGCCAATTCCGAGTAAAAGCAACGACACCAGCGCCAATGGCTGTTCGCGTAAAAGCAAAAGCAGAAATACCACGGTAAAAGACAAAAATCCGGGGACTTCCCGCAGGCTTTGAAGGATCCCCATCTCGACGCCGGTAAAGGCGGCGCGCTCGATTGAAAAATTATTCAAAAGCGCCTGCCAGACCGCGAAACAAATTGTCGCAGCGCCCGCCATAAGAAACAGCAAAACTTCGGGCCGTCGCCATTTGGACGCCCATTTTTCAGAAAGACCGCGCATACGCCTCATACCGATATAAATTGGAGTGGCGCTTACATTTCACGAAATCTTGAAGGAAACAAGTCTCGTTCAACGGGTAATATCGTGGTTCGATGTCGCCGGTCAGAAAGCGTCAGGATGACCCCAATTTTAGTATTTTTTTAAATTCGACACACGCCAATCAAGAACAGGAACGACAGAACCCGATGGCTAAATCAAAAACCAGAAAACGCCGTAACAGCGCCTCCGGTAAAGGCTTTAAACCTGCTGAACATCAACCAAAGTCGCGTATCCGCCGAGACAACCTTGTCATCGCCGTGATCGCGGTGGTCGCCGCCCTGGGCGGGGGCGCCTATTGGTATTCATCGACAACAGCGGAAAACGTTTTCCTGGCGCTCGCCGCTGAGGGAGAACCGGGGCTCGTTCGGGTAAAAACCGATGTTAACAATGGGGGCGGCCACTATGCGCCCCATGAAACCGGGTCTTACCCGTCCCGCTTCCCCACCTCCGGGATTCACCATCCGATTCCGATTAATCCTGGGTTCTACGACGCATCCCGTCCGCCGGGACGGCTGGTTCATTCAGCGGAACACGGGCACATCGTCATTTACTATGAAAAACCAGACGCCAAGACATTATCGACCCTGAGAGACTGGAGCTCTCTATACACCAACCAATGGGGCGGCATCGTCGTGACGCCAATGTCAGGGCTGGGTGAACAGGTCGTTCTGACCGCGTGGACAAAGCGGTTGATGCAAAAGAAGTTCGACATCGCCAGCGCCGCAGCGTTTATCGAAAAATTCAGAGGTCGGGGGCCGGAAAACCCGATTCGATAGAGAACACTTTACGAGCTAGGCGCCCGTCGCAGGGCCTTTTAGCTCCACGACGTTGCCATCGGGATCGGTGATATAAACAGAAGGCCCGTTCCCCTTGGCGCCAAACCGCGTGGCGACGTCTCCCATCTCGATCCCATGGCCCAGAAGATGCGCGCGTATGGCGTCGACATCCAATGATTCCAGTCTCAGGGCGAAATGGTCCATGTTGCGCGCGCCCCCTGGATACCGAGCGTCGCCGGGCGGGTTATCCGCCGCATCGATCAAATCAATCATACTGGCGCCCGCGCGCATCTGAACAAGGCCCAGCCGCTCCACGCGTCGCAGCACGGCGCACCCTAAAACATCGCAATAAAACCCCAACGATGCATCGATATCCCGGGCGCGGATAACAACATGGTCCAGATCGGCGATTTTAATAGCAGTCATGGAACTCTCCAACCTCTCCAGATATAGCGGAATAATACCTAATCCAGGCTCGCCATGACGTGTTCGATAAAGGTGTTGGTTTTGGCGGAATCGATCCAGCGTGCGACGGCGACGATGTTATTTTCAGGCTCGACCCAGATCATATGTTGCCCCGCGCCAATGGCGAAGTAGCTCGATCCCGGCGCCGCCGGCATATATTTGCGGTCCGTATTCAACCACCAGAGCAAGCCATATCCCGGTCGGATGTCGCACGGCGTACGCAGCGCGTCGACCCAGGATTCGGCGATAATTTGGTCCCCGTTCCACGCGCCTTTATTGAGCATGAGCTGGCCCACCAACGCATGGTCGCGCGCATTAATCCATAACCCGCCGCCCCAATGGGTGCCGCCCGGTACGGATGGCAGGGGCACGCCGCCGATTTCATAAAAAGAATTACGATAGTGAAGCCAGCGCCAGGAAGAAGATGCGCCGATCGGATCCATGATTTTGGTTTTCAGAACGTCCGGCAAGGGACGGCGAAACACTTGCATCAAGGACAGGCTCAACCGATTGACGCGAACGTCGTTATATTCCCAATGCGTTCCCGGCTTTTGCAGCGCCCGCCCGGTGCCCTTTTTTGAATTATCGCTATCGGCGCCCAACTGGCGATTCCGGTCGACCAGGTCGGGCTTGTCCCACAAGGACCCTTCCCATTCACTGGTCAGTTGCAACATGTTGCGCCAGGTTATGTCGCGGTTCTGGTCGGTATGAAACATACGGTCCAGCGCATAATCCGCCATCGGGTCGTCAATACTACGGATCAGGCCCTCGGCGACAGCGACGCCCGTCAGCAGCGATAAATAGCTTTTCGCCGCGCTATAGGTCATTTCAATCGCGGAGGGATCGCCCCATTCGCCAATTGTCGCGCCATTTTTCAAAATTACGCCGCTTGGCTTGCCCCGGGGCATCATCGGGCCAGTGACTTCGTTCCACGGCGCGGGTTCGTTTGACTTTTCAACCGCGCTCAACCCACCGGCAAGGTCATAGGGCCAACGTGTTTCCGCAGAGTCGGCGAAGGCGAGCGCAGCGGCCAGCTTTTCGGCGTTAACACCCTGCCCTGTCAATGAAACGCCGTCATCCATGTCATCCACCTTTTTGGCCATCTTTTCGGAATTGCGCCGCCAAGCAACGACGCTTCAATTCCATAGATGACCCGACGCACGGGCTTCGTCAACCCAAGCGCCAAGATGATAAGTCGCGCTTTCAGGCGAGCCTCAGGCGCGGCTAGAGCGCTTCTTCGCCGCGCTCCCCCGTTCGAATGCGGATTGCGGTGCCGACATCGTAGACGAATATTTTGCCGTCGCCGATTTTGCCGTCCCGCGCCGTCGTCTCAATCGCTTCAACCGCGCTATCCACGACACTGTCTGACAGCACCACTTCAATTTTAACTTTTGGCACGAAGGTCACAGCGTATTCCGCACCGCGATAAATCTCCGTTTGGCCTTTTTGTCTGCCGTATCCGCGAACCTCACTGGCGGTCAATCCCTCAACCCCTATCGCCGTCAAGGCGTCGCGGACTTCATCCAGCTTATGTGGTTTGATAATCGCCATAACCATTTTCACGGTTCAATCCCTCTCATAAAGCGCCCTCGCAATGCGCGGCGTGGAGCCCTATATCCCACGCCGCGCATTAACAATTAAAGCTCGTAGCTTCGTTCCCCATGCGCCGTGATATCGAGGCCTTCGATTTCCTCTTCTTCCGGCACGCGGAGACCGAACAAGGCGTCCGAGATTTTCAAGATGATATAACTGGCGATCCCCGACCATGCAGCGACAGCGACGACGCCCACGACCTGAACCCAAAGCTGTGATCCTACGGTCATGCCTTCCGCAAGGCCAAGGCCCTGGAACGTCGAAGTCGCCAGGAAGGCCACACAGATTGTGCCGAGAATGCCGCCAACGCCATGAACCGCAAACACATCAAGCGAATCATCGATCGTCAACTTCTGTTTGATGAACATGGTCATCCATTGGCAAATTACGCCAGACGCCAGACCCAGGAACAGCCCGCCCATGGGGCCGATAAAGCCCGATGCCGGCGTCACCGTCGCCAAGCCAGCCACCATACCGGTGACAATGCCAATCAGGCTGGGTTTACCGAACTTGATCCATTCCATCGCCGCCCAGCTTAACGACGCCGCCGCGGCCGAAATATGCGTAACCGTCATCGCCATACCGGCGCCGCCGCCCGCTGTCAGCGCGCTACCTGCGTTGAAACCGAACCAACCGACCCATAACATCGCCGCGCCCGCCATCGTCAGACCCGGATTGTGCGGCGGCCGCAATTGCGTCGGAAAGCCGCGACGCGACCCCAGGCATTTCGCGAACACCAGCGCGGATATACCCGCCGTGACATGGACCACGATGCCGCCAGCGAAATCCATCACGCCCATCTCGGCCAGCCAACCGCCGCCCCAGACCCAATGCGTTACAGGAATATAGACAACCATCAACCAGACGGCGCTGAAGAATAAGACGCTGGAGAAGCGAACCCGCTCCGGATACGCGCCGACAATTAACGCCGGGGTAATGATGGCGAATGTCATTTGAAACATAAAGAAAACTGTTTCAGGCACTGTTCCCGATAGGGA
>JBLHZD010000030.1:0-19901 GCA_047631095.1 Alphaproteobacteria bacterium
CCGCGACCAGCCGCAACCCCGGCATGCCGTCTCCCAGGCGCTTCGCCACCGCCTGTCCGATAACGCCGAAACCGCCAACGGCCACCGTCAATTCTGATTTCATCGCGGCGTGACCTCCTGTTTTGCGCTCGCCCCCCAAATCCGCCGCGCGCTCACCACCACATCATGCTGCACGGCGACCAACGCCGGCGCCACCAGCAGGACAAGGAATGTCGTGACAAACAACCCGAACACCAGCGTCACCGCCATTGGAATAAGGAATTGCGCCTGCAAACTGGTTTCAAACAACAGCGGCGTCAGCCCCCCCATCGTCGTGGCGGACGTCAGAATAACCGCGCGCAAGCGGGCGCAGGCGCCGTTGACGATGGCGTCGCGAATGTCTTCGCCGTTCGCAATATTTTCATCAATCGTACTGACGAGAATAATCGAGTCATTCACGACGATGCCCGACAATCCAATCAGCGCCATAAGGCTGAGAATGCTGAAATCATATCCCAGCAACAAATGCCCCAGCACGGCGCCGACGAATCCCAGCGGGATAATCGACATCACCACGAGCGGCCGGAAATAGCTGGAGAACACCCAGGCCAGAATTATGTATATACCCGACAAGCCCAGGATCGCTCCCGTTCCCATATCCGACAGAGTTTGTTGCTGCTCCTCCGCCTTGCCCGCAAAACTCACGGCGACGCCGTTCTTCTCTGCAAGTTCAATGACGCCGTCACGTTTTAAGGCGTCGAGCACCTGATTGGTGCTATTCCGCGCTTCATCAATCTCGCCCGTGACGCTTACCTGCCGTAACCCGTCCTCGCGTTTAATACGGGAAAAACCCTGTTTCTCCGTAAACGCGACAACTTCCTCCAGCGGCACTTCGACCCCGGCCGGGCTCCGAAGGTATAATCCATCCAGACTACCGGTATCTTTATCGCCGCGCGGCAAACGCACCCGGACCGTCACTTCTTCATCCCCACGGGCGAACCGTTTGGCGATGGCGCCTTCAAAGGCATGGCGGACCTGCAAGCCGACATTGCCGGTATTGAAGCCCAGCGCTTTTCCTTCCGGCGTAACCTTCAGGATGGATTCGCGCTTGCCGTACGGTAAATCGTTATCAACGTCGCTGACGCCGGGATAAAGCTTCAGGAGCTTTCCGATCTCCTCCGCCGTTTTCTTCAGTTTCGGTAAATCATTCCCCGACAAACGAACGTCAATTTCCCGGCCCGGCGGCCCCCCTTGCGGCGCGCGAATACTCAAAACAGTCAGGCCCGCCATCGGCTTTATTCGTTCCCGCCACGCATCGATCAGCGCATTGGTCCGCACGTCGCGCTCGTCGGACGGCGTCAGCTCCACCGAAAGGCTGCCCACGTGATCGCCCGAATTGACCGCGCCGCCTTGTACGCCAGTCTCGGTGCCGATTTTCGTCAGGATCATCTGAACCGACTTGCCGCCGCCCTTGTTCAACGCCTGTTCCGCGCTCGCAAGCGCGCGTTCAAGCTCGTCCAGCATCGCCATGGTTTTTTCCCGTGGGACGCCCGCCGAGAACTGAATATTGGCGTAGAGCTTGTCGGCCTCCGGTTGCGGGAAAAAGTGGAAACTGACCCGCCCTCCGGCCATGACGCCAATCGAGAGGATAAATATCGCGACCGCAATGGCGATTGTGACGTATTTTTTATCAACGGCCAAAGACACAGCCCTGTGGAATCCGCCATCGCGAAACCCATCAAAATGCCGATTGAACCAGATGCGCAAGCGCGACCGTCGCCCCTTATTAAACGCAAGGGCGCCGCGCATATGACCCGGCAAAATAAAGAAACACTCAACCAGACTGGCGAGAATAACGGCGATGACGACCAGCGGGATGGCCCGAATGATTTGGCCAATAATGTCGGAGATCACCAGCAGCGGCACAAAGGCGGCGATTGTGGTCAGGGACGAACTGAACACCGGCGCGGCCATGCGACGCGCGCCACTGACAGCGGCGCTCAGCGGATCATCGCCATGGCGCGCCCGCCAGGCCGAATGCTCGCCAACGACGATGGCGTCATCAACGATGATGCCCAGCGCCATAATCAATCCAAACAGGCTGATCATATTAATCGTTTGCCCGGTCATGATCATGATGAACATGGCCGCCATCAAGGATGTCGGAATGCCCATCGCCACCCAGAACGCGGTCGGCGTATTCAGAAATATAAACAGAATTATCAGAACCAACACCAAACCGCCGATGCCGTTCTTCAACAGAAGGTCGATACGCCCGCGAATGAGATCCGCCTGAATATCGTATTGCTCCAGCCGCAGGTTCGGCGGCAATGTCGGGCGCAATTTCGCCAGATAGGCTTCCGTCTTATCAGCGATTTCCAATGCGTCGGCGTTCACCGCGCGTTGAATATTCAATTCCATGGCGGGAAAGCCGAGACGACGCGCCTCGCCGCCGCCTTCTTCAAAGCGTTCGGTGACGTCGCCAATTTCGCGAAGCAATATTTTCTGACCGTTCTCCAGCGCCCGGACTTCGATTTTGCCAAGGCCGAAAACATCTTTTTCCAGACCAAGACTGCGAATTTGCCGTTCCGCGGCGCCCGTCGTATCGCCCGACGGTAAATCCTGCGACGCATCGGCGATCCGCGCCGCGACATCGCTCAGCGTCAGGTCAAATTCCAGAAGTCTGTCTTGCGACACTTCAGCCCAGATTTCTTCGTCCCGACTGCCGAAAATCGTTATCTGGTCAATGCCGTCGGCCAGCAAATCATCGCGGATTCGTTTCGCCGTCGCCTTGAGCGACGCTTCGGGAAACGGGCCTGAGATGACGATTTTGGAAACCGGATCGTATCGCACGACTCGCGAGATATTTGGCGTCTCACTGTCCTCGGGCAAGGTGGTGACCTGCCCGACCGCAGTTTCGACATTCGACAACGCCGCTTGCATGTCCGTCCCCGGCAGAAACTCCACCAGCACGGTCGCAACGCCTTCCAAAGACCAGGATCGCACGCGCCGCACCGAATCCAGAAAACGGACCTCAGGTTCAATCGCTTGTATTATATTGGAATCAACATCTTCCGCGCTCGCGCCCGGCCAGGCGACGGATACCCGCACAAAATCCAGACCAAAATCCGGAAAAAACTGCGTATTCATGCGGAGCAACGAAACCGTGCCCACGATCAGCATGATCGCCATGAGCAAATTCGCCGCCGTGCGATGGCTGGCGAACAGACCGATGATGCCGCCGGTTTTCTCAGCCATGATCCGCCTCTAAAAGGGGCTTGGATTGGGTGGTCATGGGTAAATGGCTCATGGGTAAACGACTCATGGGGCCGACACTTTTACGCCGGGGCCAATTTCCGGAAACCGGCTGGTCGCGACAACCAGACCTTCGCGAAGGTCCCCTTTCACAAGCACATCCGCATCGACCCGCGCGACGAATGTCACCGGTTGGGATTTCAGGCGCCCTTCTTCGACCAGATAGATCGTGTCATAATTATGCAGGGCGGCTTCTGGAAGACGCACGACATTTTCATACTTGCGGCCCGGGATAACCACGCGAACAAAGGCGCCGGGACGCAGAACGCTCTGCTTGTCCAGATCGGTCAGGCGCGCAAACAGCTCAACGCCGCCGCTCGCGGTATCAATTTCGCTGCTCTCCCGCTCCAGCACCGCGTTCAGCGGCGGCAGATCTTCACGACCGCCCCAGTACACCCGTGCGGTTCGACCTTTGTAGCCGCCGCCGGATAAAAGCTGACTGAAACGCTTGTTGCCGATATGAAAACGAACTTCCATTCGGCGCGCATCAATCAGCCGCGCGACCCGGTCGCCGACGCCCAGGCGTTTGCCCAACTCCGCATCCGCATCGACCAAAAATCCATCGAAGGGCGCGGTTAAACGCGCATTTTCCAGGTCCCGTTCGGCGCGGCGAAGCGAGACAGCCAAACGGTCAATGGTCGCGTTTTGCTGCCCCAGCTTTGCTTTATAAGTATCGATGGCGCGGCGTCGATCAACCAGGCTCTGCTCATTTTCGCTCAGCGCCATTTTAGAGTCATCGAGGGTTTTGACGGATCCAGCGCCGGACCCGCGCAGTTTCTCACGTCTTTGAACATCGCGACGGCGAAGTTTTACCTGCGCTTCATCATGCACCAGCAAATTACGTGCGCCTTTGTATTCCGCAGCCAATTCACGATGACGCGCCCGCGCCTCCGCTAATTGCGCGCTCGCCTCGTCCAGAAAGGTTTGATAATCGAAGGGGTCGACCTGAACCAGCAGCTCGCCTTCTTCCACAACGCCGCCATCGCGAAAATTACGGCCAACGGCGGTAATGCGGCCCGCCACCAGAGGGCGAAGCTCAACTTCCCGGCCCGCGAATATGCGGCCATACAAGGTCCAGTCGGGCTGTTCATCCCCAAGTTTGATTTTTTGGGTTTCAATGGGCCAGACCCGCTCGCTCGGCGGGACGCTAACGATTTCCGGTTTCGTACTCTTGAGATAGAAGGCCCCGCCCACACCTGCGGCGATAATGACAAGAGGAACGCCAATGGCGAGAATACGCTTAAACACTGGGGTTTTACCTCTTTTAAATCAAAGAATTGGTGTTCTGCGCTAATCGCTTTGCGTTCAGTTTAACGCGATTCCAAAACCTATTGTATATCGACGTAGCCGGGTCATAATTCAAGTGGTCGCAGAAGGGAAACAATTTCGAACGGATGCGACGAAATGTACGCCCAGCCATGCGCCAAATCGGCCTTGACCATTCTGCGGCGGCGTTTACCTTGCCTTTTTGTACGCTTCACCGTGCGGGCGCTAAATCGTAGCAGACCGTATCGCGAAGCGGCTTTTTTTGATTTGAGATAGAACCGGAGAACCACAATGTCAGATTCACAGTATGACGTCGCCGTCCTCGGCGCCGGAAATGCAGCCCTGAGCGCCGCCCTGTCCGCGCAGGAGAATGGCGCAAAAGTCGTCGTCATCGAGGCCGCGCCGGAAGCGGAATCCGGCGGCAACAGCCGGTATACCGCTGGCGCCATTCGTTTCGCCCATGAAGGCGTCGAGGATTTGAAAACTGTTCTGGATCTGACGGACGAAGAAATCGACAACGCCGATTTTGGCACCTACACCAGCGACCAGTTTTACGACGATCTGTTTCGTTTGACCCAATATCGCGCCGATCCGGACAAATCCGAGCTTCTGGTCACCAAGAGTCTTGAAACCGTGCAGTGGATGCGTAGCCGCGGCGTTAAATTTCAACCCAGCTATGGCCGCCAGGCATTTAAAGTCGACGGCAAATTTCGGTTCTGGGGCGGGCTATGCGTCGAAACCTGGGGCGGCGGCGAAGGCCTGATCGAATTGGAGACAAAAGCCGCACGGGATAACGGCATCGATATCCTGTATGAAACCCGTGGCATGTCGCTGTTATATGACGACAAGCAGGTCAACGGCATCCGGGTCAAACACAAAGGCGAAGTCCGCGATATCATGGCCAAGGCGGTTGTTCTCGCCAGCGGCGGGTTCGAAGCCAACCCTGAAATGCGCACCCGCTACCTCGGCCCCGGCTGGGAGTTGGCCAAAGTGCGCGGCACCCGCTTCAACACCGGCGGCGGCATTCAGATGGCGCTTGATATTGGCGCGATGCCACACGGCAACTGGTCCGGCTGCCACGCAGTTGGCTGGGATTTGAACGCGCCGGAAACCGGCGATTTGGCGGTTGGCGATAATTTCCAGAAACACAGCTATCCGTTGGGCATCATGGTCAACGCCACCGGCAAGCGTTTTGTCGATGAGGGCGCCGACTTCCGGAATTACACCTATGCGAAATACGGCCGTGAAATCCTGAACCAGCCCGGCATGATGGCGTGGCAGGTTTTCGATCAAAAGGTCACCGCGATGATGCGCGACGAATATCGCATCAAGGAAGTCACCAAGGTCACGGCGAACACCATCGAAGAACTCGCGCCGAAGCTGGAAGGCGTTAATCCTGAGGAATTCGTGAAAACCATCAAGGCGTATAACGAAGCCGTTCAAACCGACGTGGAATTCAATCCCGCGGTTCTAGATGGGCGTGGCACCGAGGGACTGGAAGTTCCAAAATCAAACTGGGCGAATACATTAGATAAGCCACCCTATGAGGCTTATGGCATTACCTGCGGTATTACGTTCACGTTTGGCGGCTTGCGCACGAACGAAGATGGCGTGGTCATGGATCTCGATTTGAACGCGATCCCCGGATTGTATGCGGCGGGCGAATTGGTCGGCGGGTTGTTCGCCTTCAACTATCCCGGTGGCACAGGGCTTATGTCCGGCGCTATTTTGGGTCGATTGGCCGGCGCCAGCGCCGCCGAGCGCGTCAAAGGAAGCTAACGCACCGTAGACCACCACAAGAAAGAGGGGGAGTATGACACAGCGTTTTGTCGTCGCCGTCATGCGGCACGAGACCAATACATTCTCCCCCGTTCCGACGCCGGTTGCTGATTTTGGCCGTATTGGGCCAACGGATGGACCGGCGTTCGGCGATGAGGCGCTTCGGGTTTATCGCGACACCAATAACCCGGTCGCCGCCTATATCGACCTGGCCGAAGCGGCGAATGCGGAAATTGTCTTTCCCGTCGCCGCCAACGCCCACCCCAGCGCCCCCGCCCCCGACGACATCATTGATCTATGCGTCAGCCGGATCTGCGACGCGGTGTCCGCTGGTTGCGACGCGCTGTTCCTCGACCTGCACGGCGCGATGGTCACACAAGGTTATGACGATGGCGAAGGCCTCTTGCTGCGCCGCATTCGTGAGACCGCGCCGGACCTCCCTATCGCCGTGGCGCTCGACTTCCATACAAATTTAACCGCCAAGATCGTGGATAACGCCACCGTCATTACCGGGTATCGCACCTATCCCCATATCGATATGTACGAAACCGGCGAACGCGCCGGGCGCACGCTGCTGCGCGCGATGAAAGGCGAGATTGATCCGGTCATGGTGTGGCACTCCCTGCCCGTCATGCCCCACATGAACAAACACGCGCCCTCCATGCAGCCGATGAAGGATATGATGGCCAAGGCGATTGCCGCGGAATCAGGGGGAAGCGTGCTGAACGCCTCCATCTTTGGCTGCTTCCCGCTGGCCGATATTCCCCATGTTGGATTGAGCGCGCTGGTCGTCGGCGACAAAAACACAGACCGGGCCGAACGGCTGCTCTACGACATCCTCAACGAAGGCTGGGAGCGTCGGGAGGAGTTTATCTACCCCGTGGAACCAGTCGCCGATTCGATTACGCAGGCGGCGGCGCTGGCGGACAAGCCCGGCGACGGCCCGATCATCCTGGCCGATCACGGCGAGAACACGGGTTCCGGCGGCAGTCAGGATGTCATGGCTGTTCTCGCGGAGGTCATGCGACAGGGATTGCGCAATGTCGCGGCGGGACCATTCTGCGATCCGGAAACGGTGCAAATCCTTATTGATGCTGGCGTCGGCGCTACGGTGAGCGTGCAATTGGGCGGCAAGACGGATACGCCGTCGATGGGCTTAAAAGGCGAACCGCTTGACGTTACCGGCGTCGTCAAGCGCATCACCGACGGCGCCTTCACTGTCACAGGTCCTATGTTCACGGGCGTTAAAATGAATATCGGGCGCTGCGTGGTTCTGGACACCGGCGATATCGAGATCGTTGTCAGCGAAGGTCGCTACGAGCCCTTCGATACGGGCTGTTTCACCCATGCGGGAATCGATCCCACAAAAAAATCATATGTGTTGATAAAATCACGGCAACATTTTCGCGCCGGGTTCGAACCCATGGCGAAGGATATCGTTCTGGTATCGGGCCCCGGATGCTGTTCCTCGGATTACAGTCTGTTTCCGTGGAAAAACATCCGGTGGCCGCTCTACCCGTTGGACCGGGATGCGGAGTCCAATTTACCGTCGCAAAGCTAGAAACAATTGGCGTACCTATTTATTGGAATAGCCGACGACCTTTTCACTCAAAATTTCCAGCGCTTCTTCCAGAGAATGACGCGTCCCATCGGGCGGCAACACATCGGCTTCCATCGTACGGCGATGGCTGGCGATGGTCCGTTCAGTCATCACCGGCTTGATACCGATTTCATCCAGATTTTCGACCGCCTTCTCCATCTCCTCCATCCGGCGCTTGGCGTGGATGAGTTGTGAAATCGCCATGCTTTTAACGAACCCGGCGAAGGTCCGTTCGTCCACATCGCTGAAGCAATCAAGGACTTCCTTGACGAGACCCTGACGATGGGCGGCGACCAGACATTCAACGCTCAACGCCTCAACGCCTTTGATCATAACGCTGCGGATGATCTTAACGCCCGAGGCGTCGCCGATCTTGTCGCTCAACACGGTCACATTGAAGCCATAGGGCTTCATAAACGCCGCCGCGCGCTCCGCCGCCGGGCCGGACAGAAGAAACGGCACCTTATGCCCATAAGAGCTGAACCCGCCCATGGCCGCGACATCGACATAATCGATACCGGCTTCCATCAAGGGCACGCTGATCGCAGCAGTCTGCGGCCCCGTCAGCGTGTTGACGTCCAGAAATAACGACCCGGGCTTGAGCCATTCTTTGGCGGAATTCGCAGCGTGCTTAGCGTCCACCCCGGTGACGACCGACATCACGAACCCGGCGTCGGAAAGCGACGGCCCATATTCACCGGAAATTTCCACACCAATGTCATGAGCCCGCTGGTTGATGGCCGCGCCGCGCACATTGTCATGGAGCGCGGTATCGACGGACAGGACACGCCGGTCGGGGTTGTCGCCGCGAAAATTCTCGACGAGGCCTGTCGTCAGGGCCGTCCCCGCCTCACCCAGGCCAAGCGTCGCTACAACATTAATATCCGCATCACTCATCGTCGAACTCTCCCGTCAGAAATGAAATTCGCGCCAAAATGAACCACCCGCGCCGCCATGTCACGGCGCCGTGGCGCGCGCCTGAAGTATTTTGTGATTTCACCGATTGAGACAGTGTGTTTCCGCTACCCGGTCCCTAGAATGCCCCCTCGATTCAGAGGAGGAAAATTCCATGGGCTACAATATTTTGATTACCGCGCCGACTATTGCGCAAGAAGGCGTCGATATGCTGAAAGAGCGCGGCGCAAATTTCATCACGATTGAGGATTACCCAACCGAAGACGAGTTGGTCGATTTGGTGGTCAAACATAATGTCGACGCTATTATTTTGAGCGTTGGCAATATCAGCGCGCGGGTCATCGACGCCGCCAAAAATTTACGGGTCATCTCCAAACATGGCATCGGCGTAGACAATGCCGACGTCGCCCACGCAACCGCCAAGGGCATCCCGGTCGTCAATGGACGCAACTCCAACTCCCAATCCGTCGCAGAACATGCACTCGGCATGATTCTCGCCCAGTTCAAGGATTTCAGGCGCCTTGACCGGGTTACGCGCGGTGAAACCTGGGAGAAAACCAGCTTCCGGGGCATCGAATTGGCGGGCAAGCATGTCGGCGTTATCGGCTTTGGCGGCAACGGTCGCCGCTTCGCCCGGCTGCTAAAAGCATTCGGTGTTAAAGTGAGCGTCTACGATCCCTATTTGTCCGATGAGGTTTTCGCGGAAGAAGGCGTTACGCGCGTCGCCCGCGTAGAAAACTTTATTTCCGACGTTGACGTGGTCAGCATCCATGCGCCGCGCACGCCGGAATCCTATCATATGTTTGACGCCGAATTGATCGGCAAGATGAAACCAACCGCCTTTTTGAACAATCCGGCGCGCGGCGGCATCATCGACGAAGTGGCGCTTTTCGAAGCCCTGCGCGATAAAAAAATCGCGGGCGCGGCGCTGGACGTCTTTGAAACCGAACCACCCGCCAAGGATCACCCGCTGTTCTCGCTGGAAAACGTCATGGTCTCGCCCCACATCGCGGGCATAACCCACGGCGCGGTGACTCGCATGGCGACGATGGCTGTTGAGAACGTCTACACGGTTCTTGACGAAACGCCGCTAGATCTGGAATGTTCGATCAATCCTGAAACCCTGCCCAAGGGTTGCCGGGCGAGCTGAACCTCGCCTTTTAAAAATTTTCGCCGACACGAAAACCGGACGCCCATGGACGATTTAAGATCGATTTTGGATTCAGACATGAGTCCTGAAGATATAGAGGCGCACTTTGAGGACAGCGCCGAGCGCGCGGTCACACCGTGTTGCGACGGTGATCTGGTATGGCGTTTCTGGGGCGACGGCCCGCCGCTGGTATTACTGCATGGCGGCTACGGATCATGGCGCCATTGGATTCGAAACATCCCCGCGTTGGGCGAACATTACCGGCTTTATGTTCCCGACATGCCGGGCCTGGGCGATTCCGCAATCGTGCCGGAGCCCTACCACGCCGATTCCATCGCCCGGATTATCAGCAACGGTCTCGATATCCTCCTGCCATCCCCGACCCGCTATAGCCTGACCGGGTTTTCCTTCGGCGGTTTGATCGGCGGCCATGTCGCGGCGCAACAAGACGAACGGCTGGAAACACTGGTGATGGTGGCGCCCGGCGGATTGGGGCTTCCCCGACAAAAAAACGTCATCTTGAAAAAAACCAATCAGACCGCCACGCCAAATGATGAAACCGAACGTCATCGCCAAAATCTGGCCGCGCTCATGTTCGCCAACCCGGATAAAGTCGACGACCTCTCTATTTATTTGCAAAACGAGACGGTGAAGCGCGGGCGTACAAAAAGTCGCCCCATCGCTGTTACCGATGTTTTGCGCCGCGTCCTGCCCAGCATCAAGGCGACTTTCCATTCAATCCATGGTGGTGAGGATGCGTCTAATTTTGGTCAATCCTCCGAACGTGAAAAGATGTTTCGCTTGATCCAGCCCGACACCAAATTTCGCATCATCCCCGGCGCCGGTCACTGGGTCATGTATGAAGAACCGGAGCGCTTCAATGAAACGTTGTTGGAGTTATTGTCGAACCAGTAGCGCGTCTTACCGGAAGGTAAGCGGGCGATAAGGAAAATATGGAGCAGCCCTTTCTACTGTCAGAGGTCAGCCTCGCTTCTTTCGTCCTCATCGGCGTTGTCGCGCTGGCGGCGTCGATCATGGGGGGTATCGGCGGCGGTGGATTAGGATTGATGACCGTGCCGCTGCTGGCGCCCATCGTGGGCATCAAGGCGGTCATTCCGCTCATGGCGGTGTCGGGGTTGCTCAGCAATTCATCGCGCGTGTTCGCTTTTCGAAAACACATCTCTTTTCCCGAAACCATGCGGTTTATGCTACCCGCCGTGCCCGGCGTCATTCTTGGCGCAGCGATCTACAGCTTCCTGCCTGCAAAAGCGCTCTATGGCCTGCTTGGCGCCTTTCTGGTCCTGTCCGTCCCCATGCGACGGTACATGGAAGGCCAGCATCTAACGATAAAACCCAAGAGTATCGGCTGGATCGGCGCGTCCTACGGCGTTTTCGCCGGCAGTCTCAATGGCACCGGCGCGATTGTGATCGCCACCCTGCTGGCCGCAGGCCTTCAGGGCTCTGCGCTGGTCGCGGGGAAAGCCGTCGTCGCCGTCGCCACCACCGGCATAAAAATTATCATGTTCGGCTCGTTGGACATATTGAACACCCAATTGGCGTTGGCGGGGCTTATGATGGGCGTTTGCATGATGCCCGGCGCCTTTATCGCGCGCTGGATCGTAACCCGAATGGATATTAGGGCGCACACCAAGTTCATCGAGATCGTCATCCTGATCGGCGGATGCAGCCTGTTATGGCAGGTCTTTACTTAAAAAGTATCGAAACAATCTGACGCCTTACAACCCCGCCTGCCGCGCGGTTAAATCCGGCCACAGCGCATCGGCGCCCCGGCCCGCCACATGGCGCCCCAGCATTTCCGCCCACTCTGATTCCGCGCCAAACTCCGCGCGCCATGACCAAAGCCGTCGCGTGGAGAAATGGAGCGGGAACTCATAAGTGAAGCCGATGGCGCCGTGGGTCTGGTGACCTGTGCTGGCGGCGATTGTCGCTGCATCGCCGCTGACGATTTTCGCCGATGCGATTTCAAGCTTTGGATCGCCACGGTCGGCCGCGCGAAACGCCGTCTCCGCCGCCGCGCCGGACGCGGCGGACTGACTCCCAACCGTCGCCAAATTCTGCTGAATGATCTGGAACTTTGAAATCGGGCGACCAAACTGGATACGATCTTTCGCATATTGCACCGTATCCTCCAGCACCCGCTGAACGCCGCCCGCGACCTGTGCGGCGCGCAGCATCGCCCCGTACAAGCGGATCGGGTTCTCACCCAAACTGTCAGATAGCGGCACGGATTCGATCACCGACGCCTGTTCAAAATTCAGATGGTCCCGAGGCTCCCGCGCCATGTTGCAATCTTCAATCACCTGCGCTGATGCGCGCTCCACAAGCGCGATACGTCGTCCCGCGCCACTTTGGGCGATCACGACCACATGGTCGACAAACCGACCCCAGGGGATCCCGGACACTGCGCCGCTCAGCTGATCGCCTTCCAACCGTAAATTTTCGCCATCGCGTATGGGTGCAACGGTGATGGGACCGGTCGGCGGGGTAATCCCACATTGCGACAACAACCAGCCACCGAGCATTGTCTCCACCAAGGGAATAGGCGCGCCAAACTTTCCCGCCGCGCGCGCAATGGCGTAACAATCCGTCCAGCTTGCGCCGACGCCGCCCATGATTTCCGGCGTCAACGCCTGCGTCAGGCCATTTTCCTCCACTGCGTTCCAAAGCGCCGTCGGCCACACGGATGGGGAGTCGTCCCAGCACTCGGCGGTTTCCAGCACTTCTTTCGTCACCAGATCACCGAACAACCGTGTGACTGTATCGTCTAAAAGTTCGCGAATTTCACTCATCGTAAATCAAGCCCCCGTGCGATTATTCCCCGAAGGATTTCCCGTGTTCCGCCCCTTAACGAGAACGACACGGACGCTTGCGTGACATAGGACAGCACCTTTTCGAAGTCGCCGCCATTCATCAACATCGGATCGGCGGCGATCAGTTCATGCGCAATCTTTGGCATATCCTGTTCATAGACCCCGCCGAGATCCTTGACGATGGAGCCCGCCAGCGCCGGATCCCCGCCCGAATTCTGCATCCCGGCGACCGAGAGCGACATCTGGCGCAGCGTGCCCAAATGCGCGACCAACCGGCCCAGCGTTACGGCGGCGCGGTCGGTCGGGTTTTGGGAAATTTCGCGGATCAGCGCGGTCAAAAGAATATAACTGCTCAGGAACCGTTCCGGTCCCGCGCGTTCGAAGGCGAGTTCGGCAATCACCTGCGCCCAGCCGCCGCCTTCTTCGCCGACAATCATGTCATCGGGGATAAAGGCGTCGACAAAAGACACTTCGTTGAAGGACAAATCCCCCACGACATTGCGCAAGGGCCGGGCCGTGACGCCCGGATTGTCCATATCGATCAAAAACTGCGACATGCCCGCATGGCGATCATCAGCGTCGACCGCCGTACGGAACAGCGCGATCATGTAATCAGCCTGATGGGCCTCCGACGTCCAGATCTTGGTGCCGTTCACGACCCAACCGCCGTCGACCTTTTCGGCGCGCGTGCGGATCGACGCCAGATCAGAACCTGAATCCGGTTCGCTCATGCCAATCGCGAAAATGATTTCACCGCGCGCGATTCCGGGACAGCACAACTGGCGCTGCTTTTCGGTACCGAATTTCAGCAATAAAGGGCCGCTTTGGCGGTCGGCGATCCAGTGCCCGCCGACCGGGGCGCCGGCGGCCAGCACTTCCTCCAGCACCACATAGCGCTCCAGCATGCTCCGTTCGTGCCCGCCATATTCCTTGGGCCAGGTCATGCCAAGCCAGCCACGCGCGCCCAGTTTTTCGCTGAATTCCCGGTCAACGCCGACCCAGGACCGGGCCCGTTTCTCCATCGGATAATCCGACAGGGTTTCGGCCAAAAACTCACGAACCTCCCCACGCAACGCCTCCGCCTCCGGCGGCAATTGGCAGGGTTCGAAATTCAACGACGCCATGTTGGCTCCCACTCTAAAAGGTCATTCCGCCAGAGGTTTACCGCACCGTCTCCCACAATTCCAGCAGAACTACGCCATCTTGGTCCAGACAAATCGACCCCTGCGTTTTTAAAATAGCGACTTGTTTAGTTTGCATCTCCAAACGATCCAAGCCAATTTCGGTTGAAACAGAATTCTGAACAGGACCGATAAATGAACGATAAAACGCCAAATATTCGCTGGGGTCATATTAATATCAATGTCAGCAATCTCGACCGGTCCGTCGCCTTCTATAAACGGCTGGGTTTTGAAGATTTTCGCCCCGGCATTCCCTATCTAGGCTTAACCAATGACACGGAACCCGCCGCCCTGCCCGACGATAGCGCCCGTGCGTTGGGACTGTCACCGGGAACGCGCGGTAGAGCCTGCATCCTGCAACTAGGCGATGGTTATCCCAAACTCGACCTGACCGAATTCGTCGCATTAGGCGCCAGTGAAACACCCGAAAAGTCACCGGAACAGCCGCTCACCAACCAGGATATCGGCATTGTCCGGCTCTGTCTGGCAACCCGAAACCTGGCCGAGGACTTTGAATCCCTGAGCAAACAAGGCGTGATTTTCCTGTCCGCGCCCCAACCCGCCAAAGACGGCATGGCGGATATCGCAACCTGTATCGACCCCGATGGCGCGCTCATCGAGTTGATACAGGTTCACCGCGACAAATGGCCGGCGCCACCGTCAACCGGCGGGTGACCGGCCAGACAATTGTCGCTATTCGCGCTCAATCAACTGATACATGACGCCGTTGGTTTCACCTGGATGGATGAAAACCTGTGATCCGGCCTCAATCACCCGCGTGCCCTTGGCCTTTAGATCCGCCGTCGCCGCCGCCAGATCGTCCACCGCCAGCGCGACCAGATGCACGCCCTCGCCGCGTTTCTCCAGCGAAGCGCCAATCGCGCCGCCCTCGCCCAGAGGTTCGGCAAGTTCGATAAAACGTCCCGTGTCCCCCACGGGCAGAACGGCGCGGCGCATGCCCAGATTTGGTAGTTCTTCCGGGCCGATACTCGGGGTTAATCCAAGTTTCGTGTCGTAATTCTCCAGACTCTTGTCCAAATCTTCGACGCGCACCACGATATGGTCAATCCACTTATGCATTGTTGTCCCCTTTGCGTTTTTTAAAACCTAAATTGCTAGGGGCTTAGATTGACGTGCAGCCATCGGTTCCGCAAGCATTTGGGATGGATTAGTCTGGACGTTTTCGCCGCCGGACAGCCTGTCCCGCGACCAGTCGAACACGCCGGGGCGCCGCCGCCCACATACAAAACACCGACGCCACCGCCATCGCCGCACACATCGCAAAGCCGAGAGTGTAATCACCGTGCAAGTCATAAAGGCGCCCCACCGCCCAGGGACCCGCCGCCGCGCCCAAGGTCGACAACAAGCCCAGGACGCCGAATATCGCCGCATAGCGCGGGCCCCTGAAGACATCGGCGGCCACCGAACCATACACCGACGCCATGCCGTAGCCGATGAAGCCCTGCGCCACGACCATCGCATAGACCAGAAACAGGCCCGGCTCGGCCTTCAGCCACAGCAGCAGAGCGTAACACAATACGAAACCCGCCATCGATAACGTCCAGGCCACCTCGCGGCCCAGCCGATCCGAAATAGCGCCAATCGCAATTTGCCCGAAGATGGCGGCGAAACTGACCAAGCCAAGGGCGAAGGCCGTCAATTCGCTGGAGAACCCCAAATCGAGCAGGAATTTGGTCTGATGCACCAGCACGGCATACCAAGCGAACAGGCCACAGAAAAAGGCGCCCGCCAGCCACCAGAACCGAGCTGTTCTTATCGCCAGCCCAAGGGTCCAACGCCGCGCGGCCCATTCGCCATCCACGATATTGTCGTCACGCCCGTCCCCCGCGCCGGCGCCGTCGTCATCCCCGTCGCGCCGCCCATCCGCCCGCAGGCCGATGTCTTCAGGGCGGCCGCGTTGCAAAAAATAATTGAGCGGGACCAGAACCACGATGATCAAAACCGCCAAGGTGAAACAGGCCTCGCGCCAGCCTGCGGATTCAATGATTCGCTGCAACCACGGAAATAGCAGGATAGACCCGACGCCGACGCCGGAGAAGGCGATGCCAATGGCGAGGCCACGCTTGCGCACGAACCAGTTGGGCAAAAAGAACGAATGCCCGATATAGCTAACGCCGACCGAGCCCCCCACGACCATAGCGCCAAGCGTGACGTATAAATGCCACGGCTCGCTCGCTAAGGGCGCCAGCGCAAACCCCGCGCCCATGACAAGCACGCAGACCGGCATAATGTAGCGCGGGCCAAGCCGCCCGATCAACTCGCCAATAAGCGGCGACAGCGCGGTGGAGGTGACGAACCCGATGGAAAATATCCCGGCGATGGTCGCGCGATCCCAGCCGAACTCATCGCTCAGCGGAGGCACCATCAGGGAAAAGGACGTTCTGGCGTTGACCCCAAACGCCATCGTCACAAAGGCGACGCCAACGACGACCCAACCATAAAAAAACGGCGTTTTCGCAAGGGGTGATCCGCTGTTTTGATTCATATTATCCGTGACGTTCATTCTTGAGGCTGTACGATTTGCAGACAGGATGCACAAATGAAAACTCGCCATCCCCGGTTTCCCGTATTCGACGGCAATTGAGAGTCAGGAATCGCCATGACCACAACAACCGCGCCTACCTATACGCCGCTATCATCCGCCATCGGGGTCGAAGTCCATGATGTCGACATCCGTCACCTGGACGATACGACGTTCAACGATATCAAGCGCATCTGGTTGGAAAAGGGAGTCCTGCTGTTTCGCGGTCAAAACCTGGAGAAGGACGATCAGGTCGCGTTCAGCCACCGCTTCGGCGTGCTACAGCCCGCGCCCCAGAATGTTAAAGGCGACCCGTGGCTGGCCGATTATCCCAATATCGCCGTGATGTCGAATATTCAGGAAAACGGCGAGGTTATCGGTAGCCTCGGCTCCGGCGAGGCCATCTGGCATTCCGATATGTCCTATATCGACGAACCGCCCTCCGCGAGCCTGCTATACGCGCTGGAAACGCCCGTAACCGGCGGCGACACCGGATTCGCCAATATGTTCGAGGCCTATACTCAACTCAGCGCAGCGATGCAGTCGCGCATTGCGGATTTGACCATCAACCATGACGCCAGCCGCGACAGCGCCGATGGGCAGCGAAAAGGCTATGACGCCGTAACGGACCCAAGAGACGCGCCCGGCGCGCGACACCCCGCCGTGCGCACCCATCCCGTCACGGGGCGCAAAGCCTTGTTTCTGGGACGCCGGCGAAACGCCTGGGCTGTCGGACTCTCGGTGGAAGAGAGCGATGAATTGCTCGACGAATTATGGGCGCATGCTACCCAGCCCGCCTTGCATTGGCATCATCAATGGTTGGTGGGCGATCTACTGGTCTGGGATAATCGTAGTACGCTGCACCGGCGGGATTCATTCGACGCCACCGCGCGACGATTATTGCACCGGACGCAAATTCGCGGCGACCGTCCAGTCTGATATTTGCCAATCTGGGTATTTGCCAGCCTGATTTTCGAGGGCCAACGCCAACCGTCAAAAAGTATTTATTTGGGAGTTTGCGCCAATTTCGCCTTGATCGCAGGATGATCGGGGATGAAGTGCGCCGCTTTTTCATAATCCCGCCGGGCCCCCGCCCACAACGCTTTTCGCAGCATTACAGCGTCTTGAGATTGCGATACAGCGCCAGCGTTTTCCATTGAAATCGCCTTTGCTTCCAACGC
The DNA here is from genome assembly GCA_047631095.1 of Alphaproteobacteria bacterium. GTDB lineage: Bacteria > Pseudomonadota > Alphaproteobacteria > UBA8366 > JABJJH01. Next base: position 17,740 of record JBLHZD010000030.1, read on the forward strand.
CAAGCCCCGGTTGTAATAGCCAAACCCGTATTCCGGTTGCAGTGCGATAGCTTTGTCATAATCCTCAACGGCTTTATCGAACTCATTGACGGCGCGATACGCATTGCCGCGGTTATTCAGCGCGCTGGGATTGTCGGTTTTCAATTTCAACGCCATCGTGAAATCTTCAATGGATTGTTCAAAATGGCCCGCGCGATTATGCGCTAATCCACGATTATGATAGGCGTCCGAATATTCCAGACGGAGCCAGACCACCGTGTCAAAATCTGAAATCGCAAGGTCGTAGTCTTTTTTAGATAGAAATATTATTCCACTATTATAAGAAGATATAGCCAATTGTTTATGTGATAGATCACCATCGCGCATCGCCTGCGTATAAAGCGTCAACGCATGATCCAGCTCACCTTTCGACTGCGCTTCAAGCGCCGCCTTAAAACGATTTACACCGCTTGCGTGGGCTGGCGAGGACACCAGCGCCAATAACAAACACAAAACAGTCAGTCTTAATATACCCACGAAACGCCACCTCTTCTACTGGCCGATTTTGACAGTTCCGATTAAATTATAACAAGGGATTAGGACCGTGTCATTGCGTTGCTTTCCCGCTCGCCGTGATTTCTAATGCGGTCAAAGAAATCGACATCAGGGAGCGAACGCAGATGAGCAAGAAAATCACATTGCGTAGCGAACAATGGTTCAATGACACGGGCAACCCGGGCATGACGGCCCTGTACCTCGAACGGTACATGAATTACGGCATCACCCGGGAGGAATTGCAGTCCGGCAAACCGATTATCGGCATCGCCCAAACCGGCAGCGACCTGTCGCCCTGCAACCGCATCCATGTTGATCTTGAAGAACGCATGCGCGCGGGCATCCGCGATTCCGGCGGCATTCCGCTTATTTTCCCGGTGCATCCCATTCAGGAAACGGGCAAACGCCCGACCGCCGCGCTGGATCGAAATCTGGCGTATCTGGGACTGGTCGAGATCCTGCACGGCTATCCGATTGACGGCGTCGTCTTGACCACAGGCTGCGACAAGACCACGCCCGCCTGCATTATGGCGGCGGCGACGGCGAATCTACCGGCGATTGTCCTGTCCGGCGGACCGATGCTCGACGGGCATTGGGAAGGCGAACTGGCGGGCTCTGGCGTGGTTGTGTGGAAAGCGCGAGAGCTCCTGGCCGCCGGTGAGATCGATTACGCACAGTTTATTGATATGGTGGCGGCGTCCGCGCCTAGCCTCGGCCATTGCAATACTATGGGCACGGCGCTTTCCATGAACTCCCTGGCCGAGGCGCTGGGCATGTCGCTGCCCGGTTGCGCCAGCATTCCCGCCCCCTACCGGGAACGCGGGCAAATGGCCTATAAGACGGGTCGTCGGATCGTCGACATGGTGTTGGAGGATTTGACGCCCGCCAAAATTCTCACCCGCGAAGCGTTCGAAAACGCCATTGTCGTCAATTCCGCCATTGGCGGCTCAACCAACTGTCCGATCCACATCAACGCCATCGCCCGGCATGTGGGGGTTGAGCTGGATATCGAGGATTGGCAAACAATCGGGCATCACGTGCCCCTGATCGTAAATTGCCAACCTGCGGGCGAGTTTCTGGGCGAAGGCTTTCATGCCGCAGGCGGGGTGCCCACCGTCGTCGCAGAGCTGATGAAAATCGGCGAAATACGCGAAAATGCATTAACGGTGAACGGCCAGGCGATTGGTGAAAATTGTAAATCCGCAAAGTCGCTGGACGAGAAGATCATCCACCCCATCAACGCGCCCATGATGGAAAACGCCGGTTTCGTGGTCTTCAACGGCAATCTGTTTGACTCAGCGCTTATGAAAACCTGCGTGATCAGCGAGAATTTCCGCGCGCGTTATTTATCCGAACCCGGTAAGGAAAACTGTTTCGAAGGGCGCGCTATCGTCTTTGAGGGACCGGAGGATTATCACGACCGGATTAACGACCCCAATTTGAATATCGACGCAAATTGCCTGCTCTTCATTCGCGGATGTGGCCCTATCGGATATCCTGGTTCGGCGGAAGTGGTCAACATGTTGCCGCCCGATTCCCTGATCCGCAGCGGCGTGACCGAATTGCCGTGTTTTGGCGATGGACGCCAAAGCGGCACGTGCGGCACCCCGGCGATCCTGAACGCCTCG
>JBLHZD010000031.1:0-19773 GCA_047631095.1 Alphaproteobacteria bacterium
GCTCCAGCTCATCAAGCGTGTCAAAGCCCCATTTCCGGGCGCGCGAACGGGGCCCGTCTTCGGTGGCGTCGCCGACATCCTAAATCGCCAAAACGCCGTCAACGCTATGGGCTGGCGCACTCGCCGCAACGCCCGCCGCGCTATCGACGCCGCCATCCATATGTTTGGCGAACTGTCCGGGCCGGCTGTTTTTTTGCGTACGCTCGCCCTTTTTTACGGGGGACGACCGCACAGGACCGGTTGAATCGATTTTCATGAGCCCAATCTAGCAACTTTTTTCCCTAAACGAAACAAATGGATCATCCGGAAACCAGGCAACGCGCTCCGGGTCGATCCAGACACAATATACGCGGACCGGTAAACTTTGCCGATCATAGCGGCGCTACTTGCCCATGCGCCATCTCGATTGTCTTTTTTCACACTAAAATTCTTCTTTAAAACATATAAATCAATATCTTACCAGAACCCCTCACTTGGCATGACATTCGCTACAGATAGAGCAAGACAGTCCATAAAAACAAAAAAAGCGACAGCATGATCCCATCGTCAAAAAATGCTATTTCCCACCGCCTTCGCCGAGATTCGGCGATCTGGCTCGCCTTCTTGGGATTTATTGTCGTTCTCGGCGCCCCCTTTCAGACCAGCGCACAGTCCCGCATCAAGGATATTGTCCAGTTTGAAGGCGTTCGTGACAACATTCTGGTTGGATACGGGCTGGTCGTCGGGTTAAACGGCACCGGCGACAGCCTGGGCACCGCAGTCTTCACCCGTGAAAGCCTGATCGGCATGCTGGAGCGCATGGGCGTCAATGCCCGCGACGATGCGCTGCAAACCGACAACGTCGCCGCCGTCATGGTCACCGCGACGCTGCCGCCCTTCTCCAAACAGGGAAGCCGCATTGATTTATCCGTCTCCGCTTTAGGCGATGCGGACAATTTGTTGGGCGGCGCATTGCTTGTAACCCCGCTTCTAGGCGCGGATGGCGAGGTTTACGCGGTAGGCCAAGGCACCTTGGCCGTCGGCGGGTTCGCCGCACAAGGCGCGGCGGAAACCGTCATTAAAGGCGTGCCGACAAGCGGGCGAATCGCCAATGGCGCCATTATAGAACGTGAAATTCCCTACGAGCTCACGGGCATGAAAACCATGAACCTGGCGCTTCGGAACCCGGATTTCACCACATCACGCCGGATCGCGCGCGCCATCAACGCCCTGGTCGGCGTTCCAGCAGCAAGAGCGACGGACCCGGGGACGATAAAACTGACCCTGCCGAAAAACTACAAAGGCCAGATGGTCGATTTGCTGACCGACATCGAACAACTCCGCGTGGAGCCGGACCAGGTCGCCAAAGTCGTGATCGACGAACAGTCGGGCACAATCGTCATGGGTGAAAACGTCCGCATCAACACCGTCGCGATCGCCCAGGGCAGCCTGACGATCCGCGTCAGCGAGACCCCGCAAGTGTCCCAACCACAACCTTTCTCCAACACCGGCACGACCGAAGTCGTGCCCCGCACCAGCATTGAGGTGACGGAGGGCGGCAACAAGAAGTTAACGGTTCTGGAAACCGGCGTCAGCCTGCAGGATCTGGTGAATGGCTTGAACGCACTGGGCATCGGCCCCCGTGACATGATCACCATCATTCAGGCGATCAAGGCGGCTGGCGCGCTTAACGCAGATATAGAGGTGCTCTAATGGATATCGCCGCCGCCTCCTTTGACCAGGCCCGTTTCGCAATAAATAACGCGCCAATTCCGAAAGCGGGAACGACCTTGAACGACGGACAAGTCAAGAAAGCCGCCGAGGATTTCGAGGCGTTTTTCATCTCGCAATTCGTTGAAACCATGTTGAGCGGCATCAAGACCGACGGCCCCTTCGGCGGCGGTAACGCCGAGGGCATTTACCGTTCCATGATGGCGCAGGAATACGGCAAATCAATCGCGGCCAGTGGCGGCCTCGGCATCGCCGACTCGGTGCAAAAAGCCATGATTCAAATGCAGGAGAACGCGCAATGATTCCAGATAACCTGACCCAAGACGCCCCGGCGCTGCAAAACCCGGATCAAAATTCAGCCGCCGTCGCAGAACAAAAAGCGCATGACATGATGGAGATCGCTCTGGCGTTCATCCAGTTAATGGCCACAGAGATTGAGCTTCTGAAGCTCCGCAAAATTTCAGAACTATCGGCGCTTCAGCCGGAAAAGGTCGCTTTGTCGGATTTGTATCGCGCGCATATGAACGAAGTCGTCGCGACACCTGGTTTTTTCGGTGAAATTGACCCCGCGGTGCGCGGCGAACTGAAACGGCTGGCGACGCAACTGGAAGCGACGGCTCGTGAAAACGAGCACCGTGTACGCTCTGCGCTCGAACTGAACACAAAGCTGATGGATCGCATCGCCGCCATCGCACAGCAAAACCGACCAATGGCCAGCGGCTACACCAATACCGGCGCGCGCCAAACCAGTTCGCCACATCGCGGTTACGCCCAGGCGCCAGTCACCTTGAACCAACAATTTTAACAATTACAGCTTAACGGACACACCAGATGTCGCTGTCAATCGCCCTACGCACCGCCCTTAGCGGAATTCAGACCAGTCAGTTAGCGCTGCAGGTGTCGGCGAACAATATCGCCAACACCAACACCGAAGGCTACACGCGAAAAACAGTAGAGTTTTCGCCGCGGCGCCTGGCGACCGCTGGCGCGGGCGTCGAGATTGGCGGCATTAACCGCGCGGTTGATGAATTTTTGCAGGCGCAAATCCGCGAGCAATCAGGCGTCGTCGGTAAGCAAGCCGTCCTCGATAAATTTCTTTTTCAAATTTAAAGTTTTCTGGGATCGCCGGATAGCGACCAATCTATTTCGTCGAATATTGCGGAAATGAATAGCGCGCTGGAGACGGTCGCTCTGGCGCCTGAATCCGGGCCAGGTCGGTTCAACTCAGTTAATGAAGCGCGGAAATTCGCGTCCAAACTGAACCAGATGTCGGCATTGACGCAAGACCTGCGCGCCGAAGCGGATCAAACCATCGCGCGTTCGGTCGGGGTCGTGGAATCTCAACTTCAATTGGTGGACAATCTGAACAACCAGATTGCGCGCGCCCAGGCGTTGGGCGACCAAACCGGTGAGTTGCGCGACCAACGCGACATCGCGCTGGGCCGGATCGGAAAAGAAATTGACATCCGCACTATTGAAAATGGCGCTGGCGTTGTCACGATTTTCACATCCGGCGGCAACACCTTACTGAACGAAGGATCCGTATTTTCAATTTCCCACCAACCCTCGGCTGCCTTTGACGCGTCCGTCGCTTATCTGGAGCCCGGGGACGCCAATTATCCGGGCCCGATTACAGGAATATTTCTTGGCACACCGAATACGGTGACAGGCGCGAACGATATCACTGGCGCCATCGCCAGTGGACAAATCAAAGCGGGCATCGAGCTTCGCGACGTAATTTTACCAAACCTGCAATCCGAACTGGACCGACTCAGCGACGTGCTGACATCCCAGATAAACGCCGCACACAATCAGGGGACCGCCTTCCCGGCGCCCAGCATCCTGACCGGAACACAGCCTGTCGCCGGGACGGATGCGATTTCCGCGACCGGAAATGTGCGCATCGCGATTTTAAGCCAAACCGATGGCTCCGTCCTTTAATCCGTCGACATCAATTTGGGCGGCTTGGGCGCAACGGCGACGGTTAGCGATGTAGTGGCGGCGATCAACGCCGGGTTGACGGGAACGCCCGCGTCGATCAGCGCGGACGGTCGATTGGTGATACAGGCGCAAACCGCCGGACAAGGCGCCTCAATCAACGAACGCGATAGCGCCATTACAGTCGTGGGCGCGGAAACTCGCGGCTTTTCGCACTATTTCGGTGCGAATGATTTGTTCGACGTGGGCACCAATGTCAGCCAATACACAAATTTTGCAACGACCGCACAAAATAGCAGCACCACGGCGCTTGGCCTCGCTGGGACCATTAACTTCCGACAGGATAACTCGGCGGGCGCCAACGTCACCTATGCCATTGGCGACACGCTGGAGACCATCGCGGCCTCGATTAACGCGACCGCAGCGTTGAGCGCACAAGATATCACAGCCACGGTGGAAACCGATTCCGGCGGGCGGCGTCTGGTTGTTCGCGACACCTCCGGCGACAACTTCGTCATGACCGATTCCGGAGCGCTGTTCTCCACCCTCGCCATGAGCCGAAATGCGGCCAGCCAATCCACCGCGGTTAGAATTAGAAGCGACATCGCCGCGAACCCCGACTTGCTGGCGCGGGGCACATTGAGCCTGACAGCGGCGGTCGGCGACACCGGCGTATCAGTAGGCGACGGCTCAACCGCCAACAATATGGCGGGCGTCTTTAGCAACGACATCGCATTCGCCCGGGCGGGTGGGATCGCGGACACGACGACGACAATTTCGCGGTTCACCGCACAAATCATCGAGTTGCAGGCGGCCCAGGCGTCTGACAACCGAGACGAATTTGAATTCAGTGAAGTTTTCAAGCAAACGCTGGAATTCGCCCAAGGCAGCCAATCCGGCGTCAATATCGACGAGGAGCTCGCCAACATCATTGTCCTTCAACAAGCGTTCGGCGCTTCGGCGCGCGCCTTTTCGGCCGCGTCGGAAATGTTTGAAACGCTTGTGAATTCGCTTCGATAGGAGTTAGCCGCCATGCCCCGTATTTCCAATTTGGCGCAGCACAACATTAATTTGTTCTCAACTTTGAACACGCAAAGCCGCGTTTTCCAGGCGCAAACCGAAGTTTCCACAGGCCTGGTCTCATTGGATTTCGCCGGAATCGACCGAAACGCCGGACGCCTCGTGAACGTCAAGAATGAGTTGGAGCGCACCGAACAATTTCAAGCCAATATCGGCGTCACCGATCGCCGCCTTGAGCTTATGGGGTTCAGCCTGGAGCGCATTGAGGAAGTTGCGCGGGATTTTCGCACGACCTTGCTGGACGCCAGAAATGGCGGAACCGCCACGACGATTGGATTGCCCGCGCTGGCGCAAGGGCTCCTGGATCAAATTGCGGATCTCATGAACGTTCGCGATGAAAGCCGCTACCTGTTCGCCGGTGGCAATATCCAAACCAAGCCCGTTCAACTGGACAACGGCGCCTATACGCCGCCGACCGTACCGCCCTTCCCGACAGCCGCCAACACCTATTGGTATGAAGGCGACGCGGTAACCCAGCAAGCGCGGGTCGATCAGGATTTCGTCGTGGATTACGGCATCACCGCGGATTCCAACGCTCTGGAAAAAGTAATCCGCGCGTTTGACTCGGTTTCCGAGATCACCTTTTCCTCACCGCCCACCGCCGCCGAAGTGCGAGCCGTGAACGACGCCGTCGCCCTGTTAACGGAAGCGCTGGAAAACAATCCTGGTGGCGAGAGAACTGTCGCGGAATTGTTTGGCCAAGTTGAACTAAATCGAAAATTGATAAATGACGTCAGCGTCAAACATGAAAATTTCATTCAATTCGCGCAAACCAGCATCGCTGACATCGAACAGGTCAATATGGCGGAAGCCATCTCGACCTTGAATTTCGAACTGGTCGGCCTCGAAGCGTCCTTCACCACCCTGGCTCGGGTCCAGCAACTTTCACTGTCCGATTTCTTGCGCTAAATTCCCGCGTATGAAGGAACCGCCCGGCGATCCCAATCCCCCCCTCATCGGAGACGCGGCGGCGCTTCTGCGCAACGCCGCAAATCATTTCAACAAACGCGAATTTCGGGCAGCCGCGACGATCAGTTTAAGACTGGTCGAGTCCAATCCCGATCTTGGCGAAGCCTGGCATATCCTGGGTCGAATTGGCGTCGAGACCAGCGACTTTACAAGCGCTGTCGCCAGTTTGGCGCGCGCCGCGTCGCTGGAGCCGCAAAACGTCGCAATTCGATTTTCATTGGCCCAAACTCTGGACAAGGCGGGACAACCGGACCACGCTCTCGCAGCGTGGCGCAGCTGGCGCCTGATGACCACATCGCTCAGATGCGAATTGCAACAGCATTGCATAAAACGAGCGCGTTTGAATCCGCCATCCCCTATTACGAAGCGGCGCTGGCCTTGTCTCCCGACAATGTCGATTGCCGAAATGCCTTCGCCAGCGCCTTGATCGCGACCGGCCGCACGGCGGAAGGCGCGAACATTCTGGAAACCCTGCGCGCCCAGAACCCCGGTGACGCCGAAATCCTGAACAATCTGGGCGTCGCCTATATGGATCTCAATCAACATGAGATGTCGATCCGCCGCCTGACGCAGGCGCTCAACCTTCGCGAAGATTGGGCTGAACCACATCAAAATCTGGCCAACGCCCTGCGACGCGCCGGGCGGCTGGACCAGGCGGAAACGCACTTCCAACGCGCCCTGTCCATCGACCCCGATGATTTTCGCATTCACGGTAATCGCGCGCTCCTGTTGATAAGCGACAACAAACCGGAACAGGCGGCGGAAGCGTATCGCCACGCCCTCACGCTGGCGCCAGACGAACCCGAACTTCGTAAAGGTCTTGGCATCGCCCAATTAATGGCGGGCGACATGGCCACGGGATGGCGGAACTATGAATCTCGATGGGATTGCGCCGAGTTCAAGCGGCGTGATTTCGGCGCAAAGCGGTGGCGTGGACAACCCATTCCCGGCGCAACACTCCTGATCCATGCGGAACAAGGGTTTGGCGATACGCTACAATTCAGTCGGTATATCCGTCTCGCCCGCGCACAGGTGGGCGCATCGCGCATCGTCCTGGAAGCGCAGGCGCCCCTGCTGCGGTTACTGGAATGCCTGGTGGAAGACGATTGTATCTTGCGAGCGCGCGGCGACGCCCTTCCCTCTGTCGATTTCAACATCCCCTTGTTGAGTCTTCCCGCCCTGTTCGACACCGCACTGGATTCCATTCCCGCCGAGACCCCTTATCTTTCGATCCCGGCGCCGCTACGTCAGGATTGGGCGACGGCGGTTGATCAAAAAACGCGCAACCAGAAAACACGCGATGACGACGCCTTAAAAGTAGGGTTCGCCTGGGCGGGAAATCCAAACCGACAAGACGATGTCCTGCGGTCCTGTGCTTACACCGAATTCTCCAGGCTTTTCGATCATCCGGGCACCAATTTTTTTAACATGCAGCTGGACGCGCCGTCGGGTTTGATGGCGCAAACCCCCGATATTGTCGACCTGACCGCTGACATTTCAGATTTCGCAGACACCGCCGCCTTTATCGAGTCGATGGATCTAATCATCACGGTCGACACCGCCACCGCCCACCTTGCTGGCGCGCTGGGAAAGCCTGTCTGGGTATTGTTAGGTCACGCAGCGGATTGGCGCTATTTGATGACGCGAACGGACAGCCCCTGGTATCCAGGCATGCGTCTATTTCGCCAGCCAAAACACGGCGACTGGCGCGCAGTTATCAATAGTGTGCTGAACGCCCTGGGAAATCACGAATACCCTGAAATCGGGCCTTCCCCAGGACAGGTCGACGAATTAGACCAGCGTTAACGCCAGAATACCTAGAAACGCCATTGTAGCAATAGAACCAATTGTCAGAAGCTTGCAGACCATGTTCCAGGTGCCGAGGTTTTCCTGCGGCGACTTCAAAAATTCCATTTCCTGCATAATGTGCTCCTGCTTTCCTACACGCGACGTATAATTTCAGTTCAACTGGTACGATGTTCCCGCCAATTTTACAAGAACGTCTGACGAATTTCAAATAATCGCCACAACGCTTATATCGGGTTGGCGAGGCCTTCATCCGGCGCTGGCGGCACATCGACAATCGCACGGTCATCCTCAATACGAATGCGCCCTTCGGCGAAAAGACGTAAGGCGCGCGGATACAGGCGATGCTCCTGGATCAGCACCCTCGCCGCCAGGGAGTCTGCGTCATCATCGTTCAGCACAGGAACAGCCGCCTGTATTATGATCGGGCCTGTATCGACATCGGCGCGAACAAAATGAACCGTACATCCTGCTAATTTTACGCCTGTATCCAAAGCGCGCTGGTGCGTTTCCAGCCCCGGAAACGACGGCAATAAAGAGGGGTGAATATTGATAAGCCGGTCGCGCCAGTGATTAACGAAACCCGTATCAAGGATCCGCATAAACCCAGCAAGACAGACGAACTCAACCCCGGCCCCGCTCAGCGCATCGGTCATGGCCGCGCCAAAGGTTTCACGCGACGCAAAATCCCGATGAGACAGGGCGACCGTCCGAATCCCCGCCCGTGCGGCGCGCGCCAGACCAGCGGCGTCGAGATTATTGGAAAGAACGCACACGATTTCAGCGGGGAAATCCGGCGCCGCACAGGCGTCGATCAACGCCTGAAGATTGGAGCCGCGACCGGAGATTAAAACGCCAACGCGCAGCCGATCCGCCATCACAGCCCCGCCAACACCACCGCGTCGCCATCGCCTCGGGGCGCAATTTCACCAATTTCAAAAACGGTTTCACCCGCAGCGCTTAAAATTTTGCGCACCGCCGACACCGCCGTCGGGTCAACGACCGCAACCATGCCAATCCCGCAATTGAAGGTCCGATGCATTTCCATTGGGTCCACGCCGCCAGACTCAGCCAACCAATCAAACACGGCGGGTCGGTCCCATCGCCGCGCATCCATCACCGCCGCCAGATCATCCGGCAGAACGCGCGGCACATTCTCGATCAATCCGCCGCCAGTGATATGCGCCAGCGCGCGAACACCGCCGCCGCGCACCGCCTCCAGACAGGATTTCACGTAAATCCGCGTCGGGGTTAACAGCGCCTCTCCCAGCGTCTGGGTCGGCGCGTAGGGCGCGGCGTCGTGATAGGTCAAACCTTCATTTTCGATGATGCGCCGGACCAACGAGAACCCATTGGCGTGCACCCCATGGGAGGCGAGACCAAGCACAATATCGCCCGCAACAACCCCGGCGCCGGTCAAAACCGCATCACGTTCAACCGCACCAACGGTGAACCCGGCCAAATCATAGTCGTCTTCGGCGTACATTCCCGGCATCTCGGCGGTTTCCCCGCCGATCAAAGCGCATCCCGCCTGACGGCATCCCTCGGCGATCCCCGCGATAACGCTTTGGGCGACCTGCGGCGATAATTTGCCCGATGCGAAATAATCGAGGAAAAAAAGTGGCTCGGCGCCTTGGACAACCAGATCATTCACGCACATGGCGACAAGGTCGACGCCCACAGTATCGTGACGATTGCATTCAATGGCGATTTTCAGCTTCGTCCCCACACCATCGGTGGCGGCAACCAGTAGCGGATCGACAAATCCCGCGGCTTTGGGATCAAACATGCCCCCGAAGCCGCCAAGGTCGACATTCGCGCCCGGCCGCATGGTCGAACGCGCCAAGGGCGAAATCGCTTTTACAAGCGCATTCCCCGCGTCGATATCGACGCCGGCGTCACCGTAAGTGAGGCCTGTTTTTGTTGTATCGGAGGCTATGGCGTCCTCTCTGTCTTTCACGATATAAAAGCGGCTAGAAGATACTTCATCCGGGATGGTTTGTAATGGTGCCAAAAGTCACCCACCAGCTTTTTTATACGATTTTTTTTGGGACTGCATTCGCCCTTTTCCTGAGCTTCGGATTAACGACCCTTGCGATGGCGGCGGAACGCGCCGTATTTCACGTCGAAGGCGTTGAAATTGACGCGCGCGCCGATGATGAACTCGCCGCGAAATCCCAAGGTTTAGCGGCGGGAAAACAGACAGCGCTTAAATTGTTGCTCGAGCGTTTATGTTCCACAGCCGACTACGACCGCTTGCCGGATGCGAATGCGAAAACCCTCAACTCGATGGTGCGCGACCTTTCACTCGCGGGCGAGCGATTTGGCGGCGGCCGGTATCTCGCTCACTTGACGGTGCGCTTCAACCCGACTCAGGTGCGCGCTCTGTTGCGCCGGGCCAATATCCCCTTTGCCGAAACCAAATCCCGGCCCATCCTGGTGTTGCCCGTACACCAGAACCTTGGCGCGGAATTGTTATGGGATAATCCCAACCCCTGGTTCGACGCCTGGCGAAGCGCCCTCCTGAACGACCCCCAAAAAGGGCAGAGCCTCCTGCCGCTGACCCTGCCCAGGGGCGATTTTTCGGACCTTACCGTCATCAGCGCCGCCCAAGCCGCGCGCGGAACGCCCGCCAATTTAAAAGCAATCATGGGTAAATACGGCGCTGCGGGCGTTCTTGTTCCCGTCGCGACGGCGGGCGCCAGCATCGGCGAAAAAGGAGCCGCCGCAACACTGACAATTTCGATTTTGCGGTTCGGCGGCGATCTGGAAAACGTCGTCGCCCCACCCGCGCCCTTAAAACTAACAGCGGCGCCAAATGAGACCCAACCGGATTTTCTGACGCGCGCCGCAGCGCAAATTGTCAGGAATACAACAGAAACGTGGAAACAAGCGAATTTACTGGTCCGGGGCGGAGAGCAGAAATTACAGGTCATTGCTCCTTTTGCGAATTTCAAAGACTGGCTGACGCTGCGCCGCCAACTTGATCGGGTTTCGTCGCTCACCACTATAAGTGTTTCCCGCCTTTCTATCCGCGAGGCAACCTTGGCGTTGCGCTTCCGGGGGGATCCCTCTCAATTGAAGACCGCCATGGCGCAACGTAACCTCAACCTGTCATATTCCAACGACGACTCCGCGTGGTTATTGCAGTTACAGTGACGAAACGCCCCGGCGCCAAACCCGAATTCCGGGTCCCTACATTAACTTTCAGACAAATCGCGTTCAAAATACGCTAGAAATAGAGGATTGGCGACACGTGAGGCCGATTGTAATTTTGGAAAACGCGCCAAATCTGATAACGCTCGCGCGAATTTGCGCGGTGCCGTTACTAATTTGGCTGATCCTGACCGATCAGCTGGCGGCGGCGTTATGGGTGTTTATCGCCGCGGGCGTTTCCGACGCGCTTGATGGTTATATCGCCAAACGATTTAACCTTGTTACAGTGTTGGGTGCCTTCATGGACCCGATCGCGGATAAAGCGCTTCTGGTCGCCGCCTATATTACCTTGGGACATGCCGGTCATATCGAAACCTGGCTTGTGATCCTCGTCGTCTTCCGTGACATCCTGATTATTGGCGGCGTCATTCTGTTCCATTTATTGGAGCGTCCGCCTGAAATGAACCCCTTGATGATCAGTAAAGCGAATACGCTGATGCAGATTGTGCTTATTGCGACGGTTCTGGCGGAAATTGGAATCGGAATCCCCGATACCGACTACATCCCGATTTTATCCTATATCGTCGCGATCACGACCATCGCGTCCGGCGCCGCGTATCTTTGCCAAGGCGTATTCGGTATTCAAATGTCACGTCGCGGGCGCCTGGATCGATGGTTGAAACGGAAGTCGCGGCGCCATCCAACCACTTCCATAAGGAACGGCCCATGACCGTCCGCCAACAAACAATCGCCTGGATAATCGCCATCGTCGCGTTTTTTGGCGTTTTGTATCTGCTGGGCGATATTCTGACGCCCTTTGTCGCAGGCATGGCGATCGCCTACCTTCTGGACCCCGCCTGTGACCGGCTGGAGCGAATGGGATGTTCGCGAACCTTGGCCACCAGCATCATCACCGGCTCCTTTTTCGTCCTGATGACCGTTTTTCTAATGTTGATGGCGCCTCTCGTCACGGCGCAATTCGTCGATTTCGCCCAGAAGGTTCCGCAATACACCGCCGCCTTTCAGGAAAAGGCCGTTTTCATCATCACCTTGCTGGAAAGCCGTCTCGGCCCGGATGAACTCGCCCAGCTTCGCGATATGTTCGGCTCCCTATCAAGCAGCATCGTCAAGTTTTTGCTTGGACTCATCGGCGGCGTCGCTAGCGGCGTCGAATCGTTGCTCACCATTGTATCCTTGGCGTTAATTACGCCGATCGTGACGTTTTACCTCCTACGCGACTGGGACCATATGGTCGCGAAGATGGATAGCTGGCTGCCGCGCGGCAGCGCCGAAATCATCCGAACCCAGATCGAGCTGGTGAACGAAACCCTGTCAGGATTCGCGCGCGGGCAGGCCATGGTTTGCGTCATTCTGGGCGTATTCTATGGCGTCGCATTGTTGTTAACCGGCCTCGACTTCGGGTTTATCGTCGGGTTTTTGACAGGTTTGATTTCCTTCGTACCCTATTTTGGCATGTTGGTCGGGTTCCTGGTGGGCATTTCCATCGCCGTCGCGCAGTTTGGCGAAATTGGGTCCGTCGCCATCGTTGCGGCGATCTTCGCCGCCGGTCAGGTGCTGGAGGGAAATGTCCTGACGCCAAAACTGGTGGGAGAGCGCGTTGGGCTTCACGCGGTCTGGATTATATTCGCCCTTATGGCGGGCGGTGCGCTGTTGGGGTTCGTCGGCATTCTTCTGGCGGTGCCGTTGATGGCGGTGATCGGCGTTCTCGCCCGGTTCTCGCTCGAACAATATTTGCGCTCCCCCCTGTATGGCGCCGCGCTTACCCCGGAGCCAATCCCATCTGGTGAAAACGAGGACGATTCGTGACTGGCCAACTGGCGTTTGATTTACACCGCCGCCCCGCCCTCGACGCTGACGACTTCCTGATCGCGCCCTGCAACCAGGACGCCGTCGCATGGCTGGATCGTTGGCCCGATTGGCAAGCCCCGCTGTTAACGCTGCATGGCCCCCGCGCTTGTGGCAAAACCCACTTGTCCCATGTCTGGCGCAACCGCTCGAAGGCGCGATTGATCGATCCTGACGCGCTTACGCAACTCTCACCCTATGATGCGCTCGGCGAAAGCCGGGCCTGCGTTATCGAAAATATGGACAGCGGCGATGCGATCGATGAAACCGCCCTGTTTCATCTGTATAACGCCGCGCGCGACGTGAGCGGCCATGTGTTATTGACCGCGAACAGCGCCCCCGCCGCGTGGAATTTGACCTTGCCCGATTTACGGTCGCGCCTTGTCGCGGCGCCAAGTGCGGCGATCAGCGCGCCGGATGACGCAGCGCTGGGCGGCGTTCTGGTCAAACTGTTTCACGACCGCCAATTACGGGTGGAACCCGAAGTCCTATCCTATATTCTGATGCGTATGGAGCGTTCCTTCGATGCGGCGCTGGCTATTGTCGAAGCGCTGGATACGGCCGCCCTGGCCGCGCAACGCTCAATCACCAAACCACTAGCGCGCGAGATACTGGGCGCCCTCGATACAAGTACTCGATAACGCAAACACCCCATTAAAAATTAACGGGAGAACAATCATGGATCTGGAAATTAAAGGCCGGAAGGCCATCGTCTGCGCCGCCTCTAAGGGATTGGGCCGCGCCTGTGCAATGTCGCTCGGCCGCGAGGGCGTCGAACTGGTTATAAATTCACGCACCGCCGCCGATTTGGAAACCACAGCAGAGGAAATTCGTCAGGATTCCGGCGCCAAGGTCACAGTCGTCGCTTGCGACATTACAACGGCGGAAGGTCAGTCGATGGTGCTGGACGCCTGTCCGGATCCGTATATTTTAGTAAACAATGCGGGCGGCCCGCCCCCCGGCAATTTTCGCGATTGGGACCACGATGTCTGGATTGCGGCGGTTGACGCAAACATGCTGACGCCAATATTCCTGATCAAGGCGACGGTCGACGGTATGATCGAGCGTAAATTCGGCCGGATCATCAACATAACCTCCTCCACCGTCAAATGCCCGATCGATGTCCTTGGGTTATCGAATGGCGCGCGCGCCGGCTTGACCGGTTTTGTCGCCGGGTTGGCCCGCGATACCGTCAAACACAATGTCACGATCAATGGCTTGCTGCCGGGACCGTTTGACACCGACCGTCTGCGCACCAATCTGCGCAAAGCTGCGGATCGCGTTGGTTCAACCTATGAAGAAATGTACGATAAACGCGCCCAGGATAATCCTGCGAAGCGGGTCGGCGACCCCTATGAATTTGGCGAGGCCTGCGCGTTCCTCTGCGGCAAACATGCGGGCTTCATCAATGGTCAAAATCTGGTCATGGATGGCGGTTCCTTCAACAGCACAATGTAAATCTCACAGGTCGGGTAAATCTCACAGGTCAGGTAAGTCTCACAAGTCAGGAGCGAATTCGCCATGAGCAAACTGAACATTTTAAGCATTCAACGTCTGTCTGACGCCGAACACGCTCAGATCGAGGCGGTTGACGATTCCGTGTCGTTGAGCATCGCGGGCGGCTGGTTCGATGGCGAAATTCGCGATTCCTGGCCTGAATTCGCCGCCAATCGCTATTTGCCGCAAAACTCAAACGGCGAGGGAACGCGGGCCGAACGCGACGCCTTACTGGCCAACGCCGAAGTCATTCTCGGCGGCTGGCCGTTTCCCTTTGACCTGCGCGCCCGCGCGACGTCGTTAAAATGGTTTCATCAACAACCCGCTGGCGCCAGCAATCTTCTCAAAAGCGACCTCTGGGGTAGCGACGTGGCGGTCACGACATCGCGCGGCTACGGCAACACTATGGGCATTGGCGAATATGTTCTCGCCAGTATTTTCCACTTCGCCAAAGGCTTTAACCTGGCGGAGCGCGACCGCGCCGCCGGCGCCTTTGACCATCGCAGCCTCAACCCGTTGGTGGTGGCGGGCAAAACCGTGTGCGTCATTGGCGCCGGCGGGATCGGGCTGGATGTCGGTAAAATGTGCGCTGCGGTAGGCATGCGCGTTATCGGTACAAGGCGAACCGTCGACGACAACGCACCCTTGCCAGAGGGATATTCGGCGCTGAAAACACCCGATCACCTGATGGCCATGCTGCCGGAAGCCGACTTTGTCGCCGTCTGCTGTCAATGGACGCCGGAAACCGAAAAACTCATCGACAAAACCGCGTTCAACGCGATGAAAGCCGACGCCGTCCTGATCAATGTGGCGCGCGGCGAGATCATCGATGAAGACGCCTTGGTTGGCGCGCTGGCGTCAAACCAGATACGCGGCGCGGCGCTGGACGTCTATGTCGGGGAGTTTGAAGGCCCACCGGACGCACGGTTATGGCGGGATCCACGCGTCCTCATTACGCCGCACAATTCCGGCGCCACTGATATCGGAAACCGGCGCACTATCGAATTGTTCTGCCGCAATTTACGCGCCTATCTGGATGGCGCGCCACTGGAAAACCAGATCGATTGGGACAAATGGTATTAAGGCGGCGGTGGGTTTTACGCCGTACCATCGGACCGCCAACCGGTTGTATTGCCCACCCGCTTCTTTAATTAACCATATTTTTATACATCTCGCCCAAAAATACGCGCATTCACGCCGATGAATTACCCAGGAGCCTTTCAGACGTTAATTAATGTCGATAATTACGCACAGTGCTTTTTAAATGAACCGCAAATCCCAATCGCAAAAGGCCCAGTTGCGAAAGGCCCAGTCGCAAAAGGAAAGCATTCTCGAAGCGTCGCTCGACCATATCAATCATGGCGTTGTCGTCTACGATCAAACCCTGACCGTGTTGCGGATAAACCGACGCGCCCGAGAGATACTGCACGTATCGCCTGATCAATTCTCCGCTGGCGAACCTTTCGAAAACCTTGCGCGGATGAACGCCAGCCGTGGGGGATATGGCGGCCTTGGCGAAATGGAAGAACGCATCGCCAAGCGCATGGCCAAGGCGCGCAGCTTTGCCGCGTTCAAGGAAGATCAACTTCTATTTAACGGCAACACAGTTGAAGTTTATGGCCACCCGATTCCCGGCGGCGGTTACGTCATCACCTATACCGATATCACCGACCGCGTGAAAGCCGAGCAATCCGCAAGAGACAGTGAGGAACGGTTCCGCGACTTTGCGGGAGTATCTTCCGACTGGTATTGGGGCATGGATAAAACGCTCCGGTTTTCTTATTTTTCCGAACGCTTCGAAAGCGTAACCGGCATCGATCCATCTTTCCTGTTGGGTCGAACACACGATGAAACCAGCTCTTCCCATTTCTATCCCGAGGCCCGCCAGAAACGACTAGACGACATGGCCGCACGCCGTCCCTTCAGAAATTACGAACAGCTCCGCAAAAATTCGGACGGTTCCATCCTCCATTTTTCCATCAACGGAGTTCCGGTTTTTGACGCGGATGGAGTCTTTCTCGGATACCGAGGCACCGGACGGGACATCACCGCGCGGAAAATTGCAGAAACGGGGCTGAGAAAGGCGCGGGATGACCTGGAACGCCGCGTTGACGACCGTACGAAGGAATTACGGGATAGTGAGAAGCGTTTTCGGGATTTTGCGACGGCGACGGCGGATTGGTTTTGGGAATCCGACGTCAGTCACAAATTTACGTATTTTTCCGAAAAATATGAGCAACTAACCCAAAACTCGCCGGAGCGTATCTATGGTAAGACGCATATCGAACTTTCCGCACCGCTCAACGATAAGGATCGCCTTGACGAACATGCAGCATTTTTGGCGAGTCATGCGCCCTTTCGAGATTTAGACCTTGCCTATAACACTGACGAAATCGGCCTTCGGTGGATGCGGATCAGCGGGACGCCAATTTTCGACCATAAGGGTGCATTCACCGGCTACCGTGGAAGCGGTTCGGAAGCCACCGCGCTGAAACGCAATGAAGAACGCCTGAATGAAAGCGAGCAAAAACTCCAGCAAGCTCAGAAAATGGAAGTCGTTGGACAATTGACCGGCGGCGTCGCGCACGACTTTAACAATCTGCTAGGCGTTATCGTTGGGAACCTTGATTTTTACAAAGAGCCTGGCGTCGACGCTGCGATGCGCGACGAACTGATTGAAACGGCGATCCGCGCGGCGGAACGAGGCGCGGAATTGACCCATCGCCTGCTCGCCTTCGCTCGAAAGCAGACACTGAGCCCTGTGACGACGGACATCAACGGTCTTACGGCCAATATGAAGGGATTTCTTCGACCCATACTGGGCGAAGCAATCTCCATTGAACTCTCGCTGGAACCGGGCCTGCCCGCCGTAGAGGTTGACCCGGCTCAGCTTGAATCCTCGCTTGTCAATCTGGCGGTGAACGCACGAGACGCCATGGCGGGCGACGGTGCGCTCACGCTGGCGACGGCGCGCGTCCATCTGGATGAGGCCTTCGCGGCGACGACGGATGGCGTTTCGCCCGGCGATTACCTGGAGATCACAGTGTCCGATACTGGCCAGGGCATCGCGTCAAATATTTTACCGCAAGTGTTTGAACCGTTTTACACGACCAAACCCGTAGGCGAGGGTAGTGGGCTTGGGCTGAGTATGGTCCACGGTTTCATCAAGCAATCGAATGGCCATATCTCGATTGACAGTACGGAAGGCGTCGGGACAGCCATCCGAATGTTTTTCCCATTATCTCAAGCGCTTCCGGACGCGCGCGACGCCGAGCCCGAACTCGCCGCGCCGCCAGCGGGT
Source organism: Alphaproteobacteria bacterium (assembly GCA_047631095.1). Lineage (GTDB taxonomy): Bacteria > Pseudomonadota > Alphaproteobacteria > UBA8366 > JABJJH01. Next base: position 17,324 of record JBLHZD010000031.1, read on the forward strand.
CTGAAAGAAATTATTCTGGTGGTCGAAGATGACGACGAACTCCGGAACCTCGCGGTCATGATCGTCACAAAACTCAGATATACAGTGCTGGTCGCGCAGGATGGTCCTGCGGCGATAGAAATTCTCGACAACGCCGAAACGATCGATCTGCTCTTCACCCATGTCGTTTTGCCCAATGGCGTGAACGGATCACAGATCGCCGAGCACGCAAAAATACGCCATCCGGACGCCAAGGTGCTCTTCACTTCGGGTTATAACAAAGACATCGTGTCGCATAACGGCCAGTTGGATCCTGGGGTCAACCTGATACCAAAACCCTATCGCCGCACGACGCTGGCGCAAAAAATACACGATATCTTACGTAGCGAAACCGAGCGTGAGGCCAGCGTCCCCTAGTTTACTAAACGGTTCGTTCCACCATCACTTCGATCAGGTTCGGTTTGCCGCTTCGCACGCCTTCCGCAACCGCTTGGCGAATGTCGGCGGGATTGGTGACCCGGTGCGCCGTCATGCCCAGCGACTCCGCCAGCCCAACAAAATTGATCGGCGGGTCGGTGAAATCCATCCCGATGAAATTTTCATTGTCGTGGAAAGATTTCAACCGTTGTTTGATAATTCGATAGCCCTGGTTGTTGCAAATAACATAGGTGATCGGCAGTTTCATATTTGCAGCGCTCCACAGCGCCTGTATCGAATACATAGCGCTGCCATCGCCAATGACCGACACAACAGGGCGGCTTGGCTGCGCCAGCTGAATGCCAACCGAGGCGGCGATCGCCCAGCCAATGCCACCGCTTGGCAGCCCGAAATAACCGTACCGATCACGATAGGCAAGATGCGATAAAAGCGGCTCCGCCGTCGTGATCCCTTCATTCACCACGACAACGTCGTCATCGATGGCGTCCACCAGTTGCTGCATGAAATAGTTTGGTTGAATCGGCGTTATCGCGGATTCCGTCTGCGCCGCCGTGGCCGCCTTGATACGGTTGGCGTTCCAGTTTTTATCCGCAACGCCAGACAGGCGCGCTTTCGCGGCATCCCTATAAGCGCTATCGGCGGCGGCGCGGATCACCGGCGTCAACACCGCCAGCGTTTCCTTGGGGTCGGCGCGTACGGCGATTTCCGTTGGATAGTTTTTACCCATTTCCCAATCACGCAGGCCAATTTGCATCACTGGCAAATTTGGCGGCATCGCGTCCACTTCGTCCCAAACCGACATCCGCAACACGTCGGCGCCCAATACAATCATCAAATCATAAGGTTCCAGCGCAGCGCGGACTTTCTTCTGGTTGCGCCCCAGATCTCCCATAAACGCCGGGTGCTCTGACAGGAAATGCGCGCCATACGGCACAGTTTGCTGATAAGCGGGCGCGCCCACCGCATCGGCGAAATCAGCGGCTTCCTGCAGCGCGTCATGGCGCACCAGCTCATCCCCCGCCACGATCACAGGGTTTTTCGCCGCCATAATCCGCGCCGCCAGCGCCTTGAGCGTTGAATCGGTCGGGCGCATCGCCGTATCCACGCGCGTGCGATGGCCCAGTTCAAGGCCGCCTTCCTCGTTGAGGATATCGCCGGGCAAGGAAATGAAGACCGGCCCCGTCGGCGGCGTCATGGCGATCTTCGCCGCGCGGCGAACGATGCGCGGCAAATCCTCCAGCCGGTTTACCTCCACGGCCCATTTCATGAGTGGGCTTGCGATGGGCACCAACGGGTCATACAGCAAAGGCTCGGTGAGGCCGTGCCCCTGTTCCTGCTGGCCTGCGGTCACGATCATCGGCGTGCCGGTGAATTTGGCGTTGTAGATCGCGCCCATGGCGTTGCCCAGGCCGGGCGCGACATGAACGTTACAACTGACCAATTGCCCGGACGCCCGCGAAAAGCCATCCGCCATCGCGACGACGACTGATTCCTGAAGCCCAAGAACATAGGTCAAATCGGGATGGTCCGACAACGCGTGCATGATCGGCAATTCCGTCGTGCCCGGATTGCCAAACAGATGGGTTATGCCTTCATCTTTCAACAAGGCCAGGAACGCGGAGCGCCCGGTAATTCCGTTTTCCGCCACTTAAATTCCCCTAACTGAGCTACATCGCGGCGTCACGCCGCGATAATACAATTCCACAATATTAAGAGGCGCACGACTGACGCCGGCGCCAACATCTGTTTTACCCGTGCCCCAGGTTTACCCGTGATAAAATGGTCGCCCGGAATTGCGCACCCAGATGCGCACCAGGCGACGGCGTTGCGCCACTTCCGGCCAATCGCTAAATCCAGTCCGGCGGTGGCCCAATCGGCGATTATTGACGATCTGGATTTGACCACGCTCAAACATGAAGCGTTTCCCCAGGCCTGGCGCTTCCATCACATCATCCAGCGCATCAAGCGCCTGTGCGGTTTCGGGGTCCATTTCGAGCCCCTTCACCTTATAGCCGTTGCGAATGATCCAGGTT
>JBLHZD010000032.1:0-19752 GCA_047631095.1 Alphaproteobacteria bacterium
TTTTAGTTAAATGGCGGAAATGCGGTCTGCCAGTTTTTTCTCCGTGTCCGCCAGGGTCTTTCGCGTCGCTTGCAATGTATTGAACCGCAGCCTTGTCCATTCCAGCAGGGTCATGACGTCGATTGGCGATTGTCCCGTCGGCACGAATGACGTAACGCCCGCCGCCGCCGCCAGATGGGGGATCGTGGCTTTCTGGTTGTTGGAGTGGTCGATATAGATCACCGGCAAGCCGTCGAGACCATCGAGCAACGCAAATTCGCGCAACACGGATGGAATTGGCTCCCGCAAGGTGGCCACAATAATGTCGGGCGCAATTTGACGCGCCTTGATTTCGGTGAATTCAGACGCCGTCAGGGTCGCCACCATTTCAAGCGCGTCATAGCCGCCTAATTGCGATGGCGTCGTCAAATCGGTAACCAATAAAACCCGCATCGGCGCGTCCACGATAATTCAAACACTATCTCAACAAACGCAATCGCTGTGCCATTTTGAGGGACGTCTATATTTTGCGCGTTTTCAGCGGGTTGTGGTAAAAGAAGTTTCCGCTTCAGTTCAAGCAAAAAATAAAATGCTTAAATTTTATGCAAGCTAACGAAAAGAGCGATTTAATCTTTGGCAGTTTTACAACAGTAGACCACCTCAGAACCCTGTGTGGTGGACGGAGATGGGATTGACGCCTAAACTTTAAGCCATGAAACGACAACTTCATCTCAATCTGTTTATCAACAGTCGCGGCCATCATGAAGCGTCCTGGCGCCATCCGGACGCCTCTCCCTTGCCCCTGACGGATATCGATTATTATCAGGGACTGGCGCAACGCGCGGAAGAAGGGTTGTTTGATTCGATCTTTCTCGCCGACCAACTGGCTGCGCGGAACGACGTCGCCCATGCGGCGCGGGCGTGGCTGGAGCCAATCACGGTGCTGGGCGCGTTGGCGGTGTCAACGAAGCGGATCGGATTGATCGCGACTGCGTCGACCACCTATAGCGAGCCTTACAATCTGGCCCGCCAATTCGCCTCCCTGGACCATATGAGCCACGGCCGTGTCGGCTGGAATATTGTCACCTCCTGGTCGGTTCCGGCGTCCCGGAATTTTGGGGATACGGATCAGGTCAGTCATGCAGACCGCTACGCGCGCGCGGAGGAATTCATGCAGGTCGCAAAAGCCCTGTGGGACAGTTGGTCGGATGACGCGGTGCTGGATGATCGGGAGAGCGGCGAATATGCGCGCGTTGACCGGATCCGTCCCATTGACCATGACGGCGAATATTATTCGGTTGCGGGGCCGTTAAATTTACCGCGCGGCCCCCAAGGGCGACCGGTTCTGGTGCAGGCGGGGTCTTCGGATACCGGACGACAATTCGCCGCGCGACATGCGGAAGCGGTCTTCACCGCGCATATGGAAAAGGCGACGGCGCAGGATTTTTATGCGGATTTGAAGTCCCTGGCGGCGGCGCAAGGTCGCGCGGTGGATCAGACGCTTATTCTGCCGGGATTAAGCCCGGTGATTGGCGCGACCGAAAGCGATGCGCAGCGGATATATCGCGAATTAAACGATCTGTCTGACCCCGAAGTTGGACGAAAGCGGCTCTCGGACCGGTTTGGCGGGGTGGATTTTTCACATTTGCCATTGGACAAAACGCTGTCTCCGGAAGACTTTCCGGACCCGGCGACGGTGGAAGCGGCGCGCAGCCGGACCGAGGTGATCGTCGGGCTCGTGCGGCGGGAAAAACCGACGTTGCGGCAGTTACTCTCCAAACTGGCGGGCGCGCGGGGTCACTTTACCTTCGCAGGGACGCCGGAACAGGTCGCGGATTTAATCGAAGACTGGTTTACCGATGGCGCGGCGGACGGGTTCAACCTGATGCCCCCGGTGCTGCCAAAAATGCTGGATGTCTTTATCGATGAAGTCGTCCCGCTGCTTCAGAAACGCGGGCTATTTCGCACCGAATATGCCGGTGAAACGTTGCGCGATCACTTCGGGCTGGACCGACCTCAAATTTAATCCGGTTCGCGCGTTAGGGGACCAGCTCCGTCAATTCGATCAGGATATCGCCGGTGGATTCCGGGTTGATGAAGGCGATTTTCGCACCGCCATGGCCCGTGCGAGGGACCTCGTCCAGCAGCTTCACGCCCTTGCCGCGCAGCTCGTCCAACGCTGCTTCGATGTCATCCACTTCAAAACACAAATGGAACAGGCTTTGGCCTTTCTCCGCGATCCATTTGCCAATCGCGGAATCAGGGTCCTGGGTATCGAGCAATTCGATATAGGTCTCGCCGACTGGATACATGGCCAACCGCGTCGCGCCGAGCTGTTCTTCCAACTCCATCTTCAACCCAAAAGTGTCTTCCAGCATCTTCATGGATGTCGCCATGTTGTTTACGGCGACGGCGACATGCTCAATGCGTTTGATTTTCATTTTCGGCTCCCTGAAGAAATTTAATTTTCTCTGGCGCTACGACGAACGCGCTATATTCTGGAAAGTCTCTGCTGAAGCAATGTCGGGGTCAATGATGCATGCAATTACAGCTATGGAAGCGCGCGCCAACCGTCGACCGATCGACGTTCATGGGCAGCAGTATTTTTTGAGCGGTTATATCGGCATGCAGCCCGAGCGCGGAACCTATGTCGAGGGCAATGAGGAAAACGACAATGGATTGCCGCAAGGGTTTCTTGTCGAGCAACCGCCCCATTCGGTGACGCCGCCGCATTTTCATGAAGTAAACCAGTTTCAGGTCTTCGTGGGCGGTGGCGGCAAGATTGGCAAACATGATGCGGCGCCCGTATCGCTGCATTACGCCAACGGCCATACCCCTTATGGTCCCATCGCCGCAGGCGAGACGGGCGTGCAGTATTTTACGTTGCGATCCGCCTGGGATCCGGGGGCTAAATACATGCCGCAAAACCGCGACAAGCTGAAGCCGGGGCCTCGTCGTTTCAGGCTGGCGGCGCCGTTCTCTTTGGCCACAGTTCAGGAATTATCGGCGCGCGTCTCCGCTGATTTGGAGACAATTATCGACGTTGAGGATGACGGATTGCAGGGGCATCTCTTACGTTTGGGGCCCGGTGAAACCTTTCAGGCGCCAGACCCGGCCACCGGCGGTGGCCAATATCATATGGTGCTGACGGGGAGCATGGCGCGCGCGGCCGGTGATCTGGACCGCCTTTCTTGCATTTTCATGGCGACGGTGGACGCGCCGCTGGATGTCGTCGCGGGCCCGGACGGGTTGGAACTTCTGATGATGCAATTCCCCCACAGCGCGGCTTGACCTCAGCCGCCCGGCCTTAAACCGGAACGTTGGGGATTCCGGCGGAAATTGTCGTGCGCTGCATGAAGCGCTGATGTTGATTGGTGTCGAATTCAGTGGCGCGATGCACCGCGCCTTGATTGTCCCAAACCATAACGTCGCCTTCGCGCCATTCGTGACGATAGGTGTTTTCCGGGCGCGTCGCGCGGTCCAGTAAATCCTCCAGCAGGGCGCGGCCTTTTTCGTAAGGCCACCCCACAACGGATTTGGCGTGGACGCCGATCATGACCGATTTACGCCCGTTCCCCTTATTGGTTCGGACCAGTTTGTGACGGACAGGCGCCATGGTTTCCAGTTCTTTGGCCGAGAACTTGAACCCGACCAGCCCGCGCGAATATTCAAAATCATGTTCGATGATGAGGTCTTCATACGCCGCCTTATCGCTGTCGGACAGGCTGTCATACGCCGCGCGCGTAGACGCCAGTTCCGTGGCGCCGCCTTCCGGCGGGACGATCCGCGCGGTCAGGACCGAGCACAGGGACGGGGTTTCCTTGAAGGTGCTATCCGAGTGCCACATCATATTGGCTTTTTGGTAAAACATGCGCCGGTCGTCCGCCGGGATGACGCCGCCGGATTTGATGTCTAGATTGGACTGGCGCGCGAAGGGCGTTCCCGAGCCGGGATTAACGCCGCGTGTGCCTTCCAGCGGGCCAAACCGTTTGCTGAAATCAACCTGTCGTTCGTCATTCATGATAGGGCCGGAAAAGATCAGAACCAGGTGCTCGTCAAAGGCCGCGCGAATCTCAGTGAACAGCGCGTCCGTCATCGGTTGCGACAGATCGACTCCGGTGACGCGGGCGCCAAAAACGGGCGTTAACGGCGTGAAACTCAGCGGCATGGTTTTTTCCTGATATAATCGGGGAGGCCGTACAGGGTGGCGCGACGGGTCGGGGCGGTCAAGGGCCATGCGGCGCAAGGCCTCAGAAAGGCGACCCGAAACAGGCCCGCTATTTACCGGACAGGGCGCTGCAGGATGGGGATAAACGGCATGACGCACAGCGCCAGACCAGAGAACACATAAAAGGCGTTTATGTATCCAATCATCGATGATTGGCGTGTGAGTTCATCCCCCAATCGCGACATGCCATGCACATCGTCAAGCGTCCACCCTCCGGACAAGGATGGGAAGCGGAAGATTTCGTTGAACGGCGTCAGAATCTCCGACATTTCCGAATAGTTGACGCTGGCGTAATGCACCGCAACGCCCACGCAGATGGATATGAAGATGGCGCTGCCCAGATTGCGGCAGAGATGAAAGACCGCCGTCGCTTCGCCCAATTGTCGCGGGTGAAGGGTCGCAAACGCCAGCACCGTCAACGGCGCCCATAAAAAACTGTTGCCAAAGCCCTGCACGGCGCTAGTCCACATGGCGTCCCAGATCGTCAGGTTCAGATCGAATTGCGCCATCAACACGCCGCTTACCGCTTGCAGTCCAAATCCGATGGCGAGGTTGATTCGGGGGTCGAACCGCCCCATCGCCACAATGGCGACGCTGCCCAGAAAACTGCCGATGCCGCGAAACGCCAGTACAGCGCCAATCAGGGAATCCGGGAATCCGCGCAAGCCCTGAAGCAAAGGCGGCAGCAGCGCCAGGGGGACAAAGGACAGCGCGCCAAAGATGACGGCGAAGCACAGGCCGAGCGCGAAATTGCGGTCGAGAAGGAGCTGGGGCGGCAGGAAAGGTTGGTCGGTGGTGAAGCTGTGGGTCAGGAAAATATAGAACGACACCGCGGCCAGAAAGGTCTCCAGCATGATCTCCGGCGAATCATACCAGCCCTGCCGTTCGCCCCGGTCGACGATCAATTGCAGACACGCAATCGACGCCGCCAAGGCCAAAAAACCGACCCAGTCCATGCGGCGGCCCGCCACGCGCTGGTTATCGGTGACGAAGACCCAAACCAGAAAAATCGATACGATGCAGATCGGCAGGATCATGTAAAACGCCCAGCGCCAGTTATAGGCCTCAGCGACATATCCCCCGATTGTCGGCCCGAAAATGGGGCCGCACACAACGCCCATGCCCCAGATCGCGGTGGCGAGATTGCGCTGGTTCATAGGAAAGGCGCCCAGAATGATCGCCTGGGACAGGGGCACGATGGGAGCGCCGAACAAGCCCTGTAAGACGCGATAGGCGACCAGTTCCTCCAGACTGTCCGCCGCGCCGCACAGGACGGCTGTGGCGGAAAAGGCGGTGACGCAGAACAGCGACAGATTGCGGCGGCCAAATCGATTGGCGAGCCAGCCGGTCGTTGGCGTCGCCACGGCCATGGCCATCAAATTGAAGGTTACGGTCCAGGCGATCTGATCCTGCGTCGCCGACATGGCGCCTTGCATCTGGGGCAGGACCGCATAGGCGATTGTCGCGGTCATCGCCGTCAACATCGTCGCCAGCGTCACGGTGCCCAGCACAAAGTATCGTTGCGGCGCGGGTAGCGGGCCGTCGTGGGGCGGGCGTTCGGTCATGGGGCGCTTGGGGCGCTTATAATTGGATGCGGTTGTCTAAAAGAACGCGAAGGCCCGCATTTCGATACTTTCGCGGATCGCCGCATTCGCGGGGCTGGTCGGGTCGTCAAACGAGGTGTGCGCGGTAAAGCGCACGCCCGCCGATGGGTCTGTGTCGAAGACCTTGAACACCAGCGCCTCATCGCGCGTCATCAACGGGAAGTAGTACCATTTATGCGCCGGGTTATGGGCGATGTGATAGGTCTCCGCCGTGCGGTCGCGGTATCGCCGCTGGTTGGAGATGAAGCCGGTTGCGGGGATGGTGGCGCCGTCGCACAGGGCCAGCGGCTCGGTCTCCACACGCGGCGCGACGGAGCGCCATACCTGAATGATGGCGTAACGTTTTTTCAACGCGGCCTCAGCTTCATCGGCGGGTAAAATGTCGCGCAACCGTTTTGGCGCGGAGCGTTCCGTATAATCATTATGCACCGACTTGACCGTATTGCGAATCCAGCCTTGCGCATGGCGCGCCGGGTCGGCGGTGCGCAATGTATGGTCGAAGACAACGACCCGTTTGGCGCCGCTTTGCGCCTTTATCAACGCTTCGGTTTCCGGATAATACACCCGTTTCACGTCTTCCTCGTCGAAGAAATCGATCACCGCAGTGGGCGCGCTCACCAGTGTAAAACCATGGTCGGGTAATGTGAACGGGCCACCGGTCACACGGCCGTTCGCAATCGTCATTGTGCGCGGCTGGTAGACCGGCATGCGGGCTTTGTGCTCTTCTTCGGGCCAATCAATATAGCGGATGGACGGTTTTCCGTCGTCCACGATGTAGTTCAATTCCGCCTCGACAATGCTGGGGTCGCTATCCGTCATCGCTGCGTTGCTCATCTTGGTTCCCCTCGAAAGTGTTTCGCAATTTTGGTCGCTCAACCGCCCGCAACGCCCTGGGTATTGACGTAGAGCGAATAGAGCGATTGGCTAGCGGCCATGAACAGCCGGTTGCGTTTGGGGCCGCCAAAACAGACATTGGCGCAGCGTTCCGGTAGTGCGATACGGCCAATGGCGACGCCGTCCGGCGCAAACACCATGACGCCATCGTGGTCTGCGTCCCCCATGCCCCAGCCACACCACAGATTACCGTCGATATCGCACCGCATGCCGTCGGGCGTGCCTTTTGGTCCGGCGTCAATCAATACGCGCTTGTTGGTGATGCGCGTCCCGTCATCGGCCACATCGAAGGCCAGAATTTTTCGATGCGGTTCGCCGCGCGATTCAACGATATAGAGAATGGATTCATCGGGTGAAAAACACAGCCCGTTCGGCCCCAGAACATCATCGGCGACAATCGACGCGGCGCCGGTGTCGCCATCGACCCGATAGACGCATTGCGGCAACTCCGGATCGGATTTATGACCTTCGTAATTCCCCAAAATACCGAACACCGGGTCGGTGAACCAGATGGAGCCGTCTGACTTGACGACCACGTCGTTGGGCGAATTCAACCGTCGGCCTTCCCAATCCGCCATGATTGTGGTGATGGTGCCGTCATGCTCGGTGCGTGACACCCGTCGCCCGCCATGTTCACAGGTGATCAGGCGGCCTTGCCGGTCGCGGGTGTGCCCGTTGGCGTAATCGGACGGCCGGCGATAATTACTGACGGCGCCGGTTTCCTCTTCCCATTTCAGGATTCGGTTGTTTGGAATATCGCTCCATAAAAGATAGCGGCCATCGCCAATCCAGACCGGGCCTTCCGTCCAGCGGCACCCGGTGTGCAGGCGCTCCACCGCCGCGCTGAAGATGCGGTATTTTTCGAAACGCTCATCTAGCGTTTCGATCAACGGATCAGGATATCGAGGGAAGTCTCTCCATCCGGCGGATTGCGGGTTTTCCATATTTACACGCCCTATGTTCAAAATGCGTTCGGTTGGCCTAGATGTCGCGCACGAGGTCCATCGCTTGTTCCAGCTGTGCGATGTTCGCGGTCGCGTCGCTATCGGTGAAGCGGAAAGCGAGCGATGTGATGCCCGCTTTTTTGTATACCTTAAAGCGCTCGCGGACCATCTCCGGCGTGCCGATGGCGCCGAATTTGGTGATCATGTCGTCGGGCACCTGGCGGCGCGCCTCTTCCCGTTGACCGTCAACCCACAGACGCTGAACCTCCTTGGCTTCTTCCGCATATCCCGCGCGCTGCACCGCTTCGTTGTAAAAGTTTGTTTTGGCGGATCCCATCGCGCCCATTTGAAAGGCGACCTTCGCGCGCTGCTCTTCGATCATGCCTTCCACATCCTGTCCGATGGCGACGGTGCAGGCGGCCTGAAGTTCGATATCCGACAAGAGGCGCTTGGCCGATTTTGCGCCGCGCTCGATATGCGACAACAACGCTTCGGGATGATCTGGCGTAAACGACGTGCCGAGCCAGCCATCGGCGGATTCGCCTGTATACTCCAGTGATTTGGGGCCCAGCGTCGCCAGCATGATTGGAATGTCAGCGGGTTCGTGCAGCAGGCGTATCGCTTTGCCCTCGCCGCCGGGTCGGGGGAGTTGGTGGTATTGTCCTTCGTATTGAATTTTCTCGCCCCGAAACGCCGTGCGGACGATGTCCACGGTTTCCTTGAGCCGCGTTAAGGGTCCTTTATAGGGCAGGCCATGCAAGCCCTCGACAACCTGCGGGCCGCTGACGCCCAACCCCAGAATAAACCGCCCGTTCGACAAGCCGTTCAGGGTCAGTGCGGTCATCGCGGTCATCGCCGGGGTTCGCGCGCTGATCTGCATGATATGCGATCCCAGCTTGATCTTGGTGGTTTGCCCCGCCAGATAGGCCAACGGCGATACGGCGTCCGTCCACCACGCTTCGCTGGCCCAGGCGCAATCGACGCCCAGGCTTTCCGCCTCGCGGACAAAATCGACGGTGGACTGAAAGTCGCTCAGCGAGCGCCAACCGATATGAACCGATGTCTTCATAACTAAAATCTCCTGAAACGAATTTTAAGTGGGTTTAATACCCTTGAAACTTGCCGGGCCGCTTTTCCTTGAACGCGGCGATGGCTTCGGGGTGATCCACCCCGGCGCGCGCCACGGCGATATGAGAGCTGATCAAGTCAAACGCGGTGGCCATGTCCGTATTCAACCCCTGCTCCACCACCCGTTTGATAAGCTGAACCGACAGCGGCGGCATGGCGGCGATGCGCATCGCCAGCGCCCGCGTCTCGGTCATCAAATCCGCATTTTCGTACACATGGTTGACCAGCCCGATCTCCAATGCCGTCGCCGCGTCGATGAATTCTGCAGTCCAGAGCAGTTCCAGCGCGCGCGCCTTGCCGACGATGCGGGGCAAAAAGTACGCGCCGCCACCGCCCGGCGCCAAGCCGATTTTGGCGTAAGTCTCCGCAAATCGGGCGGCGCGGGACGCCACGCGAATATCGCAGGCCAGCGCCAGATCCATACCCCCGCCCACGGCGACGCCGTTGACCGCAGCGATAATCGGTTTCTCAAACCGCGCCAGTCGTTTTGGAAACGCCTGCACATCGCGCCATATGCGTTTTTTGGTGATATGGGGGCGGTTGTCCGCCGCCTCGCCCATGGTTCCCACATCGCCGCCGCTACAAAATCCGCGCCCGGCGCCCGTCAGGATGACGACCCGCACATCGTCGCGATCATCGCAATCATCGAGTGCAGCGACCAGGCCATGGAGCATGTCGTTGGTGAAGGCGTTGAGCTTTTCCGGTCGGTTCAGGGTCAGCGTTGCGATCCCCTCCGCGATGTCCACTTGAAGATGATCCGCCATGAACGTCCCCTTTTGCTGTAACGCGATATCCGCGCTTGATTTACGGGCTCTAATCTCGAGTTGGAAACTCGGATCAGAATCCATGGTAACGCGCACGAGAATAAAAAAAAGGACGCCGTGGGCGGCGGATAGCGCTGGACAGGGAAGGCGGGGTCCTTACGATTGGCGGCAGGGGCCTGATTATACGAGAAGTGGTGCGATATGGCGGATACATTTTCGGTGCTAACGGACCGGCAGGGCCAGCTTAGCGCGGGGTCTGGCAGTATTGCGGGAATGCCAGCGGCGGCGGTGCAGGTCAAACCCCTGTTTGAGCTGTTTGCGGAAGATGATCGGCCAAAAATTCGCGACGCCTTGAATACCGCATCGCATCAGACGGCGACAGTGGTTTACGGCCTACGCGTTTTAACCAGCGCTGATGAACACGCGCTGTTTGATATAACGCTGGAGCCCGCCGGTCCGGATAAATACTGGGCCCGGTTCGCCATGGCCGAAGGCGTGGCGGCGCAGGTGGGCCCCGTCGCCAAAGCGGATTTCCTGAGCGGGGTCGCCGAACGTCTGGGGCTGTCCGACGCCCCGGAGATGCAAATGCTGATGATTGATTTCGGCGGCCTGCGCGATACGGCGTTGAACGCGTGGCTTGGCGCGGACGGCGCGCGGGATATGCGAAATTCAATCGAGGATGCGTTGAGCGAAGCGTCGGTGGACGGGCAAGTTGGGCGTTTGGGCGCGGGCAGCTATGGCGTGTTGGGTGCGTTGGATGTGAACAAGGAAGACCTTGTCGCCAGCGTTGTCGACGTGGCGGACAAGATGGGCGTTTCCGAAGATGAGCTGGGCGCCCATGCGGAAAGCGTGGCGCTAGACACGGACGATACGGATCCGCAAACGCTCGGCGGCTTGCTATCCCATGTTTGCCACAAATTTGGCCTAACCATTCGCAACGGCGTCGCGTTTGGCGGAAACCGACTTAGCGATGTTTCAGAAGAACTCCAACAGGCGATCTCCCTTGTTGAAACAGCGCTCGATAATGATGATATCGCGATAGATTTCCGCGCCGTTCATTTGTTGGCGTCGGGGGCGGTGGAGTTACAACTGGCTCATGGCGCGCTGATCTTTGGCGATGAAAAGGTCCCGGTGGACCGAATTTTGGATGTGGCGGCGCATCAAACGCTTTGCGCGCGCCATGACCGCACGATAACGCAACGCGCCTTTGCCGCCACGGATCCAGGCCCGACATTGATCATCGATATCTGTTTGCCGACGCTGGAATCCGGGGCGGCGGCGGATATCGCCGCAGAGGCTCACGCGGCAGGGCGGAAGGTTGGGTTTCGGCCCTCAGGGCTGGATATCAGCGCCCGACGGTCCACTGCGGCGCGACAGGCCTATCGATTGCTGGAGAAATATATCCCGATCTGGTTGATGAATTTTTCCACCGCCGTTTCCAAAACCCGGCAATTGCACGGCGCCTATGTGGAAATTTCCGCACCGTTCCTGCGTGATATCAGCGCCGGCGCCGACCGAAACGAAATGTTGTCCAAATTGTTGAAAGTCTGGAACGACGTCGAGGTGCATCTTGTTGCGGTGAACGTCGCGTCCAAAAATCTGGCGTCTTTCGTCAGCAAGCTCGGCATCGCCTACGGGGTCGGGATCGCCGCCGACCCGGCCGCCGACGCGCCGCAATCCACGCGCGACGTAAAATCCTGAACGGTCGCGGCGCTTCTGCGCCGCCGGCGCCACGCTTGGGCGCGCCCTCGTCGTTTTTGGAGAATTGAGCGAGGCGGTGCGGCATGTCTGGACAAACCCTGTAGAGACAATACGATTAACCGACGGCGTATTGATCAGGGAGGCGAATGATGGACGACGCATTGCCCGAGGAAATTCGAATGTTGCGGGACAGCCTGTCCCGGTTCATGGAAACTGAAGTTAAACCTGTTCTCGACGATTACGAACGGCGCGGTGAGTTCCCGCGCGACTTGGTGAAGAAGGCCGGTGCAGCCGGATTTTACGGGACCGTCTTTCCGGAATCTGTGGGGGGCTCGAATATGGGGTTCACGGCCAGCGCTACGGTTTCTGAAGAACTGGCGCGCAGCGATGCGCGGTTCGCGTCGTGCAACAACCAGCAGGGGTCGACCTGTCCATACTGCATCTACACGGCGGGAACGCCGGCGCAGGTCATGAAATACGTGCCGCGTCTATTGGCGGGAGAAACCATTGGCATGATGGCGTTGACCGAATCGGGCGGTGGGTCGGACGCGCTGGGTAATATGAAAACCCACGCCAAGCGCGACGGCGACGTCTATCGGCTGACCGGCTCCAAGATGTTCGCTTCCATGGCGAACGAGACCGATGTCGGGGTGTTGTTAGCCAAAACCGATCCGGACGATCCGCGCTCCGTGACGGCGTTTATCGTCGAGCCGAAAAAATATCCAGGCTTCGACGCACAGCCCATCGCAATGCATGGGTTGTCGAAGGCGCTGCGGACCAATGCGGTGTTTTTGGATGATTTCGTCGTGCCGGTGGAAAACCGTCTGGGTGAAGAAGGCGATGGCTTCCGGATTGTCATGCAGGCGTTGCAGATTGGCCGGATCACGGTTGCGGCCAAGGCGCTGGGCGTCGCGCGCGCCTGTTTTGAAGACGCCGTCGCCTACGCCAACGCGCGCGAAGTGCGGGGGCAGGCGATTGGGCGCTTTCAAATGATTCAGTCCGACATCGCCGACATGGCGGTGGCGATTGAGGCCTCGCGTGGTCTGGTCTATGACGCCGCGCGCCGGGCGGATGCAGGCGAGGCGACAAACAGGATCGCCGCGATTGCGAAATTCCACGCGTCGGAAACCGCCAAGCTCTGCGCCGATAAGGGCCAACAAATTTTCGGCGGGTACGGGCTGGCGTCGGAAACGCGCATCTCGTGGCTCAAATCCTACGCCGATTTGTTCTTCACCGGGGAGGGTACGGCGAATGTGCAAAAAATTCTGATCGCTGAAGATGCGCTTGGCTACAAGGTCGCGGATCGCCATCACAGCCAGGGACGCTCGCGCTATCGTAATCCCCGCACCGATGCGCCGGATTTAGAGATCGAAGGCTCCAACAAGGAAATTGTATAGGGCGCGCAACAGGCGTGAGGCGCTACGTTATTTTGTCGAGTTCAGCCGCGAGCAGGTCAAACACCAGACGGACCCGGCGGCTTGTATTCAGCTCGCGATGCGAGACCAGCCACATGGGAAACATGATGGGGTCGAAATTTGGCAAGGCCCGTTGAACGCGAGGTTCGTTATCGCCAATATCCTGCGCCATGATCCCCACGCCCATGCCCTGTTTGACGAACTCCCATTGCACGAGATGGCTTTCCGAAAGGATTGGAAAATTCCGTTGGGTCAAGGAAAAGCCGAACGTGTTTAACACGTTGATCAGGGCGTCCGTTCGGTCAAATCCGATAAAATCGGCCTGGTTCAAACTGGACGTTGTTTTGGGGCCGCCGAGTTTTTCCAGATAGGCGGGCGCGGCGTATATATTACCGGCCAGATCTTTTACTTTTCGGGCGATCAGATTGGGTTGGGTGGGGCGAAAATTGCGGATCGCGATATCCGCTTCGCGACGACTCAAATCACTGGCCGCATTGGACGCGACGATCTCGATGTCGATGCCGGGTTCCGATGTGCGAAGTCGTTCAACAATCGCGGGAAGCCGGCACGCGGCGTCGACTTCGCTGGCGCTGATCCGGATTGTGCCTTCAATTGATTGGGATTGGCCCGATGCGGACAGGGAGATACGGGTTGCGGCCTCGCCCATGGCGCGGACATGATCGATCAAATCCAGCCCGCTCGGCGTGAGCGTTAATCCCCGTCCGACGCGCTCAAACAAGATGACGCCGAGTTCCCGTTCCAGCGCGCTGACCTGACGGCCCAGGGTCGGCTGCGTCAACCCGAGCGCGCGGGCCGCCGCAGACAAGGATCCTTCTTCCACGGTTACCAAAAAGGCGCGCGCCCGATTCCAGTCAAATTTTACAGAGCGCCAATTCATGCATATATGCATATCAAATGAACAGAACTAGTCAATGTATCTTGTAAAAATGCATCGATATAACACCGGTACATGAACGGCGGATCAATGGGAGGGCGATGCGATGAAAGCAATTATGTATCAGGAATACGGGGCGCCGGAGGTTCTTAATCTTCAGGACGCGCCAAAACCAACGCCTGGGGACAACGAAGTTCTGGTGCAAATTTTGGCCACGACCGTCACGACAGGCGATTATCGGGCGCGCAGTCTCGATTTGCCGCCCGGATTCGGGTTCATTGGACGGTTGGTGTTCGGCCTGCGGCGGCCCCGGCGCGCCATTCTGGGCACAGAGTTTTCCGGGGTTGTCGAAGCGATTGGCGAGAAAGTCAGTCGGTTTGCAATTGGCGACCCTGTCTTCGCCTATCCTGGCGGCGGTTTTGGTGGTTATGGCGAATATTGCGTTCTGGCGGAAGATAAGGCGATTGCGCCAAAACCGGCGGCGCTTAGTTTTGAAGCCGCCGCCGCGATTTCCTTCGGCGGGGCGACGGCGCTTAATTTTCTGAAGGACAAGGGCGGAATTAAAAAGGGCGACAAGGTTTTGATCAGCGGCGCATCCGGGGGCGTTGGCGTCGCCGCCGTCCAACTGGCGAAATATTTCGGGGCGCATGTGACGGGGGTTTGCAGTACGGGGAATTTGGACCTGGTGACGCCC
Organism: Alphaproteobacteria bacterium; assembly: GCA_047631095.1. Lineage (GTDB taxonomy): Bacteria > Pseudomonadota > Alphaproteobacteria > UBA8366 > JABJJH01. Next base: position 14,247 of record JBLHZD010000032.1, read on the forward strand.
TTTGGCGCCGATGCGGTGATCGACTATACGGTGACGGATTTTGCACAATGTGAGGAAACCTATGACATCATTCTCGATACGACGGGGACAGTGACCTATGCGCGCGCCAAGGGCGCGTTGAAGGAGAACGGTCGGCTTCTTCTGGTCTCCGCCGATTTGTTTCAACTCCTGCGTATGATAACAACGCCAAAGCGCGGCGGTCGCAAGGGCCTTGGTGGGTATGCCCCGGAACGCGCGGAGGATTTACAGTTCCTCGCCATCCTGACGGAGACAGGTGATTTTAAACCGTATATCGACCGACGGTACGCGCCGGACCAGATCGCCGAGGCGCACGCCTATGTCGGGACAGGGCGGAAAAGGGGGAATGTCGCGATCATGATGGCGTCATGAGAGGCGGCGCGATAACGGATCTTATGTGTCCCCCTCGTCCCCCGAATCCAGAATTTCGCGCAAACGCTGGGCCAGTTCCTGACGTCGATAGGGCTTGGAGATTAAGGCGATGTCCTTATCGAGCATACCGTTGTGGACGATGACGTTCTCGTTATATCCCGATGTATAGAGCACCTTGAGCGCGGGTCGTTGCTGTCGCGCTTTCGCGGCCAGCTCGGCGCCATTCATGTTGTCTGGCAGGATCACGTCGGTGAATAACAGGTCAATCGGCGTTTCTTCCGCCAGGATCGCCAAAGCGGCGGGTCCACTTGACGCTTCGCGGACCTGATATCCCAGATGAGATACGATGGCCACGGTGAGCTGTCGAAGGTCTGCATCATCTTCAACGACCAGAATGGTTTCATCCAATTGGGCGGGGGGCCCTGCTAAATTCGGGGTGGCGCCGACATCTTCGGCGGCCCCGGTAGCCTGGGTGGCTCCGGCGTCAGACTTGGCGCTGAAATACAATTTGACCGTGGTGCCGACGCCCACCTCACTATAGACGGAAACATGTCCCTGGGATTGGCGCATAAATCCATGGACCATGCTCAACCCCAACCCGCTGCCTTCTCCGACGTCCTTGGTTGTAAAGAACGGATCAAACGCATGGGCCAGGACATTGTCTGTCATACCGACGCCTGTGTCGGATACAGCCAACATGACATGAGGGCCTGGGATGACGCCTTCATGTTGATCGGCGTAATCCTGATCCAGGATGATATTGGCGGTCTCCATCACCAGTTGACCGCCATTGGCCATGGCGTGCCGGGCGTTTGTCGCCAAATTCAGCAGGGCGGATTCAAACTGCGCCGGGTCAATTTCCGTTGGCCAAAGCCCTGCCGCGATATTCGACCGGATCGTGATTGTCTCGCCGAAGGTGCGTCGCAAGAGCTCCGTCATGCCCAGCACAAGCTGATTCAAGTCGACTATTTCCGGCACCAGCGCCTGTTTTCGCGCAAAAGCGAGAAGGCGTTGGGTCAGGTCTGAACCGCGTAAGGCGGCGCGCACCGCGTTCTCCAGAATTAAGAGTTTATCCGCATCGTCGGCCAATGATTCATGCAGGAAATCAAGATTGCCGATGATGACCCCGAGAATATTGTTGAAATCATGCGCGATCCCACCGGTCAGTTGACCGACCGCCTCCATCTTTTGCGCCTGACGAAGCTGTTCTTCCGATTTCCGCTGTTGGGTGATGTCGGTGACGATCGTACCGACAGACATGGCGTTATCTTCGGCGCCAGGGATGAAAAATTTTGTAGAAACTATTCGCTCAAGATTGCTGTTCGCAAAGGGAAAGTCGGTTTCCACTGACTCCGTCTCTTTGAGACGTGCTGTTTCTTGGTCCGTCGCCGTAACGATGTCGGCGAATTCTTTTGGAAACAGATCGTGCGTGGTTTTACCCAGAGCGTCTTTCGATGAAATGCCGTACCATTCTTCAAAGACCTTGTTGACCAGGATATATCGACCCTCGACGCTCTTCACCAGGATCGCGGATGGGACATTGTCGATAATACTTTTGAGCAATGTTTCACTATCTCTCAAGGCGTTTTCAGCCTGTTTGAGCGCGCTGACATCGGTGCTGATCGTGCCAAGGCCCGTCAGTTGGCCGTCAAAATCGAAGGTCGGGAATTTGATGACCGCCCGCGTCACCTTTTCGCCATTGGGCAATATCGTTTCCCGCTCTTTCAGGACGGTTTCACGCTTATCCATGACCTCTTTATCATGCAATGCGACCGTCGCCGAATGCTGCGGTGCATCCAGGTCTTGTGTGAGGGCGCCAATGGCCTGTTCAGGGGTTACATTTCTGGACTTGGCGTAGGTGTTGTTGACGAGAATATGGCGACCATCCAGGTCTTTTAATGTGATGGAATAGGGGTAATTATCGACGATTGATCTTAAATTGGTCTCACTGATCCGCAGTGCTTCCTCAACCTGTTTACGCGTAGAGATGTCGGTGCGAATACCAACGGTGCCGCCATTTGACGTTTTTCGTTCTTCGAACCTGATCCACTGCCCGTTGGATGTGACGTATTCGATGGGACCGGTAGGGTCACGAAATCTATTCAGCCTGCGTTTCAAATAATCATCCCCATCTTTATATACGGACGGGGTGAATCCTTTCCCGATGCCGGCGTGGAGAATATCTTCAAATAGAGCGCCTGGTTCCAAGATTCCAAGCGCGTTAATCCTTGGGAGGGTGTCGCGGTACGGCTGGTTGCATATCACCAGCCGCTCGTCAGAATCGAACAGGGCGAATCCTTCAGACATTGCGTCGATTGCGTCTCTCAGGCGCGCTTCACTTTCCTGAAGCGCGACTTCCGCGCGTCTACGCTCTGTTATGTTCGTTCGGATAGCGACGGTGCCGCCACTGGCGATTATTCGTTCCTCGGCGCGGATCCATTCATTATGCGAGGTCTGAAATTCGAAAGAGCCGGAGGGGTTGCGGATTCTGTTTAATCGCTCGGAAATATAGTGCTCATCACTGGTGTAAGTGGGCGGTACGAGGTCGTTTTCAACGCCGATGCGTAATATTTCCTCAAATGAGACACCTGGTTTGAGGGCGCCAAGCGCGTCGAGCCCGGGAAGAGTTTCCCGAAATGGCGCATTGCAGATGACCAGGCGCTCATCCGCGTCGAATAAGGCAAAGCCTTCCATCATCGTATCGATTGCGCCGCGCAATTGCGCCTCGCTTGCGCTGGTGGCGGCTTCCGCCCGCTCTCGTTCTTCGATTTGCGTTTCGAGCATCGCCATGCGCTGCGCCACGTCGTCGCGCCAGCGTCGCCAGGCGAACCAGGCGAATGAAAGCATGAGAATTATGATGCCCAGAAAGCCTTCATCCAGTTCTGAGTCTTCATGAGATTGTAAAAACTGCTGGAGGTGCTCGAACGCACCGACGGATCCGAGGGCGAGCGTGCCGCATACCGTGACGAGAACTGCGATAACGAGGTCCCGCCGCCAATTTGTTTTGATTAACCGGGAGTCAGGGGTATTTGCCATTTGAGGCGTCATTTCAGCCGAGTTTTTGAATAGTATAACCACGATAGGAGCGAAGGCATAAATTAAGTGTAAACGAAGTCGGAAGGGTTTGGCGAGGTTCCGCCACATTCACCCAGACGGCGTCAGCGTCCGACTGTCATCGATTATCGCCTGACGAAGCCAATTGTGGCCGGAATCCGTGTCGTAGCGCTGGTGCCAATACAGCGACCAATGAAACGCCGTCTCCAGGAACGGAAGGGCGTATGTTGTGAGCCCCGGGCGCGTCGTCAGTTTTTGCGCAATCGAATCCGGCATTACCGCGATCAGGTCGCTCGCCATAAGAATTTCCGGCGCGGCCAACCAATGGGGAACGCTGAGCGCGATGTTGCGGCTTAGGTTCAAGCCGTTCAGTTGCCGGTCGGCGAATCGGTTGTCGAGGGGGCTTTGTGAAACGCGAATTTGCGGCAGGCTGGCGAAGGTACCGGCGTCGCGAAGATGGGGTGCGAGCGCAAGACCGCCGCGCGCCACGCAAACGACGCGGTCTTCGAACAGGTCTCGTTTAAAGATTGATTTTGGAATGTTGAGTCCTGTGCTCACCGCCAGCTCGACCGTATCGCGCTCCATCGCATCGACGGTTGCGGTTGGTGATAAATGCGTAATATCGAAGCGCGTATGCGGCGCTGTTCGGGAGGCGTGTCCAACCAGTGCGGGGAGCAATAGTACGGAGAGTAAACCCGACATCCGCAGGCGAAAAACACGGTCGCTGGTTTCGGGCGAAAACGCCTGCGGCGGCGCCAGAATATTTTCAACATCGCGCAGCAATTTCTGAATGTCCGGCTGGAGGGCCAACGCCCGCTCCGTCGGGACCATTTCGGATCCCTGGCGCACCAGAAGCGGATCATCGAATAGCTGGCGCAACCGCCCCAGCGCGGCGCTCATGCCGGGTTGACCAATACCAAGATGCGCGGCGGCGCGCGAAACATGGCGTGTGTGCATCAACGCGTCGAACGCGACCAGCAGGTTCAGGTCAATTCGCCGCAGATTCATAAACGCCTTCCTTTTTAATTATCTCCGGGCTTAATTATCTCCGAGCTTAATCATCTCTCTGGCGCCGCCGCATTTTGGTCAGAGCAAAACGTCAGCGAGTTCCTTGAAATCCTTGATGATGACATCCGCCTCATGGGGCGTTTCGCCAAACGGGCGCTTGCGACGGTCGATAAACGCCGTGCGCATGCCAAAGGCTTTTGCGCCGATGCAATCGAAGGCGTGGTTGGCGACAAAAAGACAATTGGAGCGGTCTTCGCCAATGATCTCCGCCGCGCTCGCATAGGTTTTCCAATGCGGTTTAAAATACCCGGCTTCCTCGACCGAAATGACATGGTCGAACGGGAAGCCAATATGAGGCTTCGCGGCCTCCAGCATGTCGCGGTCGCCATTGGACAGGATCGCCAGTTTATAGCCGCCGTCGCGCAAGGCGTGCAGGGTTTCGATAACGTTGGGAAAGGGCTTGAGAACCTCGATCTGGCTGACCAGCCATTGCACGTCGTCCTGCGTGTATGAAATTTCACAACGATCCATGACATAGGAAACCGCGCGATGGCCGATCTGGCGGTACGGCGTATGCCCGCGGTCGCACAGCGAATCAATCATAGAATTTTCAAAATGCGTTCGCCGCCACCAGGTGACGAACCGGTGCGCCTCGCCCTCCCAGCCTTTGTCTTTCAGGAAGGGCGCGACCAATTTCGTCAAATCCGTTTGCATATCCACAACGGTGCCGTATTGGTCAAAAACAAGGGTGTTAATTTCGCGGGCCAGCACTTCATGCGTTGTCATACTCATCTCCTCTTTCAGATATTTAAGATCAGAGGGAGAGATAACGCCAGAAGATTTAATTTTTGAAATCGATAATTAATATACCACTATTGTTTTCAGTAATATCTAGGCGTCCCTCAACGAGGGCGCGTGTTCAGGGTCGCTAGTGGATAGGCCGGAACAAAGGAGTCCGAAGCGGGATTCCTTGTAAGGTTATTATGTGCAAATCTGGAGTATGCGCACAGGAATATCTTTCACAGTTTCGTCCCCGGATCGTCAGCGTCTTGAA